>NZ_CAXTOQ010000055.1:0-19086 GCF_964245895.1 uncultured Amnibacterium sp.
GTCGTTCGACGAGGTGGTGGAGCTGCTCAGCCTCGGCGGCCGCAGCCTGCCGCACGCGGTGATGATGATGGTGCCGGAGGCGTGGGAGAACCAGCCCGACCTCGACCCGGCCCGCCGCGCGTTCTACGAGTACCACTCGGGCCTCATGGAGCCGTGGGACGGCCCCGCGGCGATCGTGTTCACCGACGGCTCGCTCGTCGGCGCGACCCTGGACCGCAACGGCCTGCGCCCCGGCCGCTGGCTCGTCACGACCGACGGCCTGATCGTGCTCGCGTCGGAGACCGGCGTGCTCGACGTCGCGCCCGGCCGGGTGGCCCGCCGCGGCCGCCTGCGGCCCGGGAAGATGTTCCTCGTCGATACGGTCGCCCGCAGGGTGGTCTCCGACGACGAGATCAAGGGCGAGCTCGCCGCGTCCAAGCCGTGGAGCGAGTACCTCGACCAGGGCCGCATCCACCTCGCGGACCTGCCCGAGCGCGAGCACATCGTGCACACCCCCGCCTCCGTCCAGCGCCGCCAGCGCACCTTCGGGTACACGGAGGAGGAGGTGCGCATCCTGCTCGCCCCGATGGGGGAGAAGGGCGCCGAGCCGCTCGGCGCGATGGGGTCCGACACCCCGATCGCCATCCTGTCGAAGCGGCCGCGGCTGCTGTTCGACTACTTCGTGCAGCAGTTCGCTCAGGTGACGAACCCGCCGCTCGACTCCATCCGCGAGGAGGTCGTCACCTCGCTGAAGCTCGGCCTCGGCCGCGAGCGGAACCTGCTCGCGGAGACCCCCGAGCACGCGCGCCAGGTCGTGCTCGACTTCCCGGTCATCGACAACGACGAGCTGGCGAAGCTGCAGCACATCGACGGCACGCCGGGGTCGGCGACCACCACGGTGGTCCGCGGCCTCTACCGGGTCGAGGACGGCGAGCGCGCGCTCGAGGACCGCATCGAGTCGATGCGCCGGGAGGTCGACGCCGCCATCGACCGCGGCGCGGAGTTCATCGTGCTGTCCGACCGCGACTCGGGGCGCGAGCTCGCGCCCGTGCCGAGCCTGCTGATGGTCTCCGCGATCCACCACCACCTCATCCGGAACCAGAACCGGATGAAGGTGGGCCTGATCGTCGAGGCCGGCGACGTGCGGGAGGTCCACCAGGTCGCCCTGCTCATCGGCTACGGCGCCTCCGCGGTCAACCCGTACCTCGCCATGGAGTCGGTGGAGCAGCTCGTCCGGTCCGGCGAGCTGACCGGCATCACGCCGGAGAAGGCCGTCGGGAACCTGATCAAGGCGCTCGGCAAGGGCGTGCTGAAGATCATGTCGAAGATGGGCATCTCGACGGTGTCGTCCTACGCCGGTGCGCAGGCGTTCGAGGCGGTCGGCCTGTCCGCCGAGTTCGTGCAGGAGTACTTCACCGGCACGACCACGAAGCTCGGCGGCATCGGGATCGCGGAGATCGCGGCCGAGTCCGCGCAGCGGCACGCGGCGGCGTTCCCGGAGGAGGACGCGGCCCTCGCGCACACCGGGCTCGCGACCGGCGGCGAGTACCAGTGGCGCCGTGGCGGCCCGCCGCACCTGTTCAACCCGGACACCGTGTTCCGCCTGCAGCACTCCACGCGCACGCGCCGGTACGACGTGTTCAAGGAGTACACGCACCTGGTCGACGACCAGTCGAAGGACCTCATGACGCTTCGCGGCCTGTTCCGCTTCGCGTCGGTGCACCGGCAGCCGGTGCCGCTCGACGAGGTCGAGTCGATCGAGTCCATCGTGCGGCGCTTCAACACCGGCGCGATGTCGTACGGCTCCATCTCGAAGGAGGCGCACGAGACCCTCGCGATCGCGATGAACCGCCTCGGCGGCCGCTCGAACACCGGCGAGGGCGGCGAGGACGTCGACCGCCTGCTCGACCCCGAGCGCCGCTCGCGCATCAAGCAGGTCGCCTCCGGGCGCTTCGGCGTGACGAGCATGTACCTCACGCACGCCGACGACATCCAGATCAAGATGGCGCAGGGCGCGAAGCCGGGCGAGGGCGGGCAGCTGCCCCCGGCGAAGATGTACCCCTGGATCGCACGGACCCGGCACTCGACCGCCGGGGTCGGCCTCATCTCGCCGCCGCCGCACCACGACATCTACTCGATCGAGGACCTGAAGCAGCTGATCTTCGACCTCAAGCGGGCGAACCCCGCGGCGCGCGTGCACGTCAAGCTGGTCAGCCAGTCGGGCATCGGCGCGGTCGCGGCGGGCGTGACGAAGGCGCTCGCCGACGTCGTGCTCGTGTCCGGGCACGACGGCGGCACCGGCGCCTCCCCGCTGAACTCGCTCAAGCACGCGGGCACGCCGTGGGAGCTCGGGCTCGCGGAGGCGCAGCAGACGCTGATGCTGAACGGGCTGCGGGACCGCGTGACCGTGCAGGTCGACGGGCAGATGAAGACGGGTCGCGACGTCGTGGTCGCCGCGCTGCTGGGCGCGGAGGAGTTCGGCTTCGCCACCGCCCCGCTCATCGTGGAGGGCTGCGTCATGATGCGCGTCTGCCACCTCGACACCTGCCCGGTCGGCGTCGCGACACAGAACCCCGAGCTGCGGGCGCGGTTCTCCGGCAAGCCGGAGTTCGTCGTGAACTTCTTCGAGTTCATCGCCCAGGAGGTGCGCGAGCTGCTCGCCCAGCTCGGGTACCGCACTCTCGAGGAGGTCGTCGGGCGCAAGGAGCTGCTGGACGTCGACGCGGCGGTCGAGCACTGGAAGGCCGACGGGCTCGACCTCGAGCCGATCCTCGTCGGACCGACGTTCGCCGACGAGGAGCCGAGGACCCGGCGCCGCGGCCAGGACCACGGGCTCGACGAGCACTTCGACACCGTGCTCATCCAGCGCGCCTCGGAGGTGCTCGCGAACGGCGGATCGATCGGGATCGACCTGCCGATCCGGAACACGGAGCGGGCGGTCGGCACCATGCTCGGCCACGAGCTGACGAAGCGGCACGGCGAGCACGGCATGCCGTCCGGGTCGATCACGGTCACGCTCACCGGGTCGGCCGGGCAGTCGTTCGGCGCCTTCCTCCCCGCCGGCATCACGCTGCGCCTGATCGGCGACAGCAACGACTACGTAGGGAAGGGGCTGTCGGGCGGCGAGATCGTCGTGCGCCCGCACCCCGACGCGTCGTACGACGCCGCGGAGAACGTCATCGCCGGCAACGTCATCGGCTACGGCGCGACGCAGGGCACGATGTTCATCTCCGGCATCGTCGGCGAGCGGTTCCTCGTGCGGAACTCCGGAGCGACCGCGGTCGTCGAGGGCGTCGGGGACCATGCGCTCGAGTACATGACCGGCGGCCTCGCGGTGATCCTCGGCGGCACCGGCAGGAACCTGGGCGCGGGCATGTCCGGCGGCACCGCCTACGTGCACGCCCTCTCCACCGACCGCGTGAACGGCGACGCCCGGAACGGCGAGCTCGACCTGCTGCCGATGGACAGCGCCGACGCGGCGATCCTGCGCGACCTGCTGGAGCGGCACGTCGTCCTCACGGACTCCGGCCTGGCCGCCCGCATGCTCGCCGACTTCGACACGGTCGTGGGGGAGTTCGTGAAGGTGCTGCCCCGCAACTACGCGGCGGTGCTCGCGACCCGCGCGCGGGCCGAGGACGAGGGCCTCGACCCCGACGGCGACGCGGTCTGGAAGCGCATCCTGGAGGTGACAGGTGGCTGACAGCCCTCGAGCACGACAGCAGGAATCCTCGAGCACGTCAGCAGGAAGAACGACGAACAGCAGGAAGGATCGGGCCGGTTCTTCCTGCCCGAGTGCGTTCTTCCTGCTGACGTGCTCCGCGCGCGCCGGAGGCATCCGTGGCTGACCCCAAGGGGTTCCTGAAGACCCGCACGCGCGAGCTGCCCCACCGGCGGCCCGTCTCCGTCCGGCTCATGGACTGGAAGGAGGTCTACGAGCAGCAGGACTCCGGCGAGCTGCGCCGGCAGGCCGGCCGCTGCATGCAGTGCGGCATCCCCTTCTGCCACCAGGGCTGCCCGCTCGGCAACCTCATCCCGGAGTGGAACGACCTCATGCACCGCGGCGAGGGCCGCGAGGCGATCGAGCGGCTGCACGCGACGAACAACTTCCCGGAGTTCACGGGCACGCTCTGCCCCGCGCCGTGCGAGTCGTCCTGCGTGCTCGGCATCAACCAGCCCGCCGTGACGATCAAGCAGGTCGAGGTCTCGATCATCGACCAGGCCTTCGAGAACGGGTGGGTGACGCCGCACCCGCCGCAGCGGCTGACCGGCAAGACGGTCGCCGTCGTCGGCTCCGGCCCAGCCGGGCTCGCCGCCGCGCAGCAGCTGACGCGCGCCGGCCACACGGTCGCGGTCTACGAGCGGGACGACCGCATCGGCGGCCTGATCCGCTACGGCATCCCCGAGTTCAAGATGGAGAAGCACCGCCTCGACCAGCGGCTGAACCAGATGATCGCCGAAGGCACCCGCTTCCGCGCGGGCGTCGAGATCGGCGTGGACATCACGTGGGACGAGCTGCGGAGGCGCTACGACGCGGTCGTCGTCGCGACGGGCGCCCCGGTGCCGCGCGACCTGCCGGTGCCCGGCAGGGACCTCGACGGCGTGCACCACGCGATGGAGTACCTGACCCAGTCGAACAAGGCGGTCGCCGGCGACGACGTCCCGGCGCAGATCACCGCGGAGGACCGCCACGTGGTCGTCATCGGCGGCGGCGACACGGGCGCGGACTGCATCGGCACCGCGCACCGGCAGGGCGCCTCCAGCGTGACGAACCTCGCCATCGGCCGGCAGCCTCCCGCCTCCCGCAGCGACTCGCAGCCCTGGCCGATGACGCCGACGGTGTTCGAGATCTCGTCGGCGCACGAGGAGGGCGGCCGCCGCGAGTACCTCGCCTCCACCGTCGAGCTGCTCGCCGACGACAACGGCCGGGTGAACCGCCTGCGCGTCGCGGAGACGGAGTACCTGGACGGCCGCCGCGTGCCGAGGGCCGGCACCGAGCGGACCATCCCCGCCGACCTCGTCCTCATCGCGATGGGCTTCACCGGACCGGAGCAGGGAGCGCTCGCGGACCAGCTGGGCGTCCCGTTCGACTGGCGCGGCAACCTCGGCCGCGACGACCGCTTCCAGACGTCGGAGCCCGGCGTCTTCGTCGCGGGCGACGCCGGCCGCGGCCAGTCGCTCATCGTCTGGGCGATCGCGGAGGGCCGCAGCGTCGCCGCCGAGGTCGACCTCTACCTGGAGGGCCGCACCGAGCTGCCCGCCCCCGTCCGGCCGACCGACCGCGCCCTCGCGGTCTGATCGCGCCGGTCCATCCCCGTCCACCGGGTGCGGCTAGCCTCGTCGCGCACCGCCCGATCCTCCGGAAGCTGGAACCCCACCGCATGAGACGCGCCAAGATCGTCGCCACCCTCGGCCCCGCGACCTCGAGCCTGGAGAACATCCGGGCCGTGATCGACGCGGGCGTCGACGTGTGCCGGATGAACCTCAGCCACGGCAGCTACGAGGTCCACGAGGGCGTGTACCGCAACGTGCGCGAGGCGTCCGACGCCTCCGGCCGCGCGGTCGCGGTGCTGGTCGACCTGCAGGGCCCGAAGATCCGCCTCGGCCGGTTCGCCGACGGCCCCCACGAGCTCGCCGAGGGCGACGTGCTCACCATCACGACCGAGGAGGTCCTCGGCACGAAGGAGCTCGTCGGCACCACCTTCAAGGGCCTGCCGCAGGACGTGCGCGCGGGCGACTTCCTGCTGATCGACGACGGCAAGGTCCGCGTGCAGGTCATCGACACCGACGGCGTGCGCGTCCGCACCCGCGTGGTCGTCGCCGGCACCGTGTCGAACAACAAGGGCATCAACCTGCCCGGCGTCGCGGTCAACGTGCCCGCGCTGTCCGAGAAGGACGAGGCGGACCTGGAGTGGGGCCTGCGGCTGGGCGCCGACCTGGTCGCGCTGTCGTTCGTCCGCAGCCCCGACGACCTCACGCGGGTGCACGAGATCATGGACCGCGTCGGCCGCCGCGTGCCGGTGATCGCGAAGATCGAGAAGCCGCAGGCGGTGGAGCACCTCGAGGCGATCATCGACAGCTTCGACGGGGTGATGGTCGCCCGCGGCGACCTCGGCGTCGAGCTGCCGCTCGAGCAGGTGCCGATCGTGCAGAAGCAGGCGTGCGAGATCGCCCGCCGCCTCGCGAAGCCGGTCATCGTGGCGACCCAGATGCTCGAGTCGATGATCTCCTCCCCGGTGCCGACCCGCGCCGAGACCTCCGACGTCGCGAACGCGGTGCTCGACGGCGCCGACGCGGTGATGCTGTCCGGCGAGACGAGCGTGGGGGAGTACCCCGTCATCACCGTGTCGACGATGGCGCGCATCGTGTCGTCGACGGAGGACCACGGCCTGGAGCGCATCGCGCCGCTCGGCACCAGGCCCCGAACCCAGGGCGGCGCCATCACGCTCGCCGCGGCCGAGGTCGCGGACTTCGTCGGTGCGAAGTACCTGTGCGTCTTCACCGAGTCCGGCGACTCCGTGCGCCGCATGGTGCGCCTCCGGTCGAGCATCCCGGTGCTCGCGTTCACGCCGGAGCCCGGCATCCGGTCGCGCCTCGCGCTCAGCTGGGGCGTCGAGACGTTCCTCGTGCCGCGGGTGACCACCACGGACGAGCTGATGCACCAGGTCGACGACGTGCTGCTCGGCATCGACCGCTGCACGCGCGGCGAGAAGGTCGTCGTGATCGCCGGGAGCCCTCCCGGCATCGCCGGCTCGACCAACGACATGCGCGTGCACATCATGGGCGACGCGATCCGGGGAGCGGCCCCCGCCTACGAGCGCCTGGCCTGAGCCCGACCGTCTCGAAGGGCGCCTCCCGTCGGGGAGGCGCCCCTCTTCGTCCCGGCAATCGAATCCTGCGCCGATCAGGGGAAGCACGGAACCCGCTGCGCGTGGGCTCGATTCCGCCGCGCCGTAGACGAGCCGCTCCCTCCTCCGCCACGCTGAGCGCGACGGACGGAGGAGCGGTCGTGCAGCACGTCACGCGGCGAGCGCTGCTGCTCGGCGGCGCGCTGGCGCTCGGTGCGGCCGGAGCCGGTGGTCCTGCCCTGGCGGACGCCGCCGCGCGCGGCACGGATCGCGACCGCACGGCCGAGCGGTCGGCGTTCGTCCGGCTCGGTGATCCGGCCCCGTTCGTCGACATCGGTGCGCTCGCGGCCCGCACCACGATGCAGGACCTCGTGCTCGTGCCCGAGAACGGCTGGCTGTTCGTGTCGCAGGCCGTCGCCGGCTCGAACGACTCCTCCGAGACGACCGTCATCAATCGCGTCCGGGTGTCGGACGGCGTCCTCCTGGACTCGATGCAGCTGGTCGACGGCGGTCACGGTCTCGGGTTCGAGGTGCAGCTGCGCAGCGGGCAGCCCTGGGTCTGGATGACCTGGCACGGATCCGACGACGACGTCGTCCGTCTCCGATACGTCCCGGGCTCGTACCGGTACGCGGAGGCGGACGACCGGCTGGGGCTCGAGCGGATCGCGTTCCAGCACAAGGAGGGCCGAGACCGCGAGGCGGTCTACCACTTCGACGCAGCGGGCCAGGTCGCGGTCGAGCGCCACTTCCACTTCTCCGCGGGGGCCGAGGCGACGTCGGAGACCTACTACCGGCGATCGGTCTCCGCGCTGCTCACCGGTTCCTCGACGTCACGGGGATCCGTCACACTGCCGGCCACGCCGCCGACGGTGCAGGGCTTCGCAACGGTCGGCGACTCGCTGTTCCGACTGGTCGGCGCGACCGCGACCAACGGCGTGCAGGACGCTCGCGACCCGATGGCGATCGAGCAGCACAGCTGGACGACAGGCCGGCTCGTCGCGAAGCGGCAGTACCCCGATCTCGCGCGAGACGGCGATGCCCGGTGGAAGGACGGGATCATCGAGCCGCAGGGTCTGGGTGTCCGACGGACCGCCGACGGCGGCATCTCGTTGCTGCTCGGCGCGACGACCGGCGGGACCGGCCGTCGCGAGCACCAGGTCCTCGAGATCCCCACGACGGGCAGCGCGTGATGGGAACCGTGTGACGGGTGGGGCCCCACGCTCGCTCCGCTCCCGCGGGGCTCGTACCGGTGGTGGGACTCGAACCCACATGCCCTCTCGGACAGCGCATTTTGAGTGCGCCGCGTCTGCCGTTCCGCCACACCGGCCGGTATGCCTCCATACCCTAGGCTCTGGGGGTGGCAGAGACCGGAGCGAACGCGCCTCGCCGCGTCGTCGTCGCAGAGGACGAATCCCTGATCCGACTCGACATCGTCGAGATCCTCCGGGACAACGGGTTCGACGTCGTGGGCGAGGCCGGCGACGGGGAGACCGCGGTCCAGCTCGCGACGGAGCTGCGCCCCGACCTCGTGGTGATGGACGTCCGCATGCCGCAGCTCGACGGCATCAAGGCAGCTGAGCGGCTGACCAAGGACCACATCGCGCCCGTCGTGCTGCTCACCGCGTTCAGCCAGAAGGAGCTCGTCGAGCAGGCGAGCGAGGCCGGCGCACTCGCCTACGTGGTGAAGCCGTTCACGCCGAACGACCTGCTGCCGGCGATCGAGATCGCACTCGCCCGGTACGCGCAGATCGTCGCGCTGGAGTCCGAGGTCGCCGACATGGTCGAGCGGTTCGAGACGCGGAAGCTGGTCGACCGCGCCAAGGGCCTGCTGAACGAGAAGATGGGCCTCACCGAGCCCGAGGCTTTTCGCTGGATCCAGAAGGCCTCGATGGACCGCCGCCTGACGATGCACGACGTCGCCGCCGCGGTCATCGAGCAGCTCTCGGCCGCGAAGAAGTAGGCCGGGCGGCTCCCGCCGCCCCGACTCGCGATTCCAGTCGTCTCAACCGCGTTCACACGACTGGAATCGCGATCCGAACGCTCATGCCGGCGGAAACGCCCTCGCCACGCGGCGCACCAGAGCCTTCCTGCCCTCGGCGGTGAGGTCGTCACCGGTGGCGCGGAGGACGCGCCACCCGTCGGCGACGAGGTCGTCGTAGCGGATGATGTCGCGTCGGAACTGCCGCTTGTCGACGCGGTGGCCATCGCCGTCGTACTCGAGCACGATCCGCTGCGCACGCCAGACGAAGTCCGGGGAACCGAGGTAGCGGCCGGTCCCGGACTCCTGGATCGGCGCGTTCAGCTCCGCCTCCGGGATCCGCGCGGCGTCCAGCACCAGCCGCACCCGTGTCTCGGTGGGCGATCGAGCACCTCGACGCGACGCGTCGACGGCCCGGACGAGCTTCGCTGATCCGACTCGCCGCGCAGCGGCCGCCCGGTCGAGCAGGACTCGTCGAGCGTGCGCCTCCGGCAGGTCCGTGTCGTTCAGCAGCTCGTCCGCGACCACGACGAGGTCCTCGAACGCCAGCATGCCGGCGAGCTGCCAGAGCACGTCCGCCTCATGCGCGACCGGCAGGCCGGATCGCTGCACAGGCTCGAGCGACTCGAGCAGCCGGTGGCCCCGGACGTTCCTGGCGTGCGGGGCGTCCGCCGGCAGCAGCGCGGCGACGTGGACGTCCGGCTCGTCCTCGAACCCGAGCGGAAGGGATCTGCCGTGGAGCAGCGCCGCGGTCGTGTGGGAGAAGAACTGCCCCGGCTTCAGCCGCGGTCCGTACGCCAGGCAGCGCTCGAGCAGGTTCGTCGGCGGGGTCGCCACGCGGACGCCGTGGAACGGCCGATGCAGGTCCTTCCGGCGCAGGCGATTCTCCCCGACGCCGGCCCGGCGGGCGTCGGCCGGGCCGAACGCCCTGCCCTCCAGATCGTCAGGGAGCCGCTCGCTGCGCGTCATGGCCCGAGATTCTGACGCACCGAGCGTCCTCGCCCCGCGGGCTGTCCACAGGCGGACCGCCCTGGGCCTCCGATTCGCGATTCCAGCCGTTTCAATCGCGTTCAAGCGACTGGAATCGCGAATCGAGCGCGGAGAGGCGGGCTCAGCGCACGTCGCGCAGCAGGTTCGACATGCGGACGGTCGAGAGGCGCTCGCCCGCCTCGTCGCGGATCACGATCTCGTGGGTGCACAGGGTGCGGCCCAGCACCAGCGCGTCGCAGGTGGCGGTGACCCAGCCCTCCGTCGCGGAGCGGCTGTGGGTCGCGTTGATCTCGATGCCCACCGCGAAGCGCCCCGGCCCCGCGTGGATCGCGGAGGAGACGCTGCCCAGGCTCTCGCCGAGCACCACGTGCGCGCCGCCGTGCAGCAGCCCTACCACCTGCCGGTTCCCCTCCACGGGCATCCGCGCGACGGAGTGCGCGGCGGACAGCTCGAGGAAGTCGATCCCCATCTTCACCGCCAGCTCGCCGCCGCCGGAGGCCACCAGCCGCTCCACCAGCTCCGGGTCGAGGTCGTCGGGTACCTGCACTGCGCCTCCTCGAAGCGGCCAGGGAGCGTCGGCGGCGCTCGCTACGCTCGAATCATGCCCGAATCGTCGAAGCCGACGCTGCTCGTCGTCGACGGGCACTCCCTCGCGTTCCGCGCGTTCTACGCGCTCCCGGTCGACAGCTTCACCACCTCCGACGGCCAGCACACGAACGCGATCCACGGGTTCCTGTCGATGCTGCTGCTCCTGCTGCAGAAGGAGCGCCCCAGCCACCTCGCGGTCGCGTTCGACATCTCCCGCTTCTCGTTCCGCAACCGCGAGTACCCGGAGTACAAGGGCACCCGCAGCGAGACGCCCCCCGAGTTCAAGGGCCAGGTCCCGCTGCTGCAGGAGGCCCTGAAGGCGATGAACATCCCGACCGTCACGAAGGAGGACTTCGAGGCCGACGACATCCTCGCCACGCTGTCCGTGCAGGGCCGGGAGCAGGGCTACGAGGTGCTGGTGGTCTCCGGCGACCGCGACTCCATCCAGCTCGTCAACGAGGACGTGACCCTGCTCTACCCGTCCGTGCGCGGCGTCTCGGAGCTCACGCGGTACGACGTCGCGAAGGTGCAGGAGCGGTACGGCATCCAGCCGCACCAGTACCCCGAGATCGCCGCGCTCGTCGGCGAGACCAGCGACAACCTGCCGGGCATCGACAAGGTCGGCGAGAAGACCGCGGTCAAGTGGATCACCCAGTTCGGCTCCCTCGAGAACCTGCTCGAGCACCGCGACGAGGTCAAGGGCGTCGTCGGCGACCGGCTGCGCGAGCAGTGGGAGAACGCGGCCCGCAACCGCCGGCTGAACCGCCTGCTCACCGACGTCGAGCTGCCCGTCGGGCCCGGCGACCTCGTGCGCCGCCCCATCGACGAGGAGGCGGTCCGCGCCGTCTTCAAGCGGCTCGAGTTCCGCACCCTGCTCGACCGCGTGCTGAAGCTCGAAGGCGGCGGGGTGTCGGGCACGGCGCCGGAGGCGGACGAGGACGCCGACGCCGCGCCACCCGCCCCCGCCCCGCAGCAGCTGCTCGACGAGGAGCTGCAGGCGTGGCTCGACCGCATGCGCGCCGCGAACCCCGCCGGCCTCGGCCTGCAGATCGAGGCGCAGAACGGCCGCGTGGTCTCGATCGGCGTCGCCGGCCCGGACGAGACCGTGGACCTGCCGTGGCAGCCGGGCCGCGACGACTACGCCCCCATCGAGCGCTGGCTGGCGGACGCGTCGGCTCCCAAGCTGGTGCACGACGCGAAGACGCAGACGAAGCTCATGAAGGCGAGCGGGCTCGCGCTCGGCGGCGTCGTCTTCGACACCCTGCTCGCCGCGTGGCTGCTCCGCCCGAGCGGCCAGGAGAAGACGCTCGTCCAGATCGTCGCGCGCTACCTCGACGAGACGCTGCCGGAGGCCGACCCGAACCAGCTCGTTCAGGACATCGGCGGCGGCAGCCCCGCGCCGACGCACGCCTGGTTCGTCCTCCGCGCCGCGCACGTCCTGCGGGAGGGGATCGACGCGACGACCCTGCAGGTGCTCGTCGACATCGAGCTGCCGACGCTCGCCGTGCTGGCCGACATGGAGACGTCCGGCGTGGCCGTCGACGCTCCGGCGCTCGACGCGCTGAACGCGGAGCTGTCGGTCCGCATCGCCGAGCTCGCGGCGCAGGCGTACGAGATCGTCGGCCACGAGCTGAACCTCGGGTCGCCGAAGCAGCTGCAGGAGGTGCTGTTCGGCGAGCTCGGCATGAAGGGCACCCGCAAGACGAAGACCGGGTACTCGACGGACGCCGACTCGCTCGCGGACCTGCAGGCGACGAACCCGCACCCGTTCCTCGACGTGCTGCTGCAGCACCGCGACGCGTCGAAGCTGCGGCAGATCATCGAGACGCTGCAGCGCGGCATCGGCCCGGACGGCCGCATCCACACGACCTACGTGCAGACCGGCACCACGACCGGGCGCATCTCCTCGAACGACCCGAACCTGCAGAACATCCCGATCCGGGCGGAGGAGGGCAAGCGGATCCGCGGGGCCTTCATCGCAGGCGAGGGCTACCCGGCGCTGCTCACCGCTGACTACTCCCAGATCGAGATGCGCATCATGGCGCACCTCTCGGAGGACGCCGGGCTGATCGAGGCGTTCCACTCCGGCGAGGACCTGCACCGCTTCGTCGGCTCGCGCGTGTTCGGCGTCGATCCCGCCGAGGTCACGCCGTTCATGCGCACGAAGGTGAAGGCGATGTCCTACGGGCTCGCCTACGGCCTCTCCGCCTTCGGGCTCTCGCAGCAGCTGCGGATCGAGCGGCGGGAGGCGGAGGACCTGATGCAGGGCTACTTCGAGCGGTTCGGCGGGGTGCGGGAGTACCTCAGGAACGTCGTCGAGCAGGCCAGGGTCGACGGCTACACCGAGACCATCTTCGGCCGCAGGCGTCCCTTCCCCGACCTGAACAGCCAGAACCGCGTGCTCCGCGGCAACGCCGAGCGCGCCGCGCTGAACGCGCCCATCCAGGGCACCGCCGCCGACATCATGAAGCTCGCGATGATCGGCGTCGGCGCCGACCTCGCGGAGCACGACCTGCGGTCGCGCCTGCTGCTGCAGGTGCACGACGAGCTGGTGCTGGAGATCGCCCCCGGGGAGGCCGACGAGCTCGGCGAGATCGTCGAGCGGCGCATGCGGGAGGCGGCTCGGCTGCGGGTCCCGCTCGAGGTCCAGGTGGGCACCGGACACGACTGGGACGCGGCGGCGCACTGACGCCCCGGTCCGGGGCGCCCCCGCGTGCCGCAAGCGCGATGAGGCGAGGTTGACACGCACAACGTTTGAGGATTGGATGCAGACCGACCCCCGCTAGCGGGGGCCGTTGTGAAGACGCTGCAACCACCACTCGGACTCGCTACAAAGGGGTAACAAGGACCATGTCATTCACGCCGACGGTCACGGGCACCGGCCCGCGCGCGGCCGTCCAGCGCTTCGGCGCCTTCCTCGCCGGCATGATCATGCCGAACCTCGGAGCGTTCATCGCCTGGGGTCTCATCACGGCGCTGACCATCCCGAACGGCTGGGTCAACCTGATCGCCAGGGCCTGGTTCGGCCTCGGCGCCGACCAGTCGACGGCGTTCTCGACGACCGTCAGCACCGTCGTCGGCCCGATCATCGTCTTCCTGCTGCCGATCCTGATCGGCTACACCGGCGGCCGCCAGGTGCACGGCCAGCGCGGCGCCGTCGTCGGTGCGATCGCCACGATGGGCGTCGTCGTCGCGCCGCTCGCGCTGAGCCTCGCGCCGATCGCCTTCTCCGCCGAGCAGACCGCCGTCAAGGCGCCGGCTGCGCTGTCGGAGCTGTCGCCCAGCTTCCTCGGCGCGCTGATCATGGGCCCGCTCGCCGCCCTGGTCCTCAAGCTCTGGGACCGGCTGGTCGACGGCAGGCTCGCCTCCGGCTTCGAGATGCTGGTCGACAACTTCTCCGCCGGCATCATCGGCGGCGCCATGGCCGTCTTCGGCATCTACGTCCTCGGCCCGGTCGTGAACGTCATCGCCTCCGTGCTCGGCTACATCGTGGACGTGCTAACGACCAACGGCCTGCTGCCGCTGATCTCGATCATCGTCGAGCCGGCCAAGGTGCTGTTCCTCAACAACGCGATCGGCAACGGCGTGCTCGTGCCGCTCGCCACCCAGCAGGCCGCTGGCGCCGCGGGCAGCTCGATCCTGTTCATGATCGAGTCGAACCCCGGCCCGGGGCTCGGCATCCTCACCGCGATGCTGCTGTTCGGCCCGCGCGCCGTGCGCCCGACGGTGCCGTCCGCCATGGTCGTGCACTTCCTCGGCGGCATCCACGAGATCTACTTCCCGTACGTGCTGATGAAGCCGATCCTCGTGGTCGCGACCATCATCGGCGGCGGCTTCGGCGTCGCGACGTTCGCGCTGCTCGGCGGCGGCCTCTTCGCGCCGGCGTCGCCCGGCTCGATCATCGCGTACGTGCTGGTCTCGCCCCCGGACAAGCTGCTGGTGAACCTCGTCGGCGTGCTCGTCGCCGCGGTCGTCGCGTTCGTCGTCGGATCGCTCCTGCTGGGGTTCGGCCGCAGCGAGAAGGTCGCGATGGACCTCGATGAGGCCAATGCCCGAAACGCGCAGAACAAGGGTCGCAAGACGGCGGTCGCCGGCGCCTGACCCGCAGCGGAACGGACTCGGGGCGGGGGATGATCCCCCGCCCCGTTGTCGTCGCAGGACCGTCCACTAGGGTCGGCAACGACCGAGCGAAGGAGCAGGAGACCCGGATGACCACGATCGATGGATCGACCATCAAGAAGCTGATCGTCGCGTGCGACGCGGGCATGGGCTCGAGCGTGATGCTCGCCGGCCAGCTGAAGAAGCAGCTCAAGAAGAGCGGGGTGACCGTCGAGCACTCGCCGGTCGCCAGCATCCCCAAGGACGCCGACGTCGTCGTCACGCAGGCCGGTCTCGCGGACCGCGCGCGCGGCGTGGTGCCCGACGTGCCCGTCGTCCCGTTCCAGCTGTTCCTGGGCGACCCGCAGGTCGCGAAGATCGTCAAGGCGATCCAGGACGGCACGACGGTCGAGGTCTGACCGTGGCCGACACCGCGCTCACGGCGCTGCTCGCCGAGCAGTCCATCCTGCTGGACCGCACCGCCACCGACCGCTTCGACGCGGTCCGCCAGTGCGGCGCCGCCCTCGTCGCCGCCGGAGCGGTCGACGAGTCCTACGTCGACGCGATGATCCAGCGGGAGCAGACCGTCTCGACCTTCGTCGGCGAAGGCGTCGCCATCCCGCACGGCACGCTGGCCGGCAAGGAGGCCGTGCGGAGCGACGCGCTCGTCGTCCTGCGGTTCCCGGACGGCGTCGACTGGGAGGGCAACGCCGTCTCGGTCTGCGTCGGCATCGCGGCCGCGGGCGGCGGGCACATCGCCCTGCTGTCCCAGCTCGCCGAGATCCTCCTCGACCCCGACAAGGCGGAGCAGCTGCGCACCGCGACCACCTCAGGCCAGGTGTACGCGCTGCTCACGCCCGGCGAGGACGAGGACGACTGACCCGAGGCGTCCGCCTCGCCATCATCGAAGGAGCACCATGCCTGAACGCACCGTTTCCATCGCGTCGAGCGTCGGCCTGCACGCGCGGCCCGCTTCGCTCTTCAGCCAGGCCGCCGCGAAGGCCGGCGTGCCGGTGACGCTCACCACGAAGGCCGGCAAGAGCGTCAACGCCGCCAGCATCCTGGGGATCCTGTCCCTGGGCATCGGCCACGGCGAGGAGGTCACCCTCTCGGCGGACGGCGACGGCGCCGACGCCGCGCTCGACTCCCTCGTCGAGCTGCTCTCGACGGACCTCGACAAGGAGTAGCTCCGAGGCCTTCAGCAGGACAGAACGGCTTCAGCAGGACGAATCGACTCGATTCGTCCTGCTGAAGCCGTCTTGTCCTGCTGTTCCCCTCCGCGGCGCCCCCGGGGAAGTGGGCGGGAGGCCGGAGGTGCGGGGCCCGGCTAGGCGACGAGGCGGGTGCCGGAGGCCTGCGAGAGCGGCACCGTCTCCGTGGCGAGCGTGGCGAGGTCGACCCGCGTGACCGTCTCGGCGGGCACCGGCTCCCAGCCCGCGATGTCGAGCCCGCTGGAGGCGAACTGGATCGAGCCGTCCTCGCCGTGGTGCGTGCGCATCAGGTAGTAGGCGTCGACGTGGTGCCGCGGCAGCAGGTCGACCGGGATGCCGCTCGCCGCGAAGACGCCGTGCGGGATCGGCACGTCCTCGCTCGCGTGCACCGCGAACAGCTCCGTGCCGGTGAGCAGCAGGGCGTTCAGGCTGCGGTCCGGGTACTGCAGGCGCAGGGTCGCGACGGTGTCGAGCAGCGCCTCGAAGACCGTCGCGCCGTCGGCGATCGCGGTGCGGACCGCGGCGAAGTAGCGCTCGCTGTCGGTCGTGCCGGCGAGGGAGGCCAGCTGCTGGGGCCCGATCAGGCGCTCGATGGGGCCGGCGGGCTCGAGCGAGCCGTTGTGCGCGAACGCCATGCCGTCCGCGAGGAACGGGTGGGTGTTCTCGGTCGAGCAGGCGAGTCCCTGCGTCGCCAGCCGCAGGTGCACGATTCGCGCGGTCGACCGACCGCCGGAGAGGGTGTCCTCCAGCTCGGCGTCGCCCACGCCGCTGCTCGGCCGCACCTGCCGCCGGACCGCGCCGTCCTCGTCGCGCCAGGCGGTGCCCCACCCGTCGCGGTGCAGGCGGGCCATGTCGGCGAACACCTGCCGCTGGCCGGCGCCGAGCACGGTCTCGACGGTCGCGGGCTCGGGGGAGACGGAACCGAGCAATCGGCACATGTCGCCTCCCGGCGCGTCGAGGTGGAACGGCGCCCAGGACGCCCGCGGCTGACGGCCACGTTACGGGGGAGCACGTTTCGTGCGCGTAACGGCACGCGCCGTGCACGCGTTCCCGCGCCCCAGTGCGGGGGTCGGCCGGGGCGTCGTCCGCAGCGGCGGGTCGGTAGCGTCGGCGGCCATGGACGCACCGCAGCGCGAACCGACCGACATCGACCGGATCGCGGAGGCCTGGGTCGACACGACCGTCGCCCTCCACCCCGAGTACGCTGTGCTCCTCGGCCGCCCCGGGTTCGACGGGCTGTACTCGGACTGGTCGCCGGACGGGCTCGCTGCCGACGACGAGGCCGAGCACACGGTCCTCCGCCGCCTGGACGCGACGGAGGCGGTCGACGAGGTCGACCGCATCACGAAGGAGGACCTGCGCCGCGAGCTGCTGCTGTCGATCGAGTCGCGGGACGCGAGCCTGCCCCTGCGGGAGGTGAACACCATCGAGTCGCCCCTGCAGGGCATCCGCGACGTGTTCGACCTGGTCCCGACGGCGACGGAGGCGGACTGGGCCGCGATCGCGGCCCGGCTGCACGGGGTGGGGGTCGCGCTGGGCGGCTACGCCGACCGCCTCCGGCTCGGGGCCGAGCGCGGCGTCGTGCCTGCGCAGCGCCAGGTCGCGCTCGCGGCCGAGCAGGCCAGCGGGTTCGCGGCGCCCGACGGCTTCTTCGCGGAGCTCGCCGTGCGCGCGGCGCGGCGGGACGGCCTGCCGATCTCCCTCGTCAGGGGGATCGCCGACGGCGCCCGGGAGGCCGCAGCCGCCTACGACCGGATCGCGAACGTGCTGCGGTCGGAGATCGGCCCGGTCGCGTCCGGGTCCGACGCCGTGGGCCGCGACCTGTACGCCCTCAGCTCGCGGCGGTTCCTCGGCGCCGCCGTCGACCTGGACGACACGTACGAGTGGGGCGTCGAGCAGCTGGCGGGGACCGCCGCCGAGCAGGAGGAGGTCGCCGGTCGCATCGTGCCGGGCGGCACGGTGGACGACGCGATCGCCGCGCTCGAGGCCGACCCGGCGCAGCGCCTCGACGGGACGGACGCCCTCCAGGCGTGGATGCAGCGGCTGTCGGACGCGGCGATCGAGCAGCTCGGGTCGACGCACTTCGAGATCCCCGAGCCCGTGCGGACGCTCGAGTGCCGGATCGCGCCCACGCACTCAGGCGTCATCTACTACACGCCGCCCGCCGACGACCTCTCCCGGCCCGGGCGGATGTGGTGGTCCGTGCCGGAGGGGGTCGACCGGTTCACCACCTGGCGGGAGACGACGACCGTCTACCACGAGGGCGTCCCCGGCCATCACCTGCAGATCGCGACGGCGCTGACGAACCGGTCGCTGAACACCTGGCGCCGGAACGCGGGCACCTCCGGCTACTGGGAGGGGTGGGCGCTCTACGCGGAGCGCCTGATGGCGGAGCTCGGCTACCTGGCAGACCCGGCCGACCGGCTCGGGATGCTCGACGGCCAGCGGCTGCGGGCCGCGCGCGTCGTCATCGACATCGGCCTGCACCTCGGCAAGCGGGACGGCGAGGGCGCGGTCTGGACCAGGGACTCGGCGCTCGAGCTGCTGCGGCGCCACGTGCACATGGACGACGCCTTCCTCCGCTTCGAGGTCGACCGGTACGCGGGGTGGGCCGGGCAGGCCGCCTCCTACAAGGTCGGGCAGCGGATCTGGGAGGACCTGCGCGCCGAGACCGCGCGGCGGGAGGGGGACGCCTTCGACCTGCGCGCGTTCCACCGGCGGGCCCTGCTGCTCGGCGGCATGGGGCTGGACACGCTGCGCGGCGCGCTGACCGGCTGACGGCCGGGCGGCTCCGGCGGCCGTGTCGCCTCCGAGGCGAATGCGGGTAGACTGACGGATCGCGTCCAGGGCTCACGCCGTGGCGCACCGCAGGTCTCGGGCGGGATCATCCCGCTGCCGGCCAGCAGGGCGACGTCCGGTCGCCGCCACAACTCCATCCGCATCCCCCGCGGCGCCCGTTCGGCACGTCGCGGCCCGACACGAAACCACCACATCATCTCCATGACTCTCACACCGACCGCATCGGCCCCCAAGCAGGTCGCGATCAACGACATCGGATCCGCTGAAGACTTCCTGGCCGCGGTCGAGAAGACCCTCAAGTTCTTCAACGACGGCGACCTCATCGAGGGCACGGTCGTCAAGATCGACCGCGACGAGGTCCTCCTCGACGTCGGCTACAAGACCGAGGGCGTCATCCCCTCCCGCGAGCTCTCCATCAAGCACGACGTCGACCCGAACGAGGTCGTGTCGGTCGGCGACAACGTCGAGGCGATGGTCCTGCAGAAGGAGGACAAGGAGGGTCGTCTGATCCTCTCGAAGAAGCGGGCGCAGTACGAGCGCGCGTGGGGCGACGTGGAGCGCATCAAGGAGGAGGACGGCGTCGTCACCGGCACCGTCA
>NZ_CAXTOQ010000056.1:0-19024 GCF_964245895.1 uncultured Amnibacterium sp.
CAACGACGCGAAGCTCGCGGTCACGCTGTTCACCCGCGCGCTGCACGATCGATACCACGCCCGGGGGCTCTCGGCCGTCGCCTTCCATCCGGGTGCAGGCACCTGTTCGGCTCCGTGGACAAGGGCGGATCGAACCTCACGTGGTTCATCGAAGGCACCGCGGGCAGCACCTGGAGCTCGGGGAGGTACTACGACCAGCGCCGTCTGCCCAGAAGGACCAATCCGAAGGCGCTGGACCAGGCGCTCGCCGATGCGCTCTGGGAGCGCACCGCTGCGATGCTGCAGCTCACCGCTTGACGCGGTCCAGCCGTTCGGCCGGATGCGGCGGCTGGAGGCACCTGGTGCGAAGTCCTCGACCCCTGCCCGCGGGCGTCGGGTCGTCCGGCGTGATCGGCGCGGTACGTGGGGGGTACTGCCGTGACCCCTCTGACAGAACCTGTCACCGCCGGTGACGGAGCGCTGTACTGGAGGACGTCGACCGCGACACGGAGGACCGACCCGCATGCAGCACATCTCCCTCGGCACCCTCGACGTCTCGAGGATCGGCCTCGGCGCCATGACGATGGCCGGGGTCTACACCAGCGAAGGCGGCCTGGACGACGCCGAGTCGATCGACACGATCCACCGGGCGCTCGATCTCGGCGTGACCCACATCGACACCGCGGAGGTGTACGGGCCGTTCCACAGCGAGGAGCTCGTCGGCAAGGCCGTCGAGGGGCGCCGCGACCAGGTCGTGATCGCGACGAAGTTCGGCAACCTCGCCTGGCGGGACGGCCGGCCGGAGCTCGCGCTGAACAGCCGGCCGGACACCATCCGGGTGGCGATCGAGGGGTCGCTCCGCCGCCTGCGGACCGACCACGTCGACCTCTACTACCAGCACCGCGTCGACCCGGACACCCCGATCGAGGATGTGGCGGGCGCCGTCGGCGAGCTGATCGCGGAGGGGAAGGTGCTGCACTTCGGGCTGTCGGAGGCGAGCGCCGGCACGATCCGCCGGGCGCACGCGGTCACGCCGGTATCGGCGCTGCAGACCGAGTACTCGCTCTGGTCGAGGGACCTGGAGGACGAGATCCTGCCTGTGCTGCGGGAGCTCGGCATCGGCCTCGTCCCCTACTCGCCGCTCGGGCACGGCCTGCTCACGGGACAGATCCGCTCCGTCGACGACTTCGCGCCCGACGACTGGCGACGCACGAACCCCCGGTTCACCGGGGAGAACTTCACCCGCAACCTCGCGCTCGTGGACGAGGTGCGCGCGATCGGGTCGGAGATCGGCGCGACGCCGGCGCAGACCGCGCTCGCCTGGATCCTCAGCCGCGGGAACGACATCGCGCCCATCCCGGGCACGCGCCGAGTGGCGCGCGTCGAGGAGAACATCGGCGCCGACGCGGTCGAGCTCTCGGCCGACCAGCTCGACCGGCTGAACAGCCTGACTCCGGCATCGGGCGCCCGGCACGACGAGGCCAACATGGCCAGAGTGGACGGCTGAGCCGTGTCGGCGGAGGAGTACGCAGCCCGCACGCCCGTCGTGAGCATCGCGACCCGCACCAAGGACGGCCGGGAGATCGTGACGCTCATCTGGGCGGTGGTGGTCGACGGCTCCGCGTACATCCGGAACGGCTACGGCGCCGCGTCGAAGTGGTTCGGGCGGGCGAGTCGCAACGGCGGGGTCGCGTTCGCGGACGGCGACGTCCGCTACCCGATCCGGCTCGAGCGGGCCGATCCCAAGGTCTTCGACGCGGTCGACGAGGCGTACCGGAGCAAGTACCCCGACGGGTACGGGCTCACGGAGATCACGACCGAGCCGATGCGCAGCAACACCCTCCGCGTCGTCGTCGATGACTGATCCCTCCCTCGACGCGGTGCCGGTCGCCGAGTGGCCGCTGCACCTGCGCGAGATGCTGGGGGAGGCGTTCTCGATCGTCCTCGCCGCGGACACCGGACCGGGCACGGACGCGGCCGGCGTGGAGGTCGGCGTGGTCGCGACGGAGGACGGCGTCTTCGTCCGCGCCTCCAACGGGCCGACCTCGCACTGGTTCCGAGCGACCCGGGTGCTGGGGCGAGGCACGATCACGGTCGCGGGCAGGACCCTGCCGGTTCGGTTCACCCACCCGGGTCCGGTCGACCACCCGGCCGTCCACGACGCGGTCGACGCCGCCTTCGCGACCAAGTACCGCGGCCTGACCGCGGGGATCGACAGCGCGCGGGCTCGGGCGGCGACCGTGCGGATCAGCCCGCCGCCTCCTTCGTACCTGTAGCGCGACCGGCTGGCTGGGCCGGCCTCACCCGGCCGCTGCCGCGGCGATCAGGGGGGACCGTCGCGCCGCCCACTCCCCGGTCAGCCGGCCGGCGGCCAGGAAGGCGAGCGTCAGGGCGATCAGCAGCCAGGCGGGCCATCCGCCGCCGAACACCGCGAACAGCGCGACGAGCAGCACCGCCGGCAGCGCGATCACCAGGTTGTCCGCGGCCGAGACGCCGTAGCGCCACGCGATGATCACGTTCGCGAGGTGGTAGGCGCCGATCCCGGTTCCGAGCGCGATCACCGAGCCGAAAGGGAGGTGCGCCTCGTCGGCGTGCTCGATCGCGGCACCCAGACCGGCGGCGATGCCGATCAGCCCGAGTACGAGGAAGTAGTGCGCCACCACGAGGACATCCCGCAGCACGCTGCCGGAGCTGCGGCGCAGGATCCGCTCCGCGAGGGGAGCGGAGGTCTGGTAGTGGTGCCACCAGATCCCGCAGATCAGCACGAACGCGCCCGCGGTCACGGTCCACGCGACCGGAGACTGGTTCGGGCGCACGGCGAGGATCAGCTCCGTCACCGACTCGCCGAGCACGATCATCACCAGCAGGCCCACCCGCTCGATCAGGTGCGGCACGGCGAACCGCTCCCCGCCGAAACCGGGCGAGCTGAAGACGAGCTCGGCGATGAGCAGAGCCAGCCAGACCCACGGGCGGGCGTCCGCCGCGACCAGCATCGTCGCGATCCAGAGCACGCCGATGCCCGGCCCGTAGATCGCGGCGAGCACGAGGTTGCGGGTGCTGCCGCGCCGGAACCGGATCCACAACGGCCAGACCGCGGTGCGGGCCAGCGCCAGACCGAGCACGAACAGCAGCGCGCCGCCCCGGGTCGCCTCCGGGATGGCCACCGCGATCATGGCGACGCCGGCCATCGACACCAGGATCGGCAGTCTGCGGTCGATGGGTCGGTCGGCCGCCAGGTTCACGAAGCTCGTCACGTTCAGCCAGGCGAGCCACACGACGGCCAGCAGGCCGGCCGCCTCCGCGAAGTCGACCGGACCGGGCTCGCCGTGCAGCGTGTCCGTGATCTGCTTCACGATCACGACGAAGACCAGGTCGAAGAACAGCTCGAGCCAGTCGACACGCGGTGCCGGTCGCTGATCGGGGTCAGTCATGCGCCGATCCTGACACCCGGCCCTGCCTGAGGACGGGTCCGGTCTCCATCGCGCTCGCGCTGCGCCGGCTGAGCACGAACCGCTTCGGCTGAGCGGCCGGACGACCGAACGCGGCGCTTCGCCGTCACCCGTGGTCGGTCCGCACGCCGGGTGCCGTGGAGGAGGCGACGCTCGCCCAGCGAGGAGTCGGAGGCCGTCGTGGGCCACCCACATCGTGCGGAACACCTCGCTCCGGGTCGACAGCTCGCCGACGAGGTCGCTGAGGGCGTGGTCGTCCGCAACCGGTCGCATCGGCGCGGAGGACGGCGTGCTCGGGCCCGAGCCGAGCCCGACGGACGGTCGGGGACTGCAAGATCTCCTGCCGGTCGTCCATGCGGACGACCGCATGGCAGTCCGCGCACCGGAGAGGGGCCCTGGTGGACCCCCTGTCGTCAGGGTCTGCCTCCTCCGGCGTGGGTGGGTTTGGATCGATCTGCGTCGAATCCGTCGACGCGACCGGAGTCCGGTCCCGCCGCGCACTCCGGTCGCCCAGCAGGAAGCAGGAAGCAGCCCATGAAGCACGTCTCTCTCGGTGGCCTCGAGGTCGCCCGGATCGGCCTCGGCGCGATGAGCATGGCCGGCGTCTACACGAGCGAGGGCGCGACGGACGACGCCGAGTCGATCCGGACGGTGCACCGCGCGCTGGAGCTCGGCGTCACCCTCATCGACACCGCGGAGGCGTACGGCCCCTTCAGCGGCGAGGAGGTCATCGGGAAGGCGATCGCCGGACGCCGGGAGGACGTGGTGGTGTCGACGAAGTTCGGCTTCGTCTCCTGGGAGAGCGACCGACCCGAGTTCGGGCGCGTGAACGGCACCCCGGCGAACGTCCGCACCGCCGTCGAGGGCTCGCTCCGCCGGCTCGGCACCGACTACATCGACCTGTGCTTCCAGCACAGGGTCGACCCGAGCACGCCGATCGAGGAGACGGCGGGCGCCGTCGCGGAACTCGTCGCCGAGGGCAAGGTGCTGCACTTCGGACTCTCGGAGGCGAGCGCCGCCACGATCCGGCGAGCCCACGCGGTGCTCCCCGTTGCAGCGCTGCAATCGGAGTACTCGCTCTGGACGCGGGAGCTCGAGAGCGAGATCCTCCCGGTGCTGCGCGAGCTCGGCATCGGTCTCATGCCGTTCTCGCCGCTCGGCGCCGGGTTCCTCACGGGCCAGATCCGGTCGCCTGAGGACCTCGCCGACGACGACGCGCGCAAGGCCAACCCCCGGTTCATGGGCGAGCACTTCGCGCACAACCTGGCCATCGCCGACGAGGTCCGCGCGATCGGCGCCGAGATCGGCGCGACGCCGGCGCAGACCGCGATCGCGTGGATCCTGAGCCAGGGCGACGACATCGTCCCCATCCCCGGCACCCGCCGAGTCGTGCGGGTGGAGGAGAACGCCGCTGCCGACGCCGTCGAGCTGACCGCGGACCAGCTGACCCGCTTGAACAACCTGTCGGCGCCGTCCGGGGACCGCCTCGGCGAGCAGATGATGTCCTACATCGACCGCTGACCGCCCGAGCACGCGAGGTCGTCCTGCCGGCCGGCCGCCATGATCTCGCCTTGGTCGCGACCTCGGTCGCGCTCGGCTGGTCCGACGTGCAAGCGCTCGACGGGATGCGCGCGGCCGGAGCGCGATACGGCCGCGCGAGCGCGATCGGCGCGCTGCCCGCGACCTCCGGCGCCTGATCGGGCGCGGCTGCGCCACAGGCTCGCACCGGGACGCCGACGTCGCGCGGCGTCCCGGTGCGAGTGGGGGAGGTCGGCTGGGCGGGCGGTCAGGCGCCGACCCCGAGCTGCTGGAAGAAGCTCTGGTTGTCCCAGAAGAGCCACTCCTCGTCCATCGTCTCGTGCTTGTTCCAGACGCCGACCGTGACCATGTTGATCGCGTACTTCTTGCCGTTCGGCGGAACGGTGCCCTGGGGGGTCGTGAGCGGTTTCGTGAAGGTGCCGCGCATCACTCCGGTCACCGCGGTGAACCCGCCGGCGGCGATGCGGATCGGATGCTCCGAGATGTGCGTGTCCGGCGCGAACGAGAACAGCTGCTTCAGCGAGGCGATGTGCGCGGGGAGGCCGTCCGTGTAGGTGCCGTCCGCCATGTGCACCCGGATGTCGTGGGCGTGGGTCTCGCCCAGCCTGCTCCACTCCTGCTTGCTGAACACCACGAAGTCGAGATGGTCGAACTTCTTCAGCTCGCGCAGCTCCTGCGACGTGAGCCCCTTCGGGAAGGGCGGGTCGGGGACCGGCGTCCTGGCCGGGTTCGGCAGCTTCTTGTGCGCGTGGGGCGGCGGGGTCGCCGACCACAGCGACTCCGCCTCGGCGGGCGTCGCACCGCCCGCGACGGCTCCGATCGCGAGCGCGCCGAGAGCGGCGGCTCCCCCCTGCTGCAGCAGCTGGCGTCGATCCATGATTCGAATCTCGATCTCTTCCTGTCGGTGGTCGGCGACCACGGGCCGCCAGGATATACATGAATCTTCATGTAAAACAAGGCGAGCGGGGCTCGACAAGCTTCGATCGGCCAAGGACGGTGGTGCGCAGGCGGATCGCCGCTTCGACCTCAGGCGCGAAGCGCATGACCCCGTCGATTGATAACGTAGTCAACCCGAGTCGTTCGAAGGAGAACGCGCATGCTGGAGATCGAGCAGCCCGAGTACCGTCCCGAGGACCTCTCGGTCGGCATCGTCCATTTCGGCGTGGGCAACTTCCACCGCTCGCATCAGGCGATGTACCTCGACCGGCTGTTCAGCCGGGGAGTCGCGACCGACTGGGCGATCTGCGGCATCGGTCTGCTCCCGGGGGACGCACGCATGCGCGACGTCCTGCGCGGGCAGCACATGCGTTACACCCTCGTCGAACGCCACCCGGACGGCACCGCCCCGGCGCGGTCCATCGCCTCGATCGTCGACTTCCTGCATGCCCCCGACGACCCCGAGGCGGTGTTCGAGCGACTCGCCGATCCCCGGACCCGGATCGTCTCGTTGACGATCACCGAGGGCGGGTACAACATCAGCGACGCCACCGGCCGCTTCTCCGCGACCACGCCGGCCGTGCAGAGCGACCTCCAGCCGGGCACCGTCCCCTCGACCGTCTTCGGCGTCGTCGTGGAGGGGTTGCGGCGACGACGGGAGCGAGGAGTCCCGCCGTTCACGGTCATGTCGTGCGACAACCTGCCCGGCAACGGCATCGTGGCGCGCGAGAGCTTCACCGCCTTCGCGACGCTGCTCGACCCCGACCTCGGCTCGTGGATCCGAGAGCACGTGCCGTTCCCGAACAGCATGGTCGATCGCATCACCCCGGTGACCACCGACGCCGATCGCGCCGACGTCGCGGACACCTACGGTGTCGTCGACGGCTGGCCGGTCCTCTCCGAGGACTTCGTCCAGTGGGTGCTCGAGGACCGGTTCTCGATCGGGCGCCCGCCCCTCGAGCAGGTCGGCGTCCAGCTGGTGCCGGACGTCGTCCCGTACGAGCACATGAAGCTGCGGCTGCTGAATGCGGGTCACCAGGTGATCGCGTACTTCGGCTCGCTGCTGGGGCACCGCTTCGTGCACGAGGCCCTCGCCGATCCGGCGATCGTGTCGCTGCTGACCCGATTCATGAAGGAGGAGGCGGAGCCCACGCTCGCACCGGTGCCAGGCATCGACCTCGACGAGTACGAGCGCACCCTCGTGCAGCGGTTCTCGAACCCGTACGTCCGCGACACCCTGCAGCGGCTCGGCACCGACGGGTCGGATCGGATCCCGAAGTTCCTGCTTCCGACCGTCGTCGACCGGAGCGCGGCCGGTCTCGCCTCCCCGCTCTCAGCGGCCGTCGTCGCGTCCTGGGCCGTCTTCGCGCGCGGGGTCGACACCGACGGCGCGCCCATCGACGTGGTCGATCGCCAGCGCTCGCTCGTCGACGAGGCCGTGGGACGCCAGGAGCAGGACCCGGCCGGCTTCCTGACGGTCGCGGAGCTCGTCGGCGGCGTGTCGCAGGACGACGCGTTCGCCCGCTCCTTCGCGTCCGCGTACCGATCGATCCTCGATCACGGGCCGAGGGCGGCACTGGAGCAGCTGCTCGGCGCCGAGCGCTGATCTCCTCCGACGCGGGCAGCAGCATCGCCGCTCCGGTGCCGTCGCCGTGCTCAGGACAGGGGATCGGTGCCCGTCTCGATCGCGGCGATCTGACTCGTCGCGATCGGCAGCTGCGGCGTGAGCACCGCCGCCATCGCGTGGTAGAGATCCGGCTTGTCGCCATCGGGACGATCCAGATCGTGGATCCACGATCCGTGCTCGAGGTCGACGAACCGGGATCTGACGTGCGCGAGGGAGTGCTCCACCCACTCCGTCGCGTTCCGGTCGCCGCGTCTCGCGAGGACCGACGCGGCCGCTGCCGCCTCGGCGGCGACCCAGTGGAGCCGCCGGCGCGAGACCGGGCGCCCCGACCAGTCCACGGTGTACAGGAAGCCGTTCTCGCCGTCCCGCGCCCAGCCGTCCTGCACCGCTCGCGCGAACAGCTGCGCGGCCGCGCACCCGAACCCGGCCGTCCCGGGGAGCCCATCCGCCTGCGCGATGAGCCGCGACCACTCGAACCCGTGTCCGATCGTGAAGCCGTACGGCACGAACGGGTGATCCGGCCGATCTCGGTTGCGATCCGGGGTCGAGCGCCACGACGCGTCGTAGTGCTCGCAGATCCGCCAGTCACGTCCGCGGGCTTCGGCGATGACGAACCGGCAGATCCCGACGGCGCGGTTCCGAAGCGTCGCGTCCCCGACCGCCGCATGGGCGGCGAAGAGCGCCTCCACCAGATGCATGTTCGCGTTCAACCCACGGTAGGCGGCCCGCTCGCCGTCCGATCGGATGCGGTCGACGCCGAGTCCGGTCGCGTCGTCCCAGAACGCCGCGTCGAGTCGAGCGATCGCGAGGTCCAGCAGCGGCCGACCGCCGGGCAGCCTCGCCGAGGTCGCTGCAGAGGCCGCGAGCAGGACGAAGCCCAGCGTGTAGAGGCTCCGCGCGTCGTCCGGTCGGTCTTCACGATCCGGCCACCGCGTCCCTGCGAGCTCCAGCAGCGAACGGACCAGCGGCTCGGCGACGTCACGGGCACCGACGTGCCCGCGCAGCGCCGCGATCGCGTACACGTACGCCATACGGGCGGACACGAAGCTCGCGGCCGATGCGCCCGGCACCGCGTGCCCGCGGCGATCCAAGACGGCTGCGCGGCCGGACCGGTCCACGAGTCCATCGGGGAAGCGGAGGAGTCTGCGCTCCTCCGACCTGAGCCAGGCCGGGTCTCCTGCCATCATCGGCCCGCGCGCCGCACCGGTCGTGGGTCGGGGTCCGCGAGCGACGGATCGCTACGCGTCGTCATCGGGCGCACGGACCTCGCCCGATCCACGCTCGATGAGATGAACGGGCAGGATCTCCTGCTGCGCGGGCCGCTCCGATCCGCCGATCCGATCGAGCAGCTTCGCGACGCCGCGGCGAGCGAGCTCGGCCGGGTCGTGCGCCACCACCGTGATGGGTATCGGCAGCAGGCCGGCCAGCTCGAAGTCGTCGAACCCGACCAGTGCCAGCCCACCGAGGCCGCCACCGAGTGCGGTCAGCGCGCCGATCGTGGTCCGGTTGTTCGCGGTGAACAGCGCCGTCGGCGGGTGATCGAGCGCGATCAGCTGCTGCACGTGGCTCGCGGCGGTGTCCGGATCGAGGGCGCCCAGGCGGACGAGTGCGGCGTCGTAGGGCAGATCGGCGCTCACCAGTGCGTCGGCGTACCCGAGGAGCCGCTCCGCAGCGGAGAACCCGACGTCCTGGCCCGCGCCGATGTAGCCGATCCGCCGATGCCCCGACGAGACGAGGTGGAGCACCGCGCGCCGCGCTGCAGCTCGATGGTCCGGCACCACGGAGTCGACCACGAGGTTGGTCGGAGGTCGATCGAGGAACACGACCTCCAGCCCCACGTCGAGCTCCGGGAGCAGGTACGCCTGATCGCCGGCCGTCGGGAAGATCAGCAACCCGTCGACGCGTCGCTCGGCGAGCCGAAGCACCACGTTCCGCTCACGCAGCGGGTCGTCGGACGTGCTGCCGGTCACGAGCAGGTAGCCGTGCTCGGCGACCAGGTGCTCGACGGTGCTGGCGACGATGGAGAACCACGGGTTCCCGATGTCGCCGACGATGAGCCCGATGGTCATCGTGCGCTGGCCGGGTCGGAGCGCACGGGCCGAATCGTTCCTGCGGTACCCGAGCGTCTCGATCGCCTGCTCGACGCTCCTCCGCTTGTCCTCGACGACGTGCTGCTCGTTCAGGAGGACCCTGGAGACGGTCTTCTGGCTCACACCGGCCAGCAGAGCGACATCGTGCATGGTGGGCCGACGCGACACGAGCGACCCCTCCTCGACGGCCGTCAGGCCCGCAGTGATTCGATTCACGATAGCAACGCACCCATGATCCGAGGCGCTCGCCGCGGAACCCGACCGGTCGGCGGATGCCGCCGGAGCGCGCCGTGGACCTTGACGCGTCGGGGCGGATCACCGAAACTCATTAGACTACGTAGTCAATGCTCCACCTGCCGCGATCGTGCGGCGCTCTCGAACGGAACCTCCGCACATGGTGATCATCTCCACCGATGACGGACGATCCGTCGGGCTTGGCGACCGGGCTCCGGGCACGCTTCGCGAGCTCGAGGTCACCGCGGTCGTGACGGCGAAACTGATGGTCGCCGATCGGGTCGCGGAGATCTCCCTCCGCCGAGCCGACGGCGAGGAGTGGCCGGTCTGGGCGCCCGGAGCCCACATCGACCTGCTGCTGCCCGACGCGGGTGCCCGGCAGTACTCGCTCTGCGGCGCCGAAGCCGACCGCACGCTGCTCCGCGTGGGCGTCCTGCGCGAGGTCGACGGGAGAGGCGGATCCGTGTGGATCCATGACGTCCTCGCCGTCGGGGACGAGATCGTGGTCCGCGGACCCCGCAACGCGTTCCAGCTGGAGGAGCACCCCTCGTACGTCTTCGTCGCGGGCGGCATCGGGATCACGCCGATCCTGACCATGATCCGGCACGTGTCCCAGTCCGGTCTTCCCTGGGTGCTGCACTACGGGGGGCGCACGCGGACGTCGATGGCCTTCGTGGACGAGCTGCAGACGCTTCGGGGAGGCCGGGTCGAGCTCTACCCCCGCGACGAGACCGCGCGCATGCCGCTCTCGCGGATCCTCGGTGCTCCGTCGGACACCGCGGGTGTGTACGCGTGCGGACCCGCACCTCTGCTCTCCGCCGTCACGGGGTTCCGCGACTCGTGGCCCTCCGCCGCGATCCGGATCGAGCGGTTCGAACCGGCGGACGCGATCGACACGTCCGGCGATCGACCGATCGAGGTGAGTCTCGCGATGAGCGGGATCGACCTGGAGGTCGCGGCCGACGAGACGATCCTGGAGGCCGTCGAGAAGCACGGCGTCGCCGTCCTCTCGTCCTGCCGGGTCGGGACGTGCGGCACCTGCGAGACCCCCGTGCTCCAAGGGGAGCCGGAGCATCGGGACAGCGTCCTCGACGACGAGGAGCGGGCGAGCAACGAGTGCATCATGATCTGCGTCTCCCGCGCCCGGTCGCGCCGGCTCGTGCTCGATCTCTAGCTCACCGCATCCGCAACCAGGGAGGAAGATCGACGATGACCACGATCCTGCCGCGCAAGCACGAGGTCGTCGGCTACGCCGACGTCCGGAAGGCGGCGAAGAACACCCGCGACTACTCGAGCGAGGTGCAGGGTGACACCGACATCCGCCAGTACCGGCACCTGCCGCTGGAGATGGACGCGCCGCGCCACACGGAGATGCGCCTGCAGCTGATGAAGCTGTTCGCCGCCGAGCACATCAAGCCCCTCGCTCCGCAGTTCGTCGAGGTGGCGCACGAGGTCCTCGCACGGGCGCGTTCCGGCGAGCGCCTGAACGTGCTGATGGACCTGGCGTTGCCCTACGTCATGGGCTGCCTCGCCGTCATCTACAACCGGCCGCAGGACCGCGACGAGTGGATCTCCTGGGGTCCGAACGTGTGGTTCGCGGACGTGTGGATGAGCAACGGCGTCGTCACGGAGGAGTCGAAGCGGGCGCAGCGCGAGCGGAACTACACGATCAAGACCCAGCGGTCCGCGGCGACGCTCGACGCCTACGTGCTCCGCGTTCTCGCGGAGTCGGCGGCCCGCGGGCGTTCGTTCGAAGAGAGCCACGACTTCTGGGACCTGGTCAACGAGATCACGCTCGACGGTGAGCCGCTCACCCTGCAGGAGAAGCTCGGCACGGGGAGCACCCTGATGGCCGGTGGCCGCGACACCGGCACGAAGCTGATCACCGGCATCATCTGGCACCTGATCACGACGCCGGCCGATCGCGTGTTCCTGCGCGACAACCCGGAGAGTCGGCTGGCCGCCATCCATGAGATCGCGCGGTACCTCAGCCCCCTCCCGCGGCTGGAGCGCCTGGCGCCGGGCGCACCGAACGACGAGGACGACGAGAACCGGGTCATGCTCAGCTTCGTCTCCGCGAACTTCGACCGTGAGGCGTTCCCCGACCCGGAGACGATCGACATCCACCGTCCGCCGAAGCCGAACCTGGCGTTCGGCTTCGGTCGCCACTCCTGCCTCGGGCTGCAGATCACCGAGGTGCAGACCCTCGCCTTCCTGGAGGTGTTCCTCGAGCAGTGGCCGGATCTCGAGTTCGTCGAGCCCCCGCAGCTGGAGTACATCGTCGAGCGTCCGGGTACCCCCCAGGAGTTCCACCTCCTCGACGAGTTTCGCTCCGTCGTCGTGCAGAGCCCGTCGAACCCACGTCCGTGAGGATGCTCCGATGGGGGGTCAAGGGCTCCTTCCTCCGCTATGTGGAGCGCTCCGGCCCCTCCCGGATCGCCGGCTACCGGGGCGACCCCGACGGTCCGTTCGAGTTCGAATGGGTGAGCCGTGAGGACGGCACCGAGCGCTTCGACGGCGAGATCGACATCACCGCGCACGGCGGGATGCTGCGCCTGCATCTCCGAGACCCGTGGCTGCGATCAGCCGCCTCCGGCACGGGTGTCCTCTCGTTCGACGTCGTGGGGGACGAACGACAGGACGTGCTCGACCTGGTGCCGGCGGAGCGTGACGGCGAGTGGGCGGCGCGGTTGACGACTGCAGCGGGGACGAGCGATCTCTTCGGTGGCTACTACACCGCGGGCACCGTCATGGACGCGGTGTTCGTTGAGTGACCTCTCCGCCGACAGCGAGGACGTGGCCCGGGCGCTGGCGGACGCGCTGGCGGACCGCTCGCGGGTGGCTCGCGCACGGCTCATCGTGGGGATCGTCGGCGCTCCGGGAACCGGCAAGTCGACCCTGGCAGGAGCTGTCGCCCTCCATCTCGGCCACGAGCTCTGCCGGACCGTGTCGATGGACGGCTTCCATCTCGGGCAGCGCATCATCGACGGGACCGAGCTCGCGAACCGGAAAGGAGCGCCCGACACGTTCGACGTCGGCGGATACGTCTCGCTGCTCGGGCGGCTTCGCGCGAACTCGGAGGACACGGTGTACGCGCCTGTCTACCGACGCGAGTGGGAGGAGCCCGTGGCCGCCTCGGTGGCGATCCCGAGCTCGGTGCCGATCGTGCTCACCGAGGGCAACTACCTGCTGCTGGACCATGGGGGATGGGAAGGGGTTCGAGGACTCCTGGACGACACGTGGTACGTCGACACCCCGGCGGAGCTCCGGCGGTCGCGGCTGATCGCGCGGCACGTGCTGTTCGGCAAGACGCCTGAAGCCGCCAGACGATGGACCGACGGGCCCGACGAGCGCAACGCGCAGATGATCCTCGCCACCCGCGTGCGTGCCGGCCGGATCGTGACCTGGGACCGGTGAACGTGCTGCCCATCGGGGTGAGTGAGAACGCGCTGATGCACAACGACGCCGACGCGCCCTGGGATCTCGAGACGAGGTTCAGGACGGCACGCGACGCGGGCGTGTTCGACTACCTCGACATCGACCCGCCGGCGAGCAACGCCCACGAGTACCGCGCACTGAGCGTCGCCTACGGACTGCCGATCCGCGCATGCGGGGTCATCCTGCAGGTCGGGCGCGACGAGGCCGTGCTGGAGCGTCAGCTGGAGACCTCCGTCGGGGTCGGTGCCGAGGTGTTCAACGTCCAGCTGCTCCGCCATCATCGGGACGGCCATGTGGCGACGAACCAGGAGGTCGCCGACTTCGTCGCACTGGCGACCGACGCGGGGGAGCGGCTCGGCTGCCTGCCCTGCTTCGAGGTGCACGTCGACATGTGGTCTGAGGACTTCGCGCGGGTGGAGCAGGTCGCCGACCTGGTGGAGGCGGGCGGCCGACCGTTCCGGATGACCCTCGATCCGAGCCACATCGTCTTCAAGATGGACAACGCCGAAGAGCTCGAAGTGCTGGATCTCGGGCGACAGGTCGCCTCGGGCGCGGTCGTCCTCGATCCCGCCGAGCCCGGCAGCGTCATGCAGCGGTGGATCGGCCGGGGTCTCGTCTGGCACGCGCACGCGCGATCGGCGGTCCCGAACAATCCGAAGAACATCCGCGCCCATCATCCCGACGGCAGCGTCGGGCGGGGGATCCAGTACCCCTTCGTCGAACCCCGGCCCGGCGAGTACCACGCCGAATGGCGTGCCGATCGGCTCGACCCCTGGAAGCGCGCGATGCGAGACCTGCTCGCGTACAGCGGCCGCGAGTACTCGCACCTGAGGCAGATCTCCATCGAGTTCATCCCGTTCCCGGACTACGGCAGCGGTGGGAGGTACTCGATCTTCGACAACGCCGTCGCGTGCGCTCGGTGGCTGCGTGACGAGATGAGTCGCATCGCGTAGCGCGGGCCGGCCCCGGATCGGGCCCGCCCAAGGCGTGCCATCCCCGATCCGGGCCAGCCCGATCCGGGCGTGCGCTACTTGATGGCGCCCATCGCGAGCCCGCGGACGAGGCGCTTCTGCGCGATCCAGCCGGCGATCACCACGGGCAGCACCGCGAGGGTCGATGCGGCGGACAGGATCGCGAGGAACCTGCCGCGGCCGTCGACGAGGCTGCCGAGGTACGGGGGAGTGGTCCGGGCGGAGAACGCGGTGAGCAGGTTCGCGAGGAAGTACTCGTTCCACGCGAAGATGAAGCAGATCAGTGCGACGGCGGCGATGCCCGGTGCGACGATCGGCAGCACCACCCGGACCAGCTCGGTCCGGAACCTGGCGCCGTCCACCTGCGCGGCCCCGATGATCTCCCCGGGCACCTCCGAGAAGAACGAGCGCATCCGCCAGATCGCGAGCGGCAAGTTGATCCCGATGTACAGGACCATCAGCGCCGTGATGTTGTCGAGCAGCCCGAGCTGCTTCAGCAGCAGGTACAGCGGGATGGCGCCCGCCGCCACCGGCAGGAACCGCGTGGAGATGAAGAAGAACAGCGCATCGCGCCACTTCGGGATGGGGCGGACGGACAACGCGTAGGCCGCCGGGATGGCGAGCAGCATGACGAGGATCGTGGACCCCACGCTCGCCGACAGCGAGTTGATGAACTGCGGCGCGAAGCCCCGATCGAAGACCGCGGCGAACTGGTCGAGCGACAGCCGGACGAAGATCGTCGGGGGAGAGGTCGCGGCGTCCTGCTCCGACTTCAGGGCGGTGAACGCCATCCAGAGCAATGGGAAGAACGCGACAGCCGCGATGACCCAGGTCAGGGCGGTGATGGCATGTTCCTGAGCACGCTGACCGACCGGGCGTTGGCGGCGACGGCGCAGCGGGCGGATGTCGGTTGTCATTTCAGCCCGTCCGTGGAGAAGATCTTGAACAGCAGCCGGAGCGCGACGGTGGCGACGGCGATCGTGATGATGACGGTGACCACGCCGTACGCCGACGCCACGCCGATGTCGAGGCCGATGAACGCCTTCTCGTACAGCAGGTAGGACAGCGTCGTCGTGCCGCCGGATCCGCCCGTCATGATCGTGACCGGGTCGAAGACCTGCAGCAGGGTGATGCTGCCGAGCAGCGCGGCGAGCTCGATGTACTGCCGCAGGTGCGGCAGCGTGAGCGAGCGGAAGATGCGCACCCTGCCTGCACCGTCCACCGATGCGGCCTCGAGGATGTCGGGGCTCTGGCTCTGCAGGCCGGCGAGCAGGATCAGCATCATGAACGGCGTGTACTGCCAGGTCAGCACCATGACGATCGTGACCACGGGGTAGTCGGTGTTCCAGGCCACCTGCGGAAGCCCGACGGCGGAGATCGCCCAGTTCAGCACGCCGAAGTTCGCGTCGAGGATCGACCACTTCCAGATCAGCGCAGCGGCGGCCGGCATGACGAGGAACGGCGTGATCAGCAGCGTCCTCGCGAGCCACTGACCGGGGAAGGGCCGGTTGAGCAGCAGGGCGATGAACAGGCCGATCGCGAGCGAGAGGATGACCGATCCGCCGGTGATGACGACGGTCGACACGACGGAGCCGTAGAAGTCGGCGTCCGTCAGCACCTCGGCGTAGTTGCCGAGTCCCGCGAAGCCGCGGTCCGCCGGCCGCAGCAGGTTCCAGTTCTGGAACGAGAAGATGATCGTGCTGATGAACGGGAGCTGCGTCAGCGCGATCGTGACGCCGAGTGCGGGCCAGAGCAACGCCCTGGACAACCAGAGGTCGGATCGCTGCCTTCGCGTGAGGGGCGGTTGCGTGCGTCGGAGCGGACGTCGGACTTCTATGGCCGTCATGTGCATCGTTTCTTGTCAGAGCGTGAGCAGAGCAGGGTGGCCGGCCGGCCGGAGGGCCGGCCGGCCACCGCTCGGGGGACCCGACTCCTACTTCTTGGAGTCGTCACCGACCTTCTGCGCGATCGGCTGGAACTTCGCGACGAGCTGGTCGACCGTCGACCTGCCCGCCAGGACGTCGGCGACGCCCTGGGTGAAGTCGTTGCCGAACTCGGGCCAGCCGGGCGTTGCCGGGAAGTAGCCGGGCGTCGGCTGCGACAGCGGGCCGAACTGCGTGGAGTTGATCGACTCCATGACCTCCTTGGTGATGGGTGCGAAGTCACCGGCGGCCTTCAGGTAGTCAGCGTTCGCGTACGTCGAGGTGCGGGACCCCGGCGGCACCTTGGCCCAGCCGAGCTTCGTGCCCACCAGGTTCAGGTAGTCCTTGCTGGTCGCCCAGTCGAGGAACGCCCACGCGGCGTCCTTCTTCTTGGAGGAGTCCGGCACCGCGAGGTTCCAGGACCAGAGCCAGCCGGACTCCTTGCTCTCCACCGTCGGTGCGTGGACGTAGCCGATCTTGCCGACCACCTTCGACGAGTCCGGGGACTCGAGCGTGGCTGCCGCGACGGTCGCGTCGTACCACATGGCCGCCTTGCCCTGGCTGAACAGGTTGAGGCACTCGGTGAAGCCGAACGACGCCGGGTCCGACTCGCCGGAGTTCTTCAGCACGCGGACGTAGCGCGAGACCGCCTCCTTGAACTTCGGCGTGTTGACCTGCGAGGTCCAGTCCTTGTCGAACCAGCCGCTGCCGGAGGTCTGCAGGGTGCCCGTCAGCGGACCGCCCATCTCGCCCCATCCGGGCTTGCCGCGCAGGCAGATCCCGGCGGTGTCCTTGGTCTTCAGCTTGGCGGCCCACGACTCGACCTGGTCCCAGGTGGGGTGCTCGACCGCGGTGATGCCCGCGGCCTTGAAGAGGTCCTTGTTGTACATCAGGAACGACGACTCGCCGTAGAACGGCACGGCCCACAGCTTGTCGTCGACGGTCAGGCCCTTGCGGACCGCCGGGATGATGTCGTCGACGTCGTACTTCGCGTCGCTGGACGCCTTCTGCGTGAGGTCGGTCAGCCAGCCGTTCTTCGCCCAGATCGGCGTCTCGTACGCGCCGATCGTGATGACGTCGTACTGGCCACCGCCGGACGCGATGTCCTTCGTCACGGCCGCGCGGAGATCGTTCTCCTCCATCTGGATGAAGTTCACGGAGATGTTCGGGTGCGTCTTCTCGAACTCGCCCTTCAGCGACTCCATGTCCTTCATCTGCGGGTTGTTGACGGTCACCAGATTCAATGTGACCTTGCCGCCGGCGGCGCCTCCGCCTCCGGCTGCTCCACCGGCTCCGGAGCACGCAGAGAGCATCAGGGCGGCTGCCGATGCGATCGCGAGACCGGAGAGGCGGAGGTTTCGTGCTGTGGTGCGATTCATCCTTGAACCTCGTTTCGTGGAGTGTGAGCCACTCGCGCAGCGCCTTTGACTACGTAGTCGCCGAGTATTGGGCACGCCGTCCACCCCCGTCAAGCGCTGTTGGCGCGTCGCCCTTGATCACGTGGGTTGCAGGTTGCCTTCACCTCGGCTGCAGAGTCGTCTCACCCGACCTGCGGGTCGAGTGCGACAGGAGGGAGCAGGGTTCCGCAGCGCGTCCCCGTCCACGGCCCGGCCGACATCGAAGGGCTTGGACCGGTCGGTGACGTCGAACGACACGGCGACGCCGGCCTCGCGGCGTCGTCGATCGCCGCCTCGACGGCCGCAGCCGCGAGGAGCGGAGACGTGATGCCGGTGTGGTGCAGCATCGACGACGAATCGACGACGAGCGGCTGCAGTTCAGGTGGATCCGCGGGTGCCTCCTCGGACTGATCAGACCGACGACGACATCACGTGGTTCCACGCTCACGAACGGGTGACACCCGCCGCGCCAGCGACCTGGCGCGATGGTCCACCTCTTCGGCGCGGTTCGACGAGCTGCTCAGGCCAGGGCTCAGGCTCCTGCTCGTCGAGCCACCGTCGGCGACCTGGGCCGGGCTCGGCAGCGGGAGTTCCTCGCAACGTCCCTGCCCCCCGGTCCCGCCCTCGGCGAAGGTCAGGCCGGGAGCCGCAGGGTCGAGGCGGTCCGCGTCCACAGCGAATCGGCGAGCGACTGATCGAGCGCCTGCGGGTTCGTCCTCCTGGGCAGCCTGCGCTGGTTGTAGTAGGCGCCTGACGTCCAGGTGACGTCCGACGTGCCCTCGACGAACCAGGCGAGGTTCGCGCCGCCCTTCGCCGCCGTCGTGAACAGGCGCTTGAGCGGCGTGTGGTACAGCGCTCGAGTGACTCGATTGGACTCGGACCCGAAGTTCGTCGCGATCGCGCCCGGATGGAACGCGACGGTCGAGAGTCCCTGCGCATGGAACCGGTCGTGCAGCCCGCGCGTGAACAGCGTGACCGCGAGCTTCGCGTCGTTGTACGCGCGCAGCGCCGTGTAGCGCTGCTCGTGCTCGAGGTCGTCGAGATCGATGGTGCCGTACTGGGAGCCGAGGCTGGAGGTGTTCACGACCGAGCCCTTGGCCGCCAGCAACGGCTCCATGAGCAGGCTGGTGAGCAGCACCGGGGCCAGGTAGTTCACCTGGAACGTCCGCTCGTGACCGTCCTGCGTCAGCGTCCGCGCATCGAACATCGCGCCGGCGTTGTTCGCCAGCACATCCAGGCTGTCGACGCGTTCGCGCACGGTCGACGCGAGGGTGCGGACGTCATCGAGCTCGGCGAAGTCGGCGACGACGGTCTCAGCACCGAGTTCCGAGCCGATTCGCTCGATCTTCTCGCGCGAACGGCCCACCAGCAGCAGACGCTCGCCCTTCGCGGCCAGCTGCCGAGCCGCCTCGGCGCCGATGCCGTCGGAGGCGCCGGTGATC
>NZ_CAXTOQ010000057.1:0-18790 GCF_964245895.1 uncultured Amnibacterium sp.
CCAGACGGTGATGCCGACGAGCGAGATCCAGGCCCACGGCACGTCCACCGTCCACGGGGTGTCGCTCGGCAGGCCGACCAGCGCCAGCAGGTTGTTCAGCACGCCGTTCTGCGGGTCGAGCAGGTACCGCCAGGCGACGCCGACGACGGCGACGCCGAGCACGTACGGGGCGAAGAAGATGCCGCGGAACAGCGCCCCCGCCCGGATCCGCTGGTTCAGCAGCACCGCGATCAGCAGCGGCACGACGACGAGGAACGGGACGCTCGCGACCGTGAAGATCGCGGTGGCTCCCATGCTCTGCCAGAAGTCGCCGGAGGTGATCGATCCCGGGGTGAACAGGTCGGTGTAGTTCTGCAGGCCGAGCCAGCGGTGCACCGGCAGCAGGGGGTTCCACGAGTGGAGGCTGATCCAGACGCCCCAGACCGCCGGCGCGACCACGAACACCAGGAACAGGACCAGGAACGGCGCCAGGAAGAGGTAGGCGGTCAGGGCGCGGCGACCGGTGGCGCGGCGACCCGAAGGCCCCCCGGATCGCTGGATCCGGGGGGCCACGGGCGCGAGGTTCGCGTCAACCACCGTATTGCTGCTTGTTCTGCTGGAGCAGCTGATCGGCCTTCGCCGCCTGCGTGTCCAGCGCGTCCTTGACGGACTGCTTGCCGAGGAGCGCGTTGTTCAGCGCGACCGTGATGGTCGCCTCCGCGTTCGGGATGCCGGGCGAGGTCGTCTCGAAGTGCGCGTACTCCATCTCCTCGAGGAACGGCGCGAGATTCGGGTACTTCTTCACCAGCGCGGGATCGTCGCGGACGGTGTTCGCCGCGGGCAGCTCCCCGCCGCCGGCCCAGACCTGCGAGTGCTCGTTCATCCACTGCACGAAGTTCGCGGCCGCCTGGGTCCTGTTCGCGTCCTGGCCCTTGTTGTTGACGAACGCCCAGTCGGTCGAGCTCGACCACACGGCCTTCTCGGTGCCGATCTGCGGCACCGGCGCGGCCGTCCAGTCGTCCTTCAGCAGCGCGGTGTTGCTCGTCTGCCAGATCCCGTTCCAGTTGAACGCGGTCTTCCCGGCGATCAGCGCGTTGATGTTGCCGTCCTGCGCCACCTTCGCCGGGCTGTAGCCCTTGCTGACGTGGTCGACCATCCACTGCAGGGCCTTCTGACCCGCCTCGGAGTTGAACGTCGCCTTCGTGACGTCCTTGTCGAAGAGGTCGCCGCCGAACTGCCAGAGCAGCGACTCGAACTGGAAGGTGCCGGTGAAGACGTAGCCGTCCACCCACTCCCCCTGCACGCCCTTGCTCTTCAGCGTGTCGAGCGCCGTCGTGTACTCCGCCTCGGTGGCCGGCACGGTGGTGCTGAGGCCCGCCTTCTTCAGGACGTCCTTGTTGGCGTAGAGGCCGAGCGGGGTGACGCTCCACGGGATGCCGTACTGCGACCCCTGGTAGGCGCCGTGCTCGTAGAGCCCCTTCGGGAAGTCGGCGGCCGTGTAGCCGAGCTCCTTCGCCGTCGCGTCCGCCTTCAGCAGCAGCCCCTGCGCGGCGTAGGTGGCGATGTCGTCGCCGTGCGCCACCGTCAGGTCCGGCCCCTTGCCCGCCTTGATGGCGAGCGGCATCTTCGCGCTGATGTCGGCCCACTGCATGCCGACCGGGTTCACGACGATGTTCTTGTGCGACGCGTTGAACTGCTTGACGAGGTCGGCGAGGATCGTCTGCTGGCTGCCGCCGGTCCAGCCGTTCCAGAACGTGACGGTGACCTTCGGGCCCGTGTAGGCGCCCGATCTGACCGCGTCCCCTCCGCTCGTTCCGCCGGAACCGCTGCACGCGGCCAGGCTCACCCCCACGCCGACCGCGACCGCTGCTGCGAACGCGCGACGAGCGAGACCCTTCTTCATCTGGTGCTCTCCTTCGAGTGACGACCACGGGACCCGTGTCCAGCGGAGTTCGGCCGACGCAGGCGACGAGCCGGGCAGCCAGCCGGAGAAATTACAGCGCTGGAAAATCAGTGTCAACCCGTTGACCCGGCCGATACAGTCGCTCCCGAGCCCCCGAAGGACGGTGCGGCCGCTGCGCGCGAGGGAGCAGGATGGCCAGGGTCCGGCTCGAGGACGTCGCGCGGCACGCGGGCGTCTCGATGAAGACCGTGTCGAACGTGATCAACGACTTCCCGCACGTCAGCGAGAAGATGCGCGAGCGGGTGCAGCGGTCGATCGACGTGCTCGGCTACCGCCCCAACGCGATGGGACGGGGGCTCGCGACCGGCCGGACCGGGCTGCTGGCGCTCGCCTTCGCCGACGTCAGCCTGCCGTACTTCGCCGAGCTGGCCCGGGTGCTCTCCGCGGAGGCGGGCAGGCGCGGGTACCGCCTGCTGCTCGAGCAGACCGACGGGACGATCGAGGAGGAGCGCGCCGTGGTCTCGAGCACCGAGGCGGGCCTGGTCGACGGCGTCCTGTTCCAGCCGTCGGTGATCTCCGGGCTCGAGCTCGCGCAGCACCGGGCGGACGTGCCCGTGGTGCTGCTCGGGGAAGGCCCCGCACCGCTCAGCCTCGACCGCGTGATGATCGACAACGTGGAGGCCGCGACCCGCGCCACCGCACATCTGGCGGGCCTCGGACGCTCCAGGATCGCCTTCTTCGGTCACGAGATCGACTCCCCCTCCCCCACGTCGAGGCTGCGGCTGATGGGGTACCAGCGGGGGCTCGAGGAGGCGGACCTGCCGCTCGACATGGCGCTGCTCATCCCGTCGCTGGAGATCTCGGCGCGGGGTGCGAGCGCCTCGCTCGGCGCGGCGCTCGACGAGGGCCTGCGCTTCGACGGCCTCGTGTGCCGCGACGACCTCGCCGCGATCGGCGCGCTCCGGGCGCTGCAGGAGCGCGGGCTCCGGGTGCCGGAGGACGTCGCGATCGTCGGGTGGGACGACATCTCGATGGCGTCGTTCACCCATCCCACGCTCACCTCGGTGGCGCCGGACACGCTCGAGCTGTCGCGCACGGCCCTCGACCTGCTCGAGGAGCGCATCGCCGGCTTCGACGGGCTCGGCCGGCATCGGCTCGTGTCGTTCTCGCTCGTGACGCGGGAGAGCGCGCCCGCGCGACCGCGCTGAGGCCCCGGCGCCCCTCGCTCGGTCAGGCGCCATCGTCTTTCCAGCGCTGGAACATCGGGCAGACTCGAGGGATGCAGTTCGACGACGCGGTCACCGACCTCCCTCGCGCCTCCCAGGTCGGGGGTGCGCGCCCGCGCCCGCAGCTGCTCCGCCGCGACTGGGCCGACCTCAGCGGACCGTGGGGCTTCGCCTTCGACGACGAGGACGCCGGCCGCGCGGCCCTGTGGCAGGAGCAGGCGGAGCTCGGCGTGGCCGAGCGGTGGATCGAGGTGCCGTTCCCGCCCGAGTCGACCCGCTCGGGGATCGCCGACACCGGCTTCCACCGGGTCGTCTGGTACCGCCGGGAGCTGACCGCGCAAGACCTCTCGGCGGCGGGCTTCGCGTCGCGGCGGGGCGGCCTGCTGCTGCACTTCGGCGCGGTCGACTACCGCGCGGAGGTGTGGCTCGACGGCCGCCTGATCGGCCGTCACGAGGGCGGGCACACGCCGTTCTCCTTCGAGATCGGCGACGCGGTGCGCACCGGCGACCGCTTCTCCCTGGTCGTCCGGGTGGAGGACGACCCGCTCGACACCGGCCAGCCCCGCGGCAAGCAGGACTGGCACGCAGACCCGCACGTCATCTGGTACCACCGCACCACGGGCATCTGGCAGCCGGTGTGGCTCGAGGCCGTTCCGGAGGTCGCCGTCGCCTCCCTGCACTGGACCGCCGACCTGCCGGCCGCCACCGTGCGGGTGGAGGTCGGCCTGACCCGTCCGCCGCTGCCCGGCACGACCTGCACGATCGTGCTCGAGCACGACGGCAGGCGGCTCGGCGCGCTCGTGGTGCCGGTCGGCCGCGACCGCTTCTCGGCGGTCGTGAGCCTGCCGGACCAGGAGAACGGGCAGGGCTACGAGGATCTGCTGTGGTCCCCCGACCACCCACGGCTGGTCGACGCCACGGTCGTGCTCGCCGGGCCGGCCGGCGACCCCGACGCGGTGTCGTCGTACCTCGGGCTCCGCAGCACGGCGGTGGCCGGCGGCCGGTTCCTGCTGAACGACCGGGACGTCCTGATCCGGTCCGTGCTCGAGCAGGGCTACTGGCCCTCGAGCCATCTGGCGGCGCCGTCCGGGGCCGCCATCGAGGCGGAGGTGCGGCTGATCAAGGACCTCGGGTTCAACGCCGCGCGCCTGCACCAGAAGTTCGAGGACCCGCGGTTCCTGTACTGGGCCGACCGGCTGGGGCTGATGGTGTGGTCCGAGACCCCAGGCGCGTACGACTTCTCGCCGACCGCGGTCTCCCGGATGACCCGCGAGTGGCTCGAGGTGCTCGACCGCGACCGGTCGCATCCGTCGATCGTCACCTGGGTGCCGCTCAACGAGAGCTGGGGCGTGCAGCACATCGCGGCCTCCCCCGCCATGCAGTCGTACGCCCGTGCGCTGACGAGCCTCACCCGGGCGATCGACCCGACCAGGCCCGTGATCTCCAACGACGGCTGGGAGCACGTCGACTCCGACATCCTGAGCATCCACGACTACGAGGACCGTCCGGAGGTGATGCGGCGCCGCTACGGCGCCCCGGATGCCCGCGCACGCCTGCTCGCCGGGATCGGGCCCGCCGGCCGGCGCCTCGTGGTCGGCGACGGACAGGCCGAGGACGCGCCGATGATGCTGACGGAGTTCGGCGGCATCCGGTACACCCCGGACGGCGCGGCCGACGACGCCTGGGGCTACTCCGCGGCCGTGTCCGCCGACGACTTCCGGACGCGGCTGACCGGGCTGCTGGACGCGGTGCGCGGCAGCGAGCTGCTCGCCGGCTTCTGCTACACGCAGCTGACTGACACGCTGCAGGAGGCGAACGGGCTGCTCACCGAGGATCGCGAGCCGAAGCTGCCGGTCGCAGTGATCCGCGGGATCATCACGGGGATCCCCGCCGCGCGTGCGGGTGCCGACGCGGCTCCGCGGTGACGCCGCGTGCCGCCGCACGGGTCCTGGTCGCGGCGCTGATCGTCGCGACGACCCTGCTCGCCCTCGCGGGCTGCAACCCGGCGACCTTCCAGAACCCCATCAAGGGCGCCGGCGCGGACCCGTACGTCGTGCGGTGGCATCACGGCTACTACCTGGTCGAGAGCCGCGACGGCGGCATCTGGGTGACCCGGTCGCCGAGGGACGACCTCGTCGGGATCGCGTCCGGGACCGCGGAGCGGATCTGGACCTTCCCGACGTCGGGACCGGCCTGCGCGGACCTCTGGGCTCCTGAGCTGCATCGGATCGGCTCGCGCTGGTTCGTGTACTACGCCGCGACGACCTGCGACGGGGACAACGCGAACCATCGGATGTTCGCGCTCGAATCGGCGACGGACGACCCCCAGGGCGCGTTCACGAACGCCGGAGCGGTCACGGACGCCGCGGACCGCTGGGCGATCGACGGCACCCGCTTCCGCTGGCACGGCATCGACTACTTCGTGTGGTCGGGATGGCCAGGGGGTTCGGACGGGCAGCAGGACCTCTACATCGCCCGGATGAGCAGCCCGACCCGCCTCGTCGGCACCGGCGTCCGGCTCTCGACGCCCACGCGCCCGTTCGAACGTCACGGCGCCCCGATCGAGGAAGGGCCGCAAGCCCTGATCCACGACGGCGTGCTCCGCATCGTCTACTCGGCGAGCGGCAGCTGGACGGACCACTACGGCTACGGCATGCTCACCGCGACGAGCGACGACCTGCTCTCGCCCAGGACGTGGCAGAAGTCCCCCGTGCCCGTCTTCGCCTCCGACGACGAGGCGACGAGCCCGGGGCACGGCTCGTTCGTGAAGTCGCCCGACGGCACCGAGGACTGGATGGTCTACCACGTCGCGCGGTACCGGGGCGCGGGCTGGGATCGGCAGATCGACGCGCAGCGGTTCACCTGGTCCCTCACCGGCGCACCCGTCTTCGGGCGGCCCGTCGGCGACGACGTCGCCCAGGCGATCCCGAGCAGGCGGTGACGGTCAGACGGTGCCGCCGTTGACGCGGACGACCTGGCCGGTGATCCAGCGGGACTCGGCGGAGGCGAGGAACACCGCGACGTCGGCGATCTCCTCCACGCTCCCGAGACGGTCGAAGGCCGACATCGCGGAGAACCTTCGGACGAGCTCCTCGCCGCGCCCGGCCGCGTAGGTCTCCGTCGCCGTCGCCCCTGGGGCGAGCGCGTTCACGCGGATGCCGCGGTCGCCGACCTCGTGGGCGAAGATCCGCACGAGCTGGTCCATCGCCCCCTTCGTGGAGTCGTACACCGAGTAGCCCGGCAGCTGCAGGCCCGTCGTCGAGCTCGAGATCGCCACGATCCGCCCGCCGTCCGACATCAGGGCGTCCGCGAGCTGCAGGCCCCAGATCAGCCCCTTGACGTTGACCGCGAGCACGGCGTCGATCTCCTCCTCGGAGAAGTCTCGCAGCGGCTTCGTCGGCGCCCACGCCGCGTTGGCGACCAGCACGTCCCACCGCCCGAAGGTGTCGAGGGTGAAGTCGATCAGGGCTCGGTGCTCGGCTCGCACGCCGATGTCGGCCCGGAACGCGGAGGCCCTGCCTCCCGACTCGCGGATCGACCGGACGACCGCGTCCGCCTGCTCGGCGTCGCTCCGATGGTCCACCACGACGGCAGCACCGGCCGCGGCGAGCGCGAGGGCGATCCCCCGGCCGATGCCGGTCGCCGCTCCCGTCACCACGGCGACCGATCCGTCGAGCGTCACCCCTCCTCGAACCGGTAGTCGAGCGTGAAGGTCGCGTGCGAGCCGAGGACGGCGCTGAAGCCGCCGTCGCCGCGGAGGCCGGCGAGCCGACCGGTGCCGGAGCCGGGTACCACGGACCACGTGCCCGAGACGTCGCCGGAGGCGCCGAGCACGCCCGTGTCCTGGAGGACGAACGTGCCGTGACGGCCGGCGAGCACGCCGGTGATCCGCTCCACGGCGCAGAAGGTCGCCGATCCGTCCGGGCGGAGCACCTGCAGCATCCGGGCCGCACCCTGCCCGACGAGGTCGCCCGTCAGGCTCTCGGCGACGTCGATCTGCACGAGCGACGATCCGCCCTCGATCTCGTCGAACGCCGCCGGCTCCCAGCGGGAGACCTCGATCGTCCCCTCCGCGTGAACGGTCTGCTCCGTCATCCTGCACCTCCTGATGGACCGTGCCGTCACGGCCCGTGGTCATCGTCCGGCCCCGGGATCGAACCGGCAAGTACGGACATCCCTGTCCCTACCCCCGGGGTACGCTGCGACCATCGACCGGATCGCGAGGACGCCGTCATGCCGCTGGATCGCAAGCCCGCCGACTGGACACCGGATCCCCTCGATGCGGAGTGCCCCTCCCGCGCCGTGATCGAGCTCATCGGCGACAAGTGGGCGATCCTGGTCCTGGCCGCGCTCGCCGAGGGAGCGCATCGCAACGGGCAGCTGCTCCGCCGCGTGGGCGGCATCTCCCAGAAGGCCCTCACCCGGACGCTGCGCGACCTCGAGTCGAACCACCTCGTCTCGCGCCACGACCACAACGAGATCCCGCCCCGGGTCGACTACCGCCTGACCGACACGGGCCGCAGCCTCAGTCCCGTCCTCGCCGGCCTCTGCGCGTGGGCCGTCGAGCACATGTACGAGCTGGCGTAGCCGGCCCGTCGCCGCACCGACGGGGCACTCGCCTCCACCGCGCGGTGGAGGACTGCCCGCGCCTCGGCGTGGGTCACGATCGGGCGGCCAGCTGCCGATCGAGCTCAGCGCCGGCCACTGACCGGTCCGGTCGCCGCTGGGTGATCACGGAGCCCCGCGGCCCGTGCCGGACACGTACCGAGCCCGGATCCGTCATGAGCACGCGGGCCGGATCGCCGATGACGTTCTGGGGCGCCGGCGCCGCACGCTCCGGTCACCTCGTCCGTCGGCCGTGCACCTCGGTGGCCGCCGCGCGCGCGCCGCGGATCAGGGTCAGCGACGCCTGCGTCGCGCGCGCCGCGACGGCGTCGTCGGAGAGGTGCAGCAGGGACAGGCCGCCGCGACGCTGCAGCGCGGCGAAGCCCTCCCCGATCGCGAGATGCGCCTCGAGCAGGTTCAGGGCCTCGGTCCAGGAGGCACCGGCCACGGCGTCGTGCGCGAGCGGGAGCAGGAGGTCCATCAGCGCGCGGCTCCGCTCGGCCAGCGGGATCGACCGCGCTCCGCGGAACTGCGGCGCGAAGGTGAGCTCCATGCCGACACCGCGGTCCAGCACGAATCGGGTGTACGCGCCCGCGGTCGCAGCGAATCGCAGAGCCGTATCCGGACCGGCGTCGAGCACCGCCTCCCGCAGCCGCTGCACCATCGCCTCCGTCGACTCCACCGCGACCGCGACCAGCAGCTCGTCCCGATCGCGGAAGTGACGGTACGGAGCACCGGGCGAGACGCCGACCCGTTTCGCGACCTTCGCGACCGAGAAGCCGGCGAGTCCGCCCTCGGCGAGCTCGTCGATCGCCGCCGCGACGAGGGCCGCGGGGAGATCGCCGTGGTGGTAGCCCCGGACCATGCGCCTCCCCAGGTGCTCCTCGCAAGCAGATGTAAGATACTGCTTACATCGCTGCTCGCTCGGGCAGCAGAGAAAGGGTGCACCATGACCGACTCGCTCGAGGACCGGATCCGACGTCTCGAGGATCTCGCTGCGATCCAGCACCTCACCGCGCTGTACGGCACCAGCGTCGACTTCGGTCTGGAGGGGTCGCAGCCCGACACCGCGACCCTGCAGACCCTCTTCGCCGAGGACGCGACCTGGTACTCCACCGCCACGGACGTGACGTGGCGCGGCCAGGCGGAGATCGTCGAGCACCTCTCGGCAGCACCCGAGGGGCTCGACTTCGCCATGCACAGCTTCACCAACCCGGTGATCCGCCTCGACGGCGACACCGCGTCGGCGACCTTCCTGCTCTGGGTCGGGATCACCGGCAACGAGGTCTTCCAGCGCGAGAACCTGACCTACACGCGAACCGCGGACGGCTGGGTCATCCAGTCCATCGACCTGCGATTCGGCAAGTCGCTGATCAGCAGCTGACCGACGTGGCGGGCAGGACCCGCACGGGCGCGCTCCCGCGGTTCCGCGCGTCGATCAGGAGGTCCGCCGGACCGCCCGCTGGACGTCGCTGCTGAGATCCGGAGACGCGCGATCGCCCCATCCGACGAGGGCGACCGTCGGCGTGCTCACGGCCAGGTGGCCGGCTGCCGGCGCTCGGCGTGGGCCTGCGTCGACTGCGGCCCGTCGGGGTCGAGAGCCCAGACGATCGCGGAGCCCTCGTTCGCCCCGACCTCGATCGACCACGGCGGAGCTGCGCGGGGGTAGCAGCGGAGGGTGGCGGCACGGCCGCCGCTCGTGAACACCTCGACGATCGAACCGTCGACGAGCACGCGGGCGTCGGGTAGACCGGTGGAGTCGTCGAACGCGTCCGGCAGCACCGTCACGCCCCCCGCCGCCCGCGGGTCGACGCTCGCCTCGTCGCGATCGATGATCACCGCGTTCCGCTGGTGGTCGACCTCGATCGTCAGCCGCTCCTTCGGGCCGAACCGCAGAGTCAGCAGCACCGTCCGCCCGGGCGCGGCGACGACCGCTGCCTCGCACTGGGCGTCGACCTGGTGCCCGACGCCGCGCCCCAGCGTCCGGCCGGGTCCTGCCCGCAACGTGTCGAAGGCGGGGACCGGGAAGTAGCGGAGCCCGCCCGCGGGGTCGGTGGAGACGACTCGAGGGAGGGTGAGCACGCCCGACCAGCCGTCCTCGTCGGCCCAGTCCGACGAGCGGGCCTCACGGGCCCAGCCGAACAGCACCGGGCCGACCGTGCTGGACCGAAGGACCGATGGGGCGTAGAAGTCCGGTCCGTCGTCGATGGGCCGGAAGTCCTGGAGGCGTGGCTCGGCGCGATCGGTGCGGATCGCGTACGTCCGCATCGTGCCCTCCGTAGTCGACCAGGCGCCGATCAGGAGGTGCTCGTCGCCATCGACCTCGACGACCTGGGGGCACTCCCACATCGCGCCCGTGTCGACATCGCCGACGCGGGTTCGCGGGAACGTGAGCAGGGCGCCCAGATGCGTCCACTCGACGAGGTCGGCCGACCCGTACAGCTGCGCGGAGGCCCTGCCGTCGAGATGGCCGGCACCGACGACCATCCGCCAGCGACCGCTCCTCCTGCTGCGCCAGACGAACGGGTCTCGGAAGTGCTCGATCCCCGATGAGCTGCCGGGATCGGGGACCGCGGGAACGACTGAACCGAACGTCGTCCCGCCGTCGGCGGACGCCGCCGTCAGGACCGACTGGTAGCGCCGATCCCGTCGGAACCCCGAGTAGAAGGCCCTCACGTGACCGCGCGGGTCGATGACGGTGTTCCCCGACCAGCAGCCGTCTGCGTCGAGCGCGCCCGTGCGTCCGGGCCTCATCGCGGTCGGCTGCTCGTGCCAGCGCACGAGGTCGGTGGTGGTCACGTGACCCCACCGCACCGGATCCTCCATCTCGGTGGTCGCGCGGGACTGGAAGTAGAGGTGCGTCACCCCGCCGACGACGACGGGCCCGTTGGGGTCGTTGACGTAACCGACTGCGGGTCGGACATGGAACCGCGGACGCAGATGGTCCGCGGCACCATGCCGTCCGATCCGAGTCAACGGAAGGAGCCCGCGGTGATGCCCTCGATGAAGTACCGCTGGGCGAAGATGAAGAGCAGGACGCTCGGCAGCATCGCCAGGATCACGCCGGCGAGGACCACAGAGATGCTCCCGGTGCCGAGGTTGCCCTGCAGCCCGACCAGCCCGAGCGGCAGCGTGAAGTTCGGCTGCGACTGCAAGAAGATCAGCGGCCGGTAGAACTCGGCCCAGAACCCCGAGAAGTTCAGGATCGCCAGGGTCGCGACCGCAGGTGCCGCCATGCGCGCGTACACCCTGCTGAAGACCTGGAACTGGCTGCAGCCGTCGATGCGGGCGGCCTCGCCCAGCTCCGGAGGCATCTGCAGGAAGTACTGCCGCATAAGGAACGTGCCGAACGCGCTGCCGAGCGCCGGCACGACCAAGGACATCGGGCTGTCGGACAGCCCGAGGTACCGCACGATGACGAACACCGGGATGATGATCGTCTGCAGCGGGACCATCATCGTGGCCAGGAAGGCCCCGAAGATGACGCCCCGTCCGGGGAACCGGATGAGCGCGAAGGCGTAGCCGGAGAGCGTGCAGGTGATCGTCTGGCCGACGACGATCAGCCCGGTCACGATGACGCTGTTGACGAAGAAGGTCCCGATCGGGATCTGGTCGAAGACCTTCGCGTAGTTCCCGAAGTCCGGCGACAGCGGCAGCCACTGCGGCGGGTTCGTGAACGCCTCCGCCGGTGTGCGGAGCGAGGTCGTGAGGGTCCAGAGCAGCGGGCCGAAGGCGAACATCGCCATCAGGATCAGAACGACGACGAGCGCCACCGAGGCGATCCGTCTCGTTCCGGGAGCGCCCGACCGGGCGGGGGCGATGGTCATTGGTAGAACACCAGCTTTCGCGCTGCGAGGAACTGAAGGCCGGTGATCGCGAGGATCACCAGGAGGAGGACGATCGCGATCGCGGACCCGTAGCCGAACTGCAGGTTCTGGAACGCGGTCTGGTACATCACCACGGTGGTCGTCGTCGTCGCCGAGCCCGGGCCGCCCTTCGTCATGATGTACGGCTGATCGAACAGCTGCATCGCGTTGATCAGGGCCACCACCGCTGCGAACAGGATCGTCGGGCTGATCAGCGGAATCTTGATGCGGAACAGCGTCCGGAGCGGGCCGGCCCCGTCGATCGACGCGGCTTCGAGCACGTCCGTCGGCACCGACATCAGTGCTGCGACGAACAGCACGAACGTGAAGCCGCTCTGCTGCCAGACCGTCACGAGCACGATGGTGATGTCGGCGCCGAGCGGCGAGGTCAGCCATGGCACGTTCGGGATGCTCAGCAGCCCGAGGTAGTAGTTGATCACGCCGAACTTCGCGTCGAACAGGTACCCCATGAAGATCGCGACCGACGCCGTCGAGGCGAGCAGCGGCAGGTAGAACACGGTCCGGAAGAAGGTGCGCGCCCCGTTCCTCCGCAGCCCGTTCACCAGGACGGCCAGGACGAGGCCGACGCCGAGCTGCAGCACGACGATCGCGACCGCCAGTCCGACGGTCACCCCGAACGACTGGACGACCGCGCCGTCCGCCACCAGACGCTGGTAGTTCGCGATGCCGACGAACTTCGGCGGGCTGATGACGTCCCAGGAGAAGAAGGAGAGCCCGAGGGAGGCGAGGATCGGGATCGCCGTGAACACGGTGACGAACGCGACGGAGAGGCCGATCATGCCGTAGCCGAAGAGCCCTTCCTGCCGCTTCGTCCGCCGGGCCCCGGGAGAGCGCCGTCGTCCGACGAGCGCCTTCCCGGGAGCGGCGTCGAGCGAGGTGACGACCATCAGACCGACTTCGCAGCCGCTTCGAGGTCGGCCTGCAGCCCGTCCAGCGCGGACTTGGCACTGCCCGACGACATGGCCTGGGTCGTCCGCCGGTTCAGCGCGGTCGCCATCGCGTTGTAGTAGGGCGGCGCGGGGATCGGGGCCGTGTCGGGATGGTCGGTCAGCGTCTTGTAGAAGATGTCCCAGTTCTTCGGGCCGGTCTCCGCGTATCGCTCCGCGGTCATCAACGACTTGCGCGCCGGGGTCGTGACGTTCCCCGGAGAGATGATGTCGAAGGAGGACGGCGCGACGAGCAGCTTCAGCACCTCCCAGGCGAGGTCCTTCTGCTTGGACGAGTTCAGGATGCCGTAGCCGCCATTGCCGAAGAGGTGGCGCTGGCTCTTCCACTTCGGGAACAGCTGCACGTCGAAGCTGCCGTTCTTCATGCCGGCGTTGTACAGACCGCCGGCCCAGAAGCCGCCGCCGATCGCCATGCCGATGCGGCCGGACGAGAAGAGACCCTGAAGCGTCTGACCGCCGCCGACGTCCGGTGACGGCGCCAGCATCTTCTTCTTCAGCTCGATCATGTAGTCGAGCGCCTCCACGGTGCCGGCGGCGTTCGCCGTCGGCTGGCCCCACTTCCAGCCGCCGCTGCGGCCCTGCGCTGCGGGGTCCCCCGCGTACGCGCTGCTCCAGAGCCAGTCGCCGCCGGAGTACTTGCCCTCCTCGACGAGGTTCGCCTCGTTGGCGTACATGAACGACGTCCAGCTGCCCCAGAGGCGGACGACCCAGTCGAACGCGTTCACGTTCCCCGATACCTTGGCGATCTTGGTCGCCGCGGCCTCGAAGTCGTCCAGCGTCCAGTCGGCCGCAGGCGCGTCGAGGCCGGCCTTCTCGAAGAGGTCCGTGCTGTAATACATGTTCCCGGCGTTGAAGTCGCCGGTCAGCTCGTACAGGTGCCCCTGGTACATCATCGACTCGATGAGCGACGGGTGAACGTCGTCGAAGTAGTCGCCCTTCAGGGTCTTCATGTCCCGCTTGACGTAGTCGTCGAGCGGGATGGCGAGGTCCTTCGACGCCATCAGCTGGAGGCCCTCGGTCGCGACGCTGATGATGTCGGGCGGCGAACCGGCGGCGATCTGGGTCAGGACCTTCGCGATGAAGTCATTCCAGTCCGTGCCGTTGATGCCGGTGACCACCAGCTTCGACTTCTTGTCGAGCTTCGTGACCGCCGGCTGCAGCCGCTGCTGCAGGGCGGTCGCCGACTTCTGGTCGCCGAAGTAGAGCATCTTCAGCGTGCCGCCGTCGCTGCCGGAACCGGCAGGCGCGCACGCGGCGAGTGATGCGAGTCCGGCGACGCCGAGCCCGGTGCCTCCGAGCCTCAAGACGGTCCTGCGGTCCAGCGCAGGATTCGGGAACGACATCCGTGCTCCTCTCTGAGCGACTTGCTGCGTACGTCCAATACGTATTGGGCGTGACGGTAGCAGCGCACTCCTTCGGGAAGCAATACGTATTGGGTCCGCGTCGATACCGGATGCGCCACACTGTTCCGGGGGAGGCGTGATGAGGCTCAACTCCGCAGCAGGTCCAGAGCGTCGGGTCACGATGGTCGACGTCGCGAAGCGCGCCGGCGTCTCGCAGACCACGGTGTCCTTCGTGCTGAACGATCGCCGGGACGTCGTAGTCGCCGAGGAGACGCGGCAGCGGGTGCTCGCCGCCGCCGCCGAGCTGGACTTCCGCCCGAATCGCACCGCGCAGGCGCTGCGGTCCCAGCGGCCGATGACCGTCGGGATCGTGACGAACGGGATCGTCTCGCCCTACGCGGGCCGGATCGTGCAGGGCCTGCAGAACGTGGTGCAGCCGGCCGACTACGTCTGCATGGCCGTCGATACGACCGGCGACCCGGAGGAGGGGGACGCTGCGGTCGCGAACATGCTCGACCAGGGTGTGGCGTGCATCGTCTACTCCTCCTTCATCCCCCGCGCCGTCCACGTGTCCGCGCTGCTGCGGGCGACGCCGACCGTCTTCGTGAACTGCTGGCCGGAGCAGGACCGGGACAGCACGGTGATCCTGGCCGACGAGTACGGCGGCGGACGTGCGGCTGCGAAAGCGGCGTTCGACCGGGGGCACCGCGACGTGGTGTTCCTCGGCGGCGAGACCGGCGAGTACGCGTGGGGCAAGCGGCGCCAGGGGTTCTGGGACGCCGCGAGGTCGGCGGGCCTGGACCCCGACGACCTCGTGCAGGTCAGCGGGAACTACTCGATCGGGGCCGGGTACGACCTGACCACCCAGATCTTCCGTGGGCACCACCCGACCGCGCTGGTCTGCGGCAACGACCGCATGGCCATCGGTGCTCTGCTCGCGCTGCACGCACTCGGCATGGAGTGCCCTCGCGACGTGAGCATCGTCGGTTTCGACGACCAGCCGGACGTCGCCGACCAGCTGCGGCCCTCGCTCACGACGGTCGCGCTCCCCCATCTTCTGATGGGCGCTCGCGCCGGCTCGATCATCCTCGACGAGCCGGACGTGCAGCCCAAGCAGATCCTGGTGCCCTGCAACCTCGTCCTCCGGGAGTCCCTCGCCGCGCCGCGAGAGGACGATGCGGCGAGACGGTGACGCGGCGGCACAGCCGGGAAGCAGAACCGTTCCATCGCACGGATGAGTCCGTCCGACCCGACTGGTCGGCACCGCCGTCATGGTCTCGACGCCCACGCACCCGTTCGAGCGTCGTGGCGGTCCGATCAGGGGATGATGACCGGAAGCCCTGATCGATGGCGACGTGCTCCGGATCGTCCTTTCGTCGCCAGGTCGACGCGCGGCGGTTCACCTGGCCCTCACCGGAGCACTTCGTCTTCGGGCGGCCCGTCGGCGACGACGCACATGTACGAGCTGGCGCAGTCGGCCCATCGCCGAACCGACGGGGCAGCAGGACCGGGCGGTCGCCGTCGTGGTGGCGCGCCCTCGCCCGGCTTGCGTCGTGATCGGTCGGCCCACCTCCCGTGTGCCGAGCCCGCCACCCACATGGCAGCTCGAGGTCGGTGGGGTTCCTCGACGGGTCGTCGAGCGCCGATCGCCGGACGGCCGCTGCGATCGCCGCTTGCCTCACTGCGCCGCGGAGAAGTGCGCGCGGTGGTGGGTCGGGGTCTCGATCTCGTCGAGGACCGCGTCGGCGAAGTCGGCGCCCGAGATCGTCGTCGGACCGCCGTCGCGCTGCAGCGCCACGTCGTCGCCCAGGCGGTAGGAGCCGATGCGCTCGCCGGGCGCGAAGGCGCCGTAGACCATCGCCGGGCTGATGAAGAACCAGTCCAGCCCTGCAGGCGCCTCCGCCTGCAGCAGGTCGACGACCGCGGCCATCGCCTTCGCCTCCGCCGCGAACTGCGGCGGCAGGTCGTCGCCCTCGGAGAACCGCGGGGCGCCGGAGGCGGGCCGCAGCGAGCTGTACCCGCCGACGACGCCGAGCCGGGCACCGGCGGCCGCGGCCGCCTCCGCGATCCGCCCGTACACGGCCGCGATGTCGCCGCCGAGCCCCGCCTTGGCGGACAGCGCGCCGACCACGACGTCGGCCCCCTGGACGGCGGCGGTGCGCACCCCCTCGTCCGACAGGGAACCGGTCTCGTACCGCACGCCGTCGATCGGCGCCTCCGGCGGGTTCCGGCTGTACGAGGTGACGTCGTGCCCGCGCGCGACCGCCGCGCGCAGGAGGTTCGCTCCGGTGTAGCCCGTCCCGCCGAGCACGGTGATCCTGGTCATCGAGGTCCTCCCTCTCCTTGCGGTGCCGGACGACGAGTCCGGCGCCCTGTCCGATCGCGGGGACGCGCGGTCACAGCCCGCTGCCCACCGTGAAGCCCGCGACGGCGTCGTCGGCGCGAGTGTAGGAGAATCCGTCGGCGCCGATGGTGACGGCCATCTCGGTCGGCTGGGTGCGCGCGATCCGCGGCTGCGGGATGCCGTCGAGGTCGAGCACGAGGGAGGACTCGGTGTACCAGCTCGGCACGACCGGGTTGCCCCACCAGTCGCGCCGCTGGTTGTCGTGCACGTCCCAGGTGACGACCGACCTCCGGAACGCCGCCCCGCCATCCGGCACGCGGATGCGCGCATCGAGGATCGGACGTTCCTCCTCCCCCGGCATGCAGGGGATGCTGTCCGTGGGGGACCACGACCGCGGTCGACCTGGACCGCACGGAAGGACCGTCATGCAGCACCGGTCAGCAGCGCGCAGCCGCCTGGCGGCAACGGGGACGGCGAGCGCATGACCTCGATCCTCGCGATCGACGGCTCGCCGCGCGGCGCGGGACGGACGCGGCTGGTGCTGGACGCGGTGCTCGACGGCGCCCGGTCGGCCGGCGCCGCGACGACCGTCGTGGAGCTCTCGGAGGGGATCGACGCGGCGGTGCGCGCCGCGCACGAGCACGACGCGTTCGTGCTCGGCGCGCCCGCGTACCGGGCCGCTCCCGCGGCGCCGATGAAGGAGTTCCTCGACCGGCTCCCCCGGGGCTTCTGGGGCGAGCAGACGCAGCCGATCACCGCGCGCGCCGTCGGCCTGGTGATGACGGGCGCGACCACCCACCACTACCTCGCCCTCGACGGCCTGCGCAGCGTCCTCGCCGGGTTCTTCGCCGCGCACGTGCTGAGCCCCGGCCTGTACGTGGCCGGGGACGGCTTCGTCGACGGCGCACCCACCGAGCAGACCTCGGCCGAAGCGCAGGCGCAGGGCCGTGCGCTGGTCGCGCTCGCCCGCGCGATCGACGGCTCGGCCGAGCTGCAGGGGATCCGCCCTCAGGCGTGACGGCACGGGATGTCGAGTCCTTATCATCCGAACGTGATCGACAAGCTGGCCGGACTGGATCTGAACCTCCTCGTCTCCCTGAACGCGGTGCTGCGGGAGCGGAGCGTCTCCAAGGCGGCGGCGCAGCTGGGCTTCAGCCAGCCGTCGATGAGCCTGGCGCTCCGCCGGCTGCGGATCCACTTCAACGACGAGCTGCTCACCCGCACCGGGAACACCTACTCGCTCACCCCGCTCGCGGTCGGGCTCAGCGAGAACGTCGCGACCGCGCTCGACTCGGTCCGGAAGGTGTTCTCGACCGACTCCGTCTTCGACCCCGCCCTCGCGACGCGCGAGTTCGAGATCCGCAGCTCGGACCACGCCGCGGCGACGCTCGGACCCGCGCTGCGGGCAGCGGCAGACCGGGAGGCGCCCGGCGTGTTCTTCCGGTTCCGGCAGGCGTCCGTGAACGACCCGGGCGGCCCGGAGGAGCCCGGGGAGCAGCTGCACATGCTCGACGCGTGCGACGGCATGGTGATGCCGCCCGGCGCGTTCCCGGGCCTGCCGAGCCTGCAGGTGCTGAAGGACCACTGGGTGTGCCTGCTGTCCGCGGACAACTCCCGCGTCGGCGACGCGCTCACGCTCGAGGACCTCGACACCCTGCCGTGGGTGTTCACCCACCAGACCCGGCAGGCGCCGCGGCCCGCGATCGTGCAGCTGCAGATGCTCGGCGTCCAGGCGCACCCCGACTGCATGGTCGACAGCTTCCTGGCGCTGCCCTGGTTCCTGCTCGGCACCGACCGGATCGCGCTCGTGCCCGCGCAGCTGGCCAAGCTGCTGATCGTCGACCCCCGGCTGCGCTGGCTGCCGTGCCCGTACGAGGCGGTGCAGATGAGCATGCACCTGTACTGGCACCCCCGGCACACCCACGACGCCGCGCACCAGTGGCTCCGCCGGCTGTTCAAGGAGATCGGGCGCTCGACGCCGGCCGCGCTGGAGACGGCGCCTCCCGCGACCGTCCCCGCCGCGGGCTGACGGGCTCGGGCGCATCCAGTTCGCTGATGCGCCGATCGTGGATTGGCGGTTCCCGCCCTCCGGCCCGGCGACGATGCTGGCGCGGTGCGGCCCGGGCCACGGTCGCCACCCCCGACCGGAGCGATCAATGACGACTCAGCCCCACGACCGATCCCCGGGCATCGCGCCCGCCGACACCCCGTCCGCGGCCGAGGCCGCCGAGACGGGAGCGACCGGGGGCGGGGGCTTCATCGCCCTCCTCGCGCTCACGAACCTCGGCGTCTGGTTCGCGTTCTTCACGCCGTTCATCTTCACGCTGCAGCTGAAGGTGCAGCTGCTCGCGCCGGAGAACCCCGGCGGCGCGCTCGCGGTGGTCGTCGGTGCGACGTCCATCTTCGGACTCGTCGCGAACCCGTTCGCGGGTCGCCTGTCCGACCGCACCACCTCCCGCTTCGGGATGCGGCGCCCCTGGCTGCTCGGCGCGACCGTCCTCGGCGTGATCGGGCTCGTGATCATGGGGCTCAGCACGGACCTCATCGGGCTGTCGG
>NZ_CAXTOQ010000058.1:0-18768 GCF_964245895.1 uncultured Amnibacterium sp.
GTTGAGCGCGCGCACCGACTGCGCGGTCTTCGACTCCCGGTTCTTGATGCGCTGGGCCTCGTCCAGCACGACCGCGTCGAAGTACACGCGCTTGTCGGACGCGAGGTCGCAGTCGCGCGTGAGCGTTTCGTAGTTGATGAGCTTCAAGGGGCAGTTGGAAACGAGCCAGGTGCCGCGGCGCTGGTCCGGGTCGCCCTCGAACTCGAAGACGGTGACCGTCTGCCGCTCGTCGACCGTCGAGTGCGACACCGACACCCGCGCGGGGTAGTCCTCGCGCGCGGTGCCCTCCGGCATCCAGGCGGCGATGTAGTCGTCATCCGTCACGCCCTGCTTCAGGGTTCGCACGTACACGGCTCGCAGCATCGGTCCTTCTTCCTGTCGGCGACCCTCGATCGTCGCCCGCGCGCCTGGACGCGCGCCGGGCCGACGGGGGCGTCAGGCGTGCCGGATGCAGCGGTCGGTCGTCGGGCGGGCCGCGAGGCGCGCCTCCGGGATCGCGTCGCCGCACACCGCGCAGACGCCGTAGGTGCCTGCGGCGACCCGCTCTAGCGCGCGACCGACGTCGGCCAGCCGCCGCACCGCCGCGGCCCGCAGCGCCTCCGCCTGCGCGCGCTCGAACCCGATGGTGGCGCCCTCCGGATCGTGTCCCCACCCGCTCGGCCGTCACACCGCTTCGCGGCGCGCCGGAACCGGCGGGCGTGGGCCCACGTCGTCGCTGTTCGCGTCCGCGCGGGCGGCCGTGATCGCCGCGATCTGCTCGTCCGCGGCCCGCAGCTGCGCCTCCGCCTCCTGCTGCAGGACCCGGAGGCGCGCGTCAGCGGGCTCGTCGGACATGGCCGACCGACCAGTCCGGCTGGTCGGTCGCGCGCACCCGGCCGTCCTCGTCGAACACGAGGAAGCGGTCGAACCCGCGCGCGAACCAGCGGTCGTGGGTCACGGTGACGACGGCGCCCTCGAACCGGTCGAGGGCGGCCTCCAGCGCCTCCGCGGACTCGAAGTCGAGGTTGTCGGTCGGCTCGTCCAGCAGCAGCAGGGTCGCGCCCTCCAGCTCGAGCAGCAGGATCTGGAACCGGGCCTGCTGCCCACCGGACAGGCTCTCGAACCGCTGCTCGGCGCTCTTCACGAGCCCGTAGCGCCCGAGCACGGAGGAGGCGCCGCCGCGGTCGAGCCCGGTCCGGTCGGGGGAGCCGGCGTCGAGGATCTCGAGCAGGGTGCGGCCGGTGAACTCCGGGTGCTGGTGCGTCTGGTTGAAGTAGCCGGTGCGCACCCGGCTGCCGAGCCGCACCACCCCGGTGTGCGCGACCGGGTCGCCGAGCGCGTCCGTGCCCACCCTGTGCTCGTCCGTCTGCCGCAGCAGGCGGAGGAAGTGGCTCTTGCCGGACCCGTTGCTGCCGAGCACGGCGACGCGGTCGCCGAACCAGATCTCGGTGGAGAAGGGCTGCATCAGACCGGTCAGCCCGAGGCGCTCGGCGACGATCGCGCGCTTCGCGGTGCGGCCGCCCGACAGGCGCATGGTGACCTGCTCCGGGATGGGCGCGGCCTCCGGCAGCCCCTCCGCCTGGAAGCGGGCGAGCCGCGACCGCGCCGCCTGCAGGCGCGACGCCATGGCGTCGTTGTAGGACGCCTTCAGCTTGTACATCGCGACGAGGTCCTTCAGCTTCTGCTCCTCCTCCAGCCAGCGGCGGCGCACCTCGTCCAGGCGCTCGTTCCGGTCGATCCGCGCCTGCCGGTACGAGTCGAGCCCGCCGCCGTGCAGCCAGAGGGTGGCGCCCGCGGCGCCGCGCTCGAGCGTCGCGATCGCGGACGCGCAGCGCGCGATGACCTCGCGATCGTGCGTGACGAGCAGCACGGTCTTGGGGGAGTCGCGCACGATGCGCTCGAGCCACTCCTTGCCGCGCACGTCGAGGAAGTTGTCGGGCTCGTCGAGCAGCAGCACGTCGTCGGGGCCGCTGAAGAGGCACTCGAGCACGAGCCGCTTCTGCTCGCCGCCGGACAGCGTGGCGGCGCGACGGTGCTGCACCTGGTCGAACGGGACGTGCAGCGACTCGGTGGTCGCCGAGTCCCAGCGCACCTCCTCGTCGTAGCCGCCCGCATCGCCCCAGTCCGCGAGCGCTCGGGCGTACGCCATCTGGGCGCGTTCGTCGTCGGAGGTGAGCACCGCCTCCTCCGCAGCGTCCACAGCGGCGGCGGCCGCCTGGATGGCGGGCGGGCTCGTCGTGAGCAGCAGGTCCCGCACGGTGGCGTCGCCGCCGACGCTGCCGATCAGCTGGCGCATCACGCCGAGCCGCCCCGACAGCCCGCGGGCCCCCTCCTGCACCGGGATGCGGCCGTCGAGCAGCCCGAGCAGCGTCGTCTTGCCGATGCCGTTCGGGCCGACCAGGGCGACCTTGGCGCCGTCGCCGACCCGCAGGGAGACGTCGTTCAGCAGCGGCCGACCGTCGTCGAGCGCGTGGTCGACGTGGGCGAGCTCGAGGTGCGCCACGGGTTCCTCCGGGGGTGCGCGGCGCGGCGGCCGGCTGCGGAAGCAGCCGACCAGGCTGCCCGATCGGCGGAAGCGTCGCAACGTGCACTGCGTGTCGAAGGCGATCCGGTCGGCTCCGGCGCGCCGGATCGCCTTCACGACGCAGCTACCAGGCGTAGTCCTCAGGAGCCGGCCTGTGGCCCGGGAAGAGCTCGTCCAGCCGCGCGAGCGCGTCCGCGTCGAGCCGCACGTCGAGGGCTCGCAGCCCCGCCTCGAGCTGCTCCATCGTGCGCGGCCCGATGATCGGCGCGGTCACGGCCGGCTGGTGCAGCAGCCAGGCGAGCGCCACGTCGCCGGGTTCATGCCCCAGCTCGTCGGCGAGGTCCTCGTACCGCTCGATCTGCGACCGGTGCGCCTCGAGCTCCGCCCTGGCCCGCTCGGAGGTGCGCCGGCTCGAGTCCCGCTCCTTCCGCAGCACGCCGCCGAGCAGCCCGCCCTGCAGCGGCGACCAGGGGATCAGCCCGATCCCGTTGTGCTGCGCGGCGGGGATCAGCTCGAGCTCGATCGTGCGAGCCAGCAGGTTGTAGAGCGACTGCTCGGACACGAGGCCGGTGAAGTCGCGCCGCCGAGCCGCCTCCTGCGCGGTCGCGAGGTGCCACCCGGCGAAGTTGCTGCTGCCGGCGTACAGGATCTTGCCCTGCGCGACGGCGACCTCCATGGCCTGCCAGATCTCGTCCCAGGGCGTGTCCCGGTCGATGTGGTGGAACTGGTACAGGTCGATGTGATCCGTCTGCAGGCGGGTCAGGGAGGCGTCGAGCGCGCGCCGGATGTTCAGCGCGGAGAGCCGGCCGTCGTTCGGCCAGTCGCTCATCTCGCCGTAGAGCTTCGTCGCGAGCCCCGTCTTCTCGCGCCGCCCGCCGCCCTGCGCGAACCACCTGCCGATGATCGACTCGGTCCCGCCCGGACCGGTCTTCCCGCCGTATCGGTTGGCGGTGTCGAAGAAGTTGAGGCCGGCGTCGTGGGCGGCGTCCATGATCGCGAAGGAGTCGGCCTCCTCGGTCTCCATGCCGAAGTTCATGGTGCCGAGCACGAGGCGGGAGACGGACAGGCCGGAGCGGCCGAGGTGGGTGTACTGCATGGGTTCAGGCTGCGCTCGGCTCGGTGCGCGCCCGCTGAACGCCGGCACCCCCCGAACTGGGGCGGGCGGTTGTTCGCGCGCAACCACCGTGGCGAACCGCTCGCTTTCCGAGTCGCTCATAGGTTCCTCGAAGAGCGCGACCCCCCTCCCAGCGCTCGGTCGAGGAGACCCGATGTTCACCAGCCATGCCCAGGCGGCCTGTCGCCTGACCGCCCGCCGTCGCCTCGCACTCGGCGGCCTGGCCGTGTCGACCGCCCTGGTCGCGGGTGCCTTCGTCTCGACCCCCGCGTTCGCCGACCCGGTCGACGTCGTGAACACGTTCGACGACCTGCAGACCGCGCTCGGGAACGGGGAGTCGAACATCCAGCTCGGCGACAACCTCGACTCGGACGACACGTCGACAGTGCCGTTCCTGGAGTTCGCGGCCGACACGACGCTGGATCTCGCCGGGCACACCCTCACCACGGCTGAGACCCAGATCGACGACGGGATCGACCTCAGCGTCACCGACTCCACCGCGGCGGACGGCGGTCCGGGCACCGGCAGGTTGAACGTGTCCGCCACCGATTACAACAGCACCACGGCGGTGTACATCGGTCAGGGCTCGACGTTCCATGTCACCGGCGCCGATGTCGCTGCATTCGGCATCGACGACGGCGCCGGGATCGGCTCCGACCACGGCGCGAACGCGCACTTCATCGCGGACGGCCACGCTTTCGTGCAGGCCGACGGGGACTACAACGGCAACGGCGGGGGTGGCGCCGGCATCGGTGGCACCTACTTCGGAACAGGTATCGACGTCACCATCGACGACGCCGACGTCCGCGCACACGGCGGTCGGGGTGCTGCCGGCATCGGTGGCGGCGCCTCGGGCGACGGCGGAACCGTCTCCCTCGTGCACGGCGCGACCGTCGACGCGCAGCCCGGTACTTCCATCGGCGGACCCAGCACGCCCCCCAGCTCGATCGGCGCCGGCCAGAACCGCACGGACTTCGGCTCGCTCTCGATCGGCGAGGGCACCTCGATCGGGTTCCAGAGCGACAACCAGCTCGTCCTCCCAGCAGGAGCGACGGTCGAGAACCACGGCCGCATCTACCTCGTCCAGCCCGACGGCTACACGAACGCCGCGGTGACCGGCGCCGGCACGATCCACAACCTGGGGTCGATCACGGCTCAGACGGAGGACGTGAACGGCGACGGAACCGATGTGGACCCGTCCACCTTGCTCGACCCGAGCATCGAGGTCACCGGCAACAACTACCAGGTCTCGATCGAGGCGAACGGCGGCACGTTCCACGGCACGCGAAGCGGCCACGTCTACTCCGCGTCGCTCGCCGACGCGATCGGCAGCGCGTACGACGACGACGGCTACACGCTGACCGAGCCGAGCGGCTCCACCTTCGCGAGCTGGAACACCGCAGCGAACGGCACGGGAACGGACGTCGCGGACGACTTGACGGTCGCCGGTCCGAGCACCGGCACGCCGAAGCCGGTCACGCTGTTCGCCAAGTACGCGCGGCTGCCCCACATCACCGGCACGCTCCCGGCCGGCACGGTCGGCACCGCGTACCGCGCAGCCCTCCCGGTCGCCGGCGACGGCCTGAACGACTTCGAGGTCTCCTACGGCAACAGCTCGAGCAGTCGAGTTCTGGGGCTGCCCGCCGGTCTCACGATCGACCGTTCCACCGGCGTGATCTCGGGGACGCCCACCGAGGCGATCGACCGCGACGTCACCTTCTACGTGCAGGGCATCGGCGGAGCGGACCTCACCTTCCACCTGACCATCGCGCCTGCCGCGGTCGTGAGCGCCCCGCCCGTCGTGAGCACCCCGGCGCCGCAGGCGCCCGCGCTGACCGGCGTGCCCACGCAGAAGGCGCAGCTGGGGCACGCGGTGTCGCTCAAGCTCACCACGACGAGCACGCTGCCCGTCACGTTCAGGGTCTCGTACGGATCGCTGCCGAAGGGCGTCACGCTCGACGCGAGCTCCGGCGTGATCAGCGGCACCCCGGCCGCCTCCGGCACCACCACCGCGTTCATCTCGGCGACGAGCAGCGCGGGGTCCGTCTCGACACCGGTCACGTTCGTCGTGCCCGAGGTCGTCGACCTGATCACCCCGGCGAAGGCCGTCCCCGCCGTGAAGGTCGGTGCCGCCACGGTGCCGCTGAAGGTCAAGGGCTTCCAGAAGGGCGAGCGCTGGACCGTCGAGGTCGACGGCAGGACCGTCAGCCACGGCGCCGTGAAGAAGGCCGGCACGCTGTCCGTCTCGGTGCATCTGAAGAAGGCGAGCAAGGACAAGGTCCACACCATCCGGATCGCCGGCTCGCGCAAGGTCACCGACCCGGCGACGCAGGCCGCCACCACGGTGAAGGTCACGTCCCTCGCGGCGAAGAAGAAGCTGACGGTCCACACGGTCTCGGCGAACGGCACGAAGCTCGTCGCCGTCGAGAAGCTCGCCGCGGGTGAGCGCGTGGTCATCAAGGACGGCACGAAGGTGATCGCGTCCGGTCACGCCAACGCGTTCGGGATCTTCGCCTTCCCGCAGTCGAAGGCCGGCACGGGCACGAGCACGCTCACGGTGCAGGGTGCGGCCGTGAAGCGCGCGGGCACGCTGACGGTGAAGAACCCGAAGCACTAGTCCCGCACGACCGAGGGCCCGTGGCCGGCAGCAGCCGATCACGGGCCCTTCGCCGTCCGTTCGAAACATGGGGATGGCAGGGTCGTCCGCGTGACCCGCGATCTCGCCCTGCTGCCCAAAGGCCACCTGCACCTCCACTTCGAGGCGTCGATGCGGCCCGCGACCCTGCGCGACATCGCCGCGGAGGCGGACGAGCCGATCCCGTCGTGGGCCGACTTCGCGGACTTCTCCGACTTCGAGGCCGCGTACGGCGACGTCCTGCGGCTGATCCGCCGCCCGGACCAGCTCGAGCGGATCATGGCGGAGCTCGCCGACGACGCGAAGGCGGACGGGGTCGTCTACGTCGAGGTCACCCTTGCGCCAGCGCTCCACCAGCACCTGTTCGGCGGCGACCCGGCCGCGGCGCTCGACCTGCTGCTCGCGGCCGCCGCGCGGGAGGAGGCGCGCACCGGCGTCGTGATCCGCGCGATGATCGCCTCCGCCCGCACGATGGCGGTCGAGCAGGCCGTCGCGGACGCGCGCCTCGCCGCCGCCTACGCCGGCCGCGGGGTGGTGTCGTTCGGGCTGCACGCCGACGAGCGCGGCTTCCCGGCAGCGCCGTTCGCGGAGGCGTTCGCCATCGCCCGCGACGCCGGGCTGCTGATCACCCCGCACGCCGGGGAGCTGGTCGGCCCCGAGTCCGTGCGCGAGGCCGTCGAGGTGCTGCACGCCGACCGCATCCTGCACGGGATCCGCGTGATCGAGGACGCGGGCCTGACCGCGGACGTCGCCCGGCTCGGCGTCTGCCTCGACGTGTGCCCCAGCTCGAACGTCGTGCTGCACGTGGTGCCCGACCTCGAGCACCACCCGCTTCCCGCGCTGCTCGCGGCCGGGGTCACGTGCTCGATCAACGCCGACGACCCGGTGCAGTTCGGGCCGAACGTGCTGGAGGAGTACGAGCTGAGCCGCGAGCGCCTCCACCTGACCGACGAGCAGCTGGCCGGCTGCGCGCGGGCGTCGCTCACCGCCTCCGGCGCGCCCGACGCGGTCAAGGCCGGCGGCCTGGCGGCCATCGACGCCTGGCTCGCCTCCTAGCGCCGGAGGAGGATCGCCACCGCGGGCATCGCGAAGCAGCGGAGGCGGATCGGGCCCGCCGCCGTGTCGAGCACCAGTGCGCGCCGGGGGAGGCGCGCCAGCCGCACGGCCGACACCCCGGCGCGGGCGACCTCGAGGACCGTGCCGTCGCTCGCGGTGAAGCGCACCCGCCGGTCGCTGACGCGGAGCCGGCCCGGCGTCCAGCCGCGGCCCGCCGAGCGGAGGAACGCGCGGCGTGACGTGAGGACCGTCTCCTCGTCGGTCACCCGAAGGCTCTCGCCAGCCGGTCGACGACGTCCTCGAGCACCGGCTGCGGGGTGGCGATGACGAGCCGCGCGAACCCGCGACCCGCCTCCCCGCACGCGGCTCCGTCGGTCAGCGCCACGCCCGCGCGCTGCCGGATCACGTCGGCGGGCCGGTCGCCCAGGTCGAGCGCCCGCACGTCGAGCCAGCCGATGTAGGTGCCCTCCGGCGCGCGGAAGCCGACCTGCGGCAGGCGCTCGGCCAGCCGCCGCGCGACCAGGGCCGCGGAGTCCTCGAGGTAGACGAGCACCTCGTCGAGCCAGGGCCCGCCGTCGCGGTAGGCGGCGGTGTTCGCCGCGACGCCGAAGCCGCTCGCGCCGTGCGCGACCGCCCCGGCGACCTGCTCGTACCGCTCGGCGTCCGCGTCGTTCGAGAAGACCAGCTGCGCGCACTTCAGGCCAGGCAGGTTGAACGCCTTGGAGGCGCTGATCGCGGTGACCGTGTGACTCGCGGCCGTCCCGTTCACGCTCGCGTAGGGGATGTGCCGTCGCTCGCCGAGGACGACCGGCGCGTGGATCTCGTCCGCGAAGACCCGGCCGCCGAACCGGTCGACGACCTCGCTCAGCGCGACCAGCTCGTCCCGGGTGAGGACCCGGCCGGCCGGGTTCCAGGGGTTGCACAGCACCAGGGTGTCCGCGCCGGCGGCGAAGGCCGCGGCGATGCCGTCGAGGTCCAGCTCGTACCGGCCGTCGCTCGACGGCGAGGGCACCTCCACGATCTCGCGGCCGTTGCGCTGCGGGATCTGGAGGAACGGCATGTAGGCGGGCGTCGGCACGATCACGGGCTTCGCCGCGTCCGCGTAGCGGTGCAGCACGAGGTCCAGGCCGGTGAGCACGTCCGCGACGGGCTTGATCCGCGCCTCCGGCACGACCCAGTCGTAGCGATCGGCCGCCCAGGCCGCCGTGGCGGCGGCGAGCGCGGCACTCTGGGCGGCGGGGAGGTAGCCGGTGCGGGCCGCGTCGATCTCCGCGATCAGCGCGTCGCGGATCACGGGAGCCATGCCGAAGTCCATCTCGGCGACGAACGCGCCGATCGCGTCGGGGAACGCGGTCCACTTCGCGCTGCCGCGCGCACGCAGCTCCGACTCCGACGGCGTCTCGAACAGCAGGCTCACGCCTCCATCGTGCCGCGTCCGGCAGCGCGGCCGGCTCCGCGGGACGTCACGCCCCGTCCTCGAGGGCGACAGCAGGACAGAACGGCTTCGGCAGGACGAAACGGCGCGGATCGTCCTGCTGACCGCGTTCTGTCCTGCTGAAGCCCTCGGAGGAGCAGGGCAGGCGGCGGGCGGGAGGCGGAGGCGCGTCAGATCCAGGTCGGGGACCACATGTGGATGTGCCAGAACTGGTACGGCACGGGGATGCCCGCGCTGATCGGGAAGAAGAACGCGCTGAGGAGCACCGCGGCGATCAGGAACCCGCCGATGACGCCGCGGCGGATCCGCAGCCCGTAGGAGAGCTCGGCGCTCCGCAGCTCGGCCGCGGTGTCGAGCTCGGGCGGCCGCACCACCATCAGCCCGATCGTCGCGGCGAGCGCGAGCAGCAGGTACGGCTCGAACGCGATGGAGTAGAAGAAGAACATCGTGCGGTTCGGGTACTGCAGCCAGGGCAGGTAGCCGCCGACGAAGCCCATCAGGATCAGGGCCGCCTGCCACTCCCTCCGCCGGATGAACCGGACGACCAGGTAGACGGAGGCGGCGACCGCGGCGTACCAGATCAGCGGGTTCGGCAGGTCGGTGATCGCGGAGACGCAGCTGTCCTGCCCGCAGGTGCCGGCGGTCGCGTCCCAGTACATCGACGTCGGCCGGGCGATCAGCGGCCACAGGATCGCGGGCGACTGGTAGGGGTGCGGCGTGGAGAGGCCGGTGTGGAAGGCGTAGATGTTCGTGGTCCACGCCCACAGGTTCTGCAGCGGCGCGGGCACCCAGGCGAGCAGCCCGGTGAAGCGCTGGCCGCCGTCCTCCAGGTACCGCCGGTCGTAGCCGCTGGAGGTGACGAACCAGCCGGTCCAGCCGATCAGGTACGCCGCCACCGCGGTCGGCAGCAGGCTGAGCGCGACGATCGGCGCCTGCTTCAGCAGCCCGGCGACGGCCCAGAAGCGCACGCCGGCGCGTCGGCGCAGCAGCAGGTCGGTGCCGACGACGTACAGCGCGAACGCGGCGAGGAAGTAGATCCCGGACCACTTCACGGCCGAGCAGAAGCCGAGCGCGGCGCCCGCGCCGATCAGCCACGGCCGCCACAGCAGCGCGGGTCCCCAGTCGCCGATCCCGCGCCTCCGGCGCATCAGCCAGGCCCCGAAGCGGCGCTCGGTGAAGAACCGGTCCTCGAGCACGCAGGCGAACGCCGCGAGCGCCAGCAGCATGACGATGTTGTCGAGCAGGCCGACGCGGGACAGCACGATCGCCTGGTTCTCGATCGCGAAGAGCCCGCCGGCCAACGTCGTCACGAGCGGGGTCTGGAACATCCGGTGAGCGACCACCATCGTCAGCCCGACGGCAAGGATCCCGACGATCGCGACCGAGAGCCGCCACCCGGAGGGGTTCTGCGCCCCGCCGGCGACGACCTCGCCGAGCCCGATGATCCACTTACCCAGCGGCGGGTGCGCGACGTACTGCGCCGCCGCCGTGTAGAAGTCGACGTGCCCGGCCTCGAACGCCGTGTTGACGTCGGTGAAGCCGGCCGGCAGGTCGCCCGCGCCGCTCGGCCAGGTGCCCTCGTACCCGAGGTGCCAGAGCGTCCACGCGTCCTTGACGTAGTACGTCTCGTCGAAGATCAGCTTGCGGGGGTACCCGAGGCCCGCGAGCCGTGCGACCGCGGCGACGAGCAGCACCGCGAAGGGCCCGTACCGCGCCCACTCCGACAGCCGGTCGAACAGGCCGGGCGGCGTCGCGCGGCGGCGCTCGAGCGATGCGGTGGCCTGCGACACGGGGGAACCTTACGTGGGCGATCGAGCGGCGCTCCGGCGCCGCGGCCCTCGACGGCAGACTGGAGCGGTGCTCGTCCTCGCCGCCACCCCGATCGGGAACCTCGGCGACGCCTCCCGCCGACTGGTGGAGGCGCTCGCCGGCGCGACCGTGATCGCGGCGGAGGACACCCGGGTCGCGCAGCGCCTGCTCGCCGCCCTGCACGTCGAGACCTCCGCCCGGCTCGTGGTCGTGAACGAGCACACCGAGCGCGCGAGGAGCGCCGCGCTGCTCGAGGCGGCGCGGGAGGGCGACGTCGTGCTCGTCTCCGACGCGGGCATGCCGACGGTGTCCGACCCCGGGTTCGCGCTCGTGCGCGCGGCGATCGACGCGGGGGTGCCCGTGACGGCCGTGCCCGGCCCCTCCGCGGTGCTGACGGCGCTCGCGCTCTCCGGGCTGCCGACCGACCGGTTCGTGTTCGAGGGCTTCCCGCCGCGCAAGCCCGGGGAGCGCTCCCGATTCCTCCGGACGCTCGTCGCCGAGCCGCGCACGACCGTGCTGTTCGAGTCGCCGAACCGGACCGCGGCGCTGCTGGCGGCGATGGTCGAGGTGTTCGGCCCGCAGCGGCAGGTGGTCGTGGCGCGGGAGCTGACGAAGCTGCACGAGGAGGTGGTGCGCGGCACGGTCGCGCAGGTCGCCGCGTGGGCGGAGGGGGGCGTGCGGGGCGAGGTCGTCGTCGTGCTCGCCGGGGCCGAAGCGGCGCCGCCCGACGCCGACGCGGCCCTGGCCGCGGTGCTCGCGCTCGTCTCGGGCGGCGCGCGCTTGAAGGAGGCCACCGCGCAGGTGGCGGAGCGCACCGGCCTGTCGCGCAAGGCGCTGTACGACGCCGCCCTCGCCGCCCGCTGACTCCGTTTCGAAGGAACTCCTGCGCACGATCGCGAGAAGTTCCTTCAGAACGGATCGCGGCCGCCCGCGGATCTCCTGCACGACGGAATCGACGGCGCCGCCGCACGTTGATCCCCTCCATGCGAGCGGTGCGGTTCGAGGAGTACGGCGACGAGACGGTCCTGCAGGTGCAGGAGGTGCCGGACCCGGTGCCGGGACCCGGGGAGGTGGTCGTCCGCGTCGTCACGGCCGGCACGAACCCCGGCGAGATCGGTATCCGCTCCGGCGCGGCCGCGTCGCGGTTCCCCGCGGCGTTCCCGGAGGGGCAGGGCAGCGACCTCGCCGGGCGGATCGCGGCGGTCGGCGCCGGCGTCGCGCAGCTCGCGGTCGGCCAGGCGGTCATCGGGCTGTCGGACGGCCGCAACGCGCAGGCGGAGCTCACGCTCCTGCCCGCCGACCGGGTCGTCGCGAAGCCGGACGCCCTCGGCTGGGACGTCGCCGCGACCCTGTACGTCGCCGGCACGACCGCGCTCGCCGCGCTGCAGACCGTGCCCGTCGGGGCGCAGGACACCGTCGTGATCGCCGGGGCGGCCGGCGGGGTCGGCGTCTACCTGACCCAGCTGGCCGCCGGCACGGGCGCCCGGGTGCTCGCGATCGCCGGTCCCGCCAACCACGACTGGCTGCGGGAGCACGGCGCCGAGCCCGTCGCCTCCGGGGAGGGGCTCGAGGCGCGCCTCCGCACGGCGGCGCCGGACAGCATCACCGCGTTCTTCGACCTGCACGGCGACGGCTACACCGATCTCGCGATCGCGCTCGGCGTCGCCCCCGACCGGGTCGAGACGATCATCGACTTCGGCGCACCAGCCCGCCTCGGCGTGCAGGCGCAGGGCATGTCCGCGCTCGCCGATCCCGCGGAGGGGGTGCGGCGGCTCGCGGCCGTGATCGCCGGCGGCGGCTTCGACGTGCCGATCAAGGCGCGGTTCCCGCTCGGCGAGGTGCAGGAGGCGTACCGCGTCCTCGCCCGCCGCAGCGGGCTCGGCAAGGTCGTGCTGCAGGTCGCGGGGCCCTGATGCCGGCCCGTCGTCACACGGCTGGCGGCACCCCGTAAAATCCCGTGGTGCCCGCGGATCGGTCCTTCTACATCACCACGCCGATCTTCTACCCGTCCGACGTGCCGCACATCGGCCACGGCTACACCGAGGTCGCCGCGGACGTGCTGTCCAGGTGGCACCGGCAGGCCGGTGACGACACCTGGTTCCTGACCGGCACGGACGAGCACGGGCAGAAGATGCTGCGCACCGCGACGGCGAACGACATGGGTCCGCGGGAGTGGGCCGACAAGCTCGTGCGCGAGTCCTGGATCCCGCTGCTCGAGACCCTCGACATCGCGAACGACGACTTCATCCGCACCACGCAGCCGCGCCACGAGCAGGGCGTCGCCGCGTTCATCCAGCGGCTCTACGACACCGGCTTCATCGAGGCGGGGGACTACGAGGGCTTCTACTGCGTCGGCTGCGAGGAGTACAAGCAGACCGCGGAGCTCGTCACCGGCACGGGGCGGTACGACGGCGAGCTCGTGTGCGCCATCCACTCCATCCCGGTCGAGCTGCTGAAGGAGCGGAACTACTTCTTCCGCATGAGCCGCTTCACGGAGCAGCTGCTGGCGCTCTACGAGGAGCGGCCCGACTTCGTGCAGCCGGACAGCGCGCGCAACGAGGTCGTGCAGTTCGTCAAGCAGGGGCTCGACGACCTCTCGATCTCCCGCTCGACGTTCGACTGGGGCGTCCCGGTGCCGTGGGACCCGAAGCACGTCGTCTACGTCTGGTTCGACGCGCTGCTCAACTACGTCACCGCCGTCGGCTTCGACGGCGACGAGGCGACGCTGAACCGGCGCTGGCCGGCCACGCACCTGGTGGGCAAGGACATCCTCCGGTTCCACGCGGTGATCTGGCCCGCGATGCTGCTCGCGGCCGGGCTGCCGGTGCCGAAGCAGGTCTTCGCCCACGGGTGGCTGCTCGTCGGCGGCGAGAAGATGTCGAAGTCGAAGCTGACCGGCATCGCTCCGTCGCAGATCACCGACGTCTTCGGCTCCGACGCGTTCCGCTACTACTTCCTGCGCGCGATCCCCTTCGGGCAGGACGGCTCGTTCTCGTGGGAGGACCTCGCCGCCCGCTACCAGGCGGAGCTCGCGAACGGGTTCGGCAACCTCGCCTCCCGCGTGCTCGCGATGATCACCCGGTACCGCGACGGCGTCGTCCCGGCCTCCACGGAGCCGTCGGAGCGCGACCTGGGCATCCGCGCGACCGTGCGCGACGCGGCGCTGCAGGCCGACCTCGCGATGGAGCGGATGGCGCCGCACGAGGCCGTCGCCGCGATCTGGACGATCGTGGAGGAGCTGAACGGGTACATCACCCTCGAGCAGCCGTGGGTGCTGGCGAAGGACCCGGCGACGGCGGACCGGCTCGACGCCGTGCTCGCGACCGCGGCGGAGGGCCTCCGCGCCCTCGCGGTGCTGCTGTCGCCGATCGTGCCCCAGGCGACCGCGAAGCTGTGGGCGGCGCTCGGCGCGGAGGCGGGCATCGGACTCCTCGCCGACCAGCGCATCCGCGCGGCGGGCGACTGGGGCATCCTGCCCGCCGGCACGACGGTCTCGGCGCTCGAGCCCCTCTTCCCGCGCATCGACCCCGACGTCCTCAATGCCTGACGAGCAGGGTCGCGGATCCGGATCCTTTGCGCGGATCCGGAGATCCTCCGCGACACGCCGCTCCTGCCGGCGGGCGACCGGCGTGTCGCCGCGTTCATCCGGATCCGCGAACGATGGCTGACCGGGCGTACCCGCCGCTGCCGGAGACGCTGAAGGTCCCCGTCTACGACGACCACACCCACATCGATCCGTACTCCGGTCCCGGCTGGTTCGGGGAGGAGGAGGCCAGCGGGGATGGGCACGGTCCGCTCGACTGGCGCGAGCAGCTCGATCGCGCCTCCGTCGCCGGGGTCAAGGGGGTCGTGCAGGTCGGCACCGACGTCGAGTCGAGCCGCTGGTCCGCCGACCACGCCGCGATCGACCCGCGGATGCTCGCCGCCGTCGCGATCCATCCGAACGACGCCGCGGTGCTGGAGGCGGAGGGGGGCCTGGACGACGCGCTCGCCGTCATCGAGGGGCTCGCCTCCCGGCCGCGGGTGCGGGCGATCGGCGAGACCGGCCTCGACTACTACCGCACCGGCGAGGACGGTCTCGCGGCCCAGCTGCGCTCCTTCGAGGCGCACATCGACATCGCCAGGCGGCACGGCCTGGCGCTGCAGATCCACGACCGCGACGCGCACGTCGAGGTCGTGGACACCCTGCTGCGGGTCGGCGCCCCGGACCGCACGGTCTTCCACTGCTTCTCGGGCGACGCGGGCCTGGCGACGCTGGCGACCTCGCACGGCTGGTACCTCTCGTTCGCCGGCACCGTGACGTTCAAGACGGCGCACGACCTCCGGGCGGCGCTGCGGGTCACCCCGCGCGACCGGATCCTCGTCGAGACGGACGCGCCGTGGCTCGCGCCGGCGCCGGTGCGGGGCCGGCCGAACGCGCCCTACCTGGTGCCGCACACCCTGCGGTTCATGGCGGAGGTGCTGGAGACGGACCCGTCGATGCTCGCCGCGCAGATCGCGAGCAACACGGAGGCGGTCTACGGCAGCTGGACCGACGACGCCCCGGAGCGCTGGGGCCGCTGACCCGCGCGATACGGTCCAGTGGTGCAGCGCGGCGACATCCGGTGGCGCCGGGACCTTCTGATCTCGGCGATCCTGGCGGCGCTGATCCTCGCGCTGCAGCTGCTGATCCGCTCGACGCCGGTGATCGCGCTGATCTCCGCGATCATCGCGTTCGCGGTCGCGCTGGGCGTCCTCGCGGTGTCGGACCGCTTCTCGCGGCGCTGACCGGCGGCTACCAGCGGTCGTGGATCGCCGCGCGGAACGCCTCGTCGTAGATCGCGTGCACCCCGGCGTCGAACGCCGACCCGAGCGGCGGCAGCGCCCCGGCCGACGCGTTCGACTGCGCCTGCGCGACCGAGCGCGCGCCGGGGATCACGGCGGTGACGCCCGGCAGCTGCGCGACCCAGGCGATCGCCGCCTGCGCCGGCGTCGTCCCCTCCGGCGCCTCCGCCGCGACGAGGGCCGAGAACCGCCGCGCGGCCGCGACGCCGTCGGCGTAGTCGACGCCCGAGAAGGTCTCGCCCTGGTCGAAGGCCTCGCCGTGCCGGTTGTAGTTGCGGTGGTCGTCCGCGCCGAACTCGGTCGTCTCGTCGTACTTCCCGGACAGCAGCCCGGAGGCGAGCGGCACCCGGGCGAGGATGCCGACCCCCGCCTCCGCCGCGGCCGGCAGCACGGCGTCGAGCGGCTTCAGCCGGAACGCGTTGAGGATGATCTGCACGGATGCGGTGCCGGGCCGGGCGATCGCGGTGAGCGCCTGCTGCGCCTCCTCGACCGAGACGCCGTACGCGGCGATCGCGCCCTCCTGCACCAGGGTGTCGAGCGCGTCGAAGACCGCGTCGTCCTCGAAGACCGCGGTCGGCGGGCAGTGCAGCTGCACCAGGTCGAGGGTGTCCTGCCCGAGGTTCGCGCGCGACCGGTCGGTCCAGGCGCGGAAGTTCGCGAGCACGTAGTTCGACGGCACCTGGTCGAGCCGGCGGCCCATCTTCGTCGCGACCGTCACCCCGGCGCCGGGGTTGGCGGCCAGCCAGCCGCCGATCAACCGCTCGCTGCGGCCGTCGCCGTACACGTCGGCGGTGTCGAACAGGGTGACGCCGGCGGCGGCGGAGGCGTCCAGCACCGCGAGCGCGTCCGCCTCCGGCACCTCGCCCCAGTCGCCGCCGAGCTGCCAGGTGCCGAGCCCGACCGCCGAGACGGTGCGACCGGTGCGGCCGAGGGGGCGGGACGGGAGGAGGGCGTCGTCGAGCACGGCCCCATCCTCGTAGGTCTACCTGGATGTCGCCGTACGGCGACTCTTGTGCATGTCGCCGTACGGCGTCATACTGAGATGTCGCCGATCGGCGACACGGAAGGATGCCATGTACACGGTGCGGGAGGCGGCAGCGCTGGTGCGCGAGCTGCGCGAGCGTCGCGGATGGACCCAGTCCGAGCTCGCGACGAGGGCTCACGTGTCGCGGTCGTTCGTGGTCGACCTGGAGGCCGGCAAGCCGACCGTGGTCGCCGCGAAGGTCTTCGACGTCGTGCAGGCGCTCGGGTACGAGGTCGCGGTGCGGGCCCAGGACGGCAGCGAGATCACGTGGTGACCACCCGCGGGCTCGACGTCGCGCTCGACGGGCAGCGCTGCGGCACCCTGACGCAGACCGCGGCGGGCGACCTGCGCTTCGAGTACGACGACGAGTACCGCGCCGACCGCGACAGCACGCCGCTGTCGCTGTCGATGCCGCTCGCGGTCGCCACCCATCGGCGCCGGGTCGTCCTGCCCTTCCTGCAGGGGCTGCTGCCCGACAACGGCGAGGCGCTCCGCGCGATCGGAGCCGCGTACGGCGTGTCCCCGAACAACCCGTTCGCGCTGCTCGAGCACGTCGGCGCCGATGCGGCGGGCGCGGTGCAGATCGTGCCGCGCGGCGTGCCGTTCTCCGACGCGGCGGGTGCCCGCGACGCCGCCCGGCCGATCGACGACGACGAGGTCGCGGCGCTGCTGGACAGGGTCGTCGAGCAGTACCGCGACGGGGTGCCGGCGGGAGGAGGGGCCGGGCGGTTCAGCCTGGCGGGCGCGCAGCCCAAGATCGCGCTGCATCGCCTGCCCGACGGCCGATGGGCGGTGCCGCTGGAGGCGACGCCGACGACGCACATCCTCAAGCCGGTCGCCGGCCGGTTCCGTCGGATCGACGTCGTCGAGCAGGTGACGCTCGTCGCCGCAGGGCTGCTCGGCAACCGGGTCGCCACCTCCTCGCTCACGCGGATCGCCGGGCGACCCGTGTTCGTGTCCGAGCGCTACGACCGGATCAGGACGGAAGCGGGCTGGCGCCGCCGACACCAGGAGGACCTGTGCCAGGCCCTGGCGGTCCCGCCCGCGAAGAAGTACCAGCAGCGCGACGGCGGTCCCGGCGTCGCCGACGTCCAGCGCCTGCTCGCCGGGCTGCCGATCGAGGCGGACCGGCGGGAGGCAGGCGAGCGGTTCTTCCGCGCACTCGTCTTCAACGTCGTCGCGGGATGCACCGACGCGCACGCCAAGAACTACTCGCTGCTGCTGCACCGCAGGCGGGTCGAGCTCGCCCCGCTCTACGACCTGCTGTCGTACGCGGCGTACTGGAACGGCGACGACCGGCTCGACAGCGCCATGCAGGTGGGCGGGGAGTACTCGCTCGGGCGGATCTCCGTCGCGGGGCTCGTGGCCTCCGGGCGACGGTTCGGCATCGGGGGCGACGATGCCGAGGCGATCGTCGAGGAGACGCGGCGGTCGATGGTCGACGGGTTCGCGCGGTCCGCGGCGCTGCTCGGGGCGATCGACGACGAGGCCGGCCGGATCGCGGAGGAGCTCGTCGCCGGCGTGGCCCGCCTGCCGCTCGTCAGGGACACGCGATGAAGCGCCTCCGCCCGGCCGCGCAATACGCTCGGGCGATGAGCAAGGACGCCTCCCTCCGTTCGGTGCTGCGCGTGCCGGCAGGTCCCGTCAGCGTCGCGGGGTTCGACGCGGGGGCGAAGCCGCTCGCGCCGGACGGCAAGGCCATGGCGCGCGCGGCCGAGGTGCTCTCGGACCTGCAGGACCGCCTGTGGGCCGAGTCGACCCAGGGCGGCACCCGGCGGGTGCTGCTGGTGCTGCAGGGCATGGACACCGCGGGCAAGGGCGGCGTCGTCACCCACGCGGTCGGGGTCTTCGGCCCGATCGGCATCGAGTACACGGCGTTCAAGAAGCCGACGGAGGAGGAGCTCGCGCACGACTTCCTCTGGCGGATCCGCAAGCGCCTCCCGCGCCCCGGCATGATCGGCGTCTTCGACCGCAGCCACTACGAGGACGTCCTCGTCGTCCGGGTGCACCAGCTGGTGCCGCAGAGCGAGTGGGAGACCCGCTACGACACGATCAACGCGTTCGAGCAGGAGCTCGCCGACGGCGGCACCACCGTGCTGAAGGTGTTCCTCAACGTGTCGTACGACATGCAGCGCGAGCGGCTGCTGGCGCGGCTCGACCGCCCGGACAAGCACTGGAAGTTCAACGAGGGCGACATCGACGAGCGCGCCAGGTGGGACGACTACCAGGCGGCGTACGGCGCCGTGCTCGAGCGCACCAGCACCGACGTCGCGCCGTGGTACGTCGTGCCCGCTGATCACAAGTCGTACCGGAACTGGGCCGTGGCGCAGCTGCTGCGCGAGACGCTGGAGGAGCTCGACCCGCAGTA
>NZ_CAXTOQ010000059.1:0-18672 GCF_964245895.1 uncultured Amnibacterium sp.
CCTGCCTCGCGGAGCGCAGCGCGTGGCCGTCGCTGCTCGCCGGCTCGTTCCTCGTCGCGGTCGCCTGGATCGTGAGTCTCGCGACCGTCGACGGACTCCCCGGGATCAGCAGGGTGTACGAGAACCCGGCCGAGTACCTCGGACCCGCCAAGGCCGTCACGGACGTGGGTGCGATGCTCCGCGGGTTCGTCGACCGGATCCCGCTCACCGCCCCCGATCACTGGCCGGTGCACGTGGCTGGGCATCCGCCGGGCGCGCTCCTCGTCTTCGTGCTGCTCGTGCGCATCGGCCTCGGGAACGGGCTCGCGTCCGGGCTGGTGTCGATCGGCATCGCGGCTACCGCACCGGTCGCCGTGCTGATCTGCCTTCGCCGGCTCGGCGCGGAGCCCGCGGCTCGCCGCGCGGCGCCGATCCTCGTCCTGGCTCCAGCGGCAGTCTGGATCGGGGTGACGGCGGACGCGGCGTTCGGCGCGATCGCCGCCTGGGGGCTCTGCTGCCTCGCGGTCGCGGCGACATCGCCGCGGCGATCGCGCGGCGCGCTCGTCGCGGTGGCCGCCGGCCTGCTCCTCGGGTTCAGCGTGTTCCTGTCGTACGGCATGCCACTGCTCGGGCTGCTCGCGATCGCGATCCTGCTCGCCGCGCGGTCGTTCCGCGTGCTGCCGGTGGCGGTGCTCGCAGCCGTCGCCGTCGCCGCGGCCTTCGCCGCAGCGGGATTCGCGTGGTGGGAGGCGTATCCGGTGCTCGTCGACCGCTACTGGGCCGGTGTCGCGACCCGCCGTCCCGGCCTCTACTGGATCTGGGCGGACCTCGCGGTGCTCGCGATCAGCGCCGGCCCGATCGTCGGTGCGGGGGTCGCGGCGTCGTTCGCCCGCCTGCGGACGGTCGAGGGGACCTCGGGCGACTGCGCCGTCGTCCTCCTGACGCTCGCCGCCGCGGGGATGGTCGTCGCGGCCGACCTCTCGATGCTGAGCAGATCCGAGGTGGAGCGGATCTGGCAGCCGTTCGTGCCGTGGCTCCTGGTGGGGACCGCGCTGCTGTCCGCGAGGTGGCGCCGCTCCGGACTCGCGGCCGGGGCGCTGACCGCGCTGGTGGTGGAGCACCTCCTCCACACCGCGTGGTGACCACCGTCATCGTCTCGTAAGGGGATCGCCGGGACGTCGCCGCCGGTCGCGTCTAGCGTCGCGGACGGTCCACCTCCGTGTGGGCCGCGGGAGGACGTACTCGTGAGCGAGCCGTGGATGGGTCACCCGGCGATGATCGCCGCGCCCGACGTCAGCCGGTGCTCATGAGGGGGGATCGGCCGACCGTCCGACCCGGCGACGGCATCCTCGAGCACGGCGCGCGCCTCGCGCAGGCGACGCTCGAGACGCCGGCGCGTCATCCTCGGACCGCGGTGGTGATCGGCCGCCTGCTCGGCGCGGCGTTCCTGGTGTGCTTCGCGACCGGGCTCTACAGCCACTTCATCCAGGCGCCCCTGCCCGGGATGGCGTTCCCGAGCCGGCCCGAATGGCTCTACCGGGTGACCCAGGGCGTGCACGTCACCGCGGGCATCGCCTGCATCCCGCTGCTGCTCGGGAAGCTGTACACGGTCTTCCCGCTGCTGTTCGCGTGGCCGCCCGTCAAGACGCTGCTGGGCCTCCTCGAGCGCGCCTCGATCGCCCTCTTCGTCGCGTCGTCGCTGGTGCAGCTCGCCATCGGCCTGCTGAACACCTTCCAGTGGTACCCGTGGCCGTTCTCGTACCGGGCCACCCACTTCGCGCTGGCGTGGATCATCGTCGCCTCGCTCGCCCTGCACATCGGCGTCAAGCTGCCGATCATCGCCCGCTGGTGGCGGCGACGCGACAGCGTGGACGACGACGGCCGGCTCCTGCCGGTCGGGCCGGCGGAGGGGGAGCTGCGCGAGCACGTGCGCCCGTCGCGAGGGATCACCGGCTTCCTGCAGCGACGCCTGGACCGCGCTCGACGACCGACGGAGCCCGTGAGCCGTCGCACCCTCGTCGGCGCGGTCGGCATCGGCACCGCGGTCGCCGTCGTCGGTTCGGCGGGGCAGACGGTGCCCGCGCTCGCGCCGCTCGACGTGTTCGGGCCGCGCCAGGTCGGACGGGGACCTCAGAACCTGCCGGTCAACAAGACGGCGAGGGCGGCCGGCGTGCTCGAGCGTGCGAAGTCGCCCGACTGGTCGCTCACCGTCTCCGGCGCGCAGGCGCAGCGGACCCTCACGCTCGCCGACCTGCGCGGGATGCCGCAGACCACGGTCGTGCTGCCGATCGCGTGCGTCGAGGGGTGGTCCACCTCCGCCGAGTGGCGCGGCGTGCGGTTCCGCGATCTCGCGGCGCTCGTCGGCGCCTCCCGCCGGCCCTTCTCGGTGCGGAGCCTGCAGGTCGGCGCCTACGCGCACACGCTGCTCGAGGCGAACTTCGTCGACGACCCCCTGACGCTCGTCGCGCTGGAGGTGAACGGGGCCGTGCTCCATCTCGACCACGGGTTCCCGGCCCGGCTCATCGCCCCGGCCAGGCCCGGGGTGCTGCAGACGAAGTGGCTCGCGGCGCTGGAGGCTCGGTGAGCGCGGTGCGGGGCGGGCTGATCGGGATCGGCGTCGTCGGGCTGCTCGCGGGCGCGTGGCTGCTGCTCACCACGGTGAAGCCGGTCGGGCTCGTCGGGCTCGCCGTCTGGTTCGCCGTCGCGATCCTGCTGCACGACGCGATCCTGTCCCCGCTGCTGTTCGGGGTCGGGTGGCTGCTCCGACGAACCACCGGACGGGTGCCTCTCGCGGCGATCGCGATCGTCCAGGTCGCCGCGGTCGTCGGCGGGATCGCCAGCGTGCTGCTGCTGCCCGCGATGCACGCGAAGCAGCTGGGCACCCGCAACCCGTCCGTGCTGCCGCTCGACTACGCGGCCAACCTGGCGGGGGTGTGGGGCGTGCTCGTGGTCGCCGCGGCGACCGCGGTCGGGGTCGTGCTCGCCGGGAGGCGGCGTCGCGATCGCCGATCCCGGGCCGGGGGCGCGATGTCAGCGTCCCGCTGACACCGCCTGAGGCGACCGGGCGAGGAGGCCGAGGGACCGGACCGCCGCCGCGAACGGGCTCCCGGCCGAGACGTGCGCCACCGCGACAGCGTCCTCGATCCGGTCGACGTCGGTGAGCGCGGGGAGCCGTCGGACACCGAGCCCCGCACGTCGGAGGCGACGCAGCTGGACCTCCCCGGTGTCGGCGCGGGACATCGCGACGCCGCGGACCAGATCGCCGCGGGGCTCCCGGAGTCCGAGGGCCCAGAACCCGCCATCCGTGGCAGGACCGAACCACGCGTCGCTGACCTCGTCGTCGACGACGGACTGCAGCATCCCGAGTGACACCTGCGGTGTGTCCATGCCGATCAGCAGCACCGGGGACGACCGTGCGTCGAACGCCACGGCGATCCGCTCGTCCAGTCCGCCGCCGACCTGGGCCTCGATGTGGAAGCCCCTCGTGTCGAGGTCGTCCGGCTCGCCGTCGAGCAGCAGCACCCGCTCGTGGACGTCGACCGCGCGCACGGTGTCCAGCGTCTGCTGGAGGCTGACGAAGGCGAGCGACGCGGCCTCCACGGGACTCAGCGGCGGGGTCAGCCGCGTCTTCACCCGCCCGGGAAGGCACTCCTTCGCGATGACGACGAGCCGCATGCTCCGACCGTAAGCAGGCATCCCCGTGGACGGTCCGGCGATCCGCTTACGAAGCGGTGACGGCCGTCACCCGCCGATGTCCTTGCGGTGGAACCACCAGGCCGCTGCCGGGCCGAGCACGAGCACCCAGAGCAGCCCGTTCGCGAGCGCGTCCGCGATGGGCCGGAGGTCGACGGGCTGCAGCAGGAACTGCTGGTACGCGAACGCGTAGTGGGTCGGCAGCCACAGTCGGAGGTCCTTCAGCGCCTCCACCTGATCGAGCGTGGTGGTCACGATGGCGACGACGACGACCCCGCCCGCCGCCGCGAGCGGCGAGTCCGTCAGCACCGTGAGCAGGACACCGAGCGCCGCGGCCCACAGCAGGCCGAACGGCGTGACGGCGGTGGTCAGGGCGAGCCGTGCGACCGTCTGCCCGAGGTCGAGCCGGGGACCGTTCGGGATCTGCATGCCTCCGGGACCGTAGGAGAGGACCCCGACGAGCAGGGCGACGGCGGCCATGCCGACGAGGCCCACGACGAGGACGACGGATGCGGCCGCCGCCTTCACGCCGAGCAGCCGCACGCGCGGGACCGGGATGGCGAGCAGGTACTTCAGCGTCGAGCGCGAGGCCTCGCCGGCGATCAGGTCGCCGAACAGCACCGCCGTGACGATCGTGACCAGGTATCCGCCCGAGACCAGCACGACGAACGCGGCGAAGCTCCCGCCCGACGCCTGCGCGAGCGCGGCGAGGTCCCCGCCGGTCTGCGACGGCTGCGCTCCGCCGAGGAGGAACGCGACCCGGACGACGACGGGCAGCAGGAGCAGCACCCCGACGGCCGCGAGCACACGCCACTGGCTGATCTGGCGGAGCAGCTCGACACGCAGCGGGAGCGCGGCGCGCCTGGGCCAGGCGGTGGCCGCGGCGTCCTCGGCGGTCATCGCTCGGACCCGCCGTCGCGGACGAGGTCCAGGAACGCCTCCTCGAGGTGGCGCTCGCGACGCAGATCGGCGACCCCCACCCCGGCGCCGACGACGGCTGCGATCACGTCGGCCGTCCGCACGGCGCCTGGCAGGACGCGGATGGCGGTCGAGCCGGACGCCTCGACGCGCTGGACGGCCAGCGCGTCGACCGCCGTGATCGCGGCCGCCTGGTCGTCGACCTCGAGCAGCAGCTCGTCGGTGCCTCCGGCCAGGTCGTCGACGGGTCCGGCCGCGACCACCCGGCCGTGCGACATCACCACGAGGTGGCTGCAGGTGCGCTCGACCTCGGCGAGCAGGTGGGACGAGACCACGACCGTCCGCCCGCCGTCCGCGTACCGGCGGAGCACGCCGCGGAGCGCGACGATCTGCGACGGATCGAGCCCGTTCGTGGGCTCGTCGAGCACGAGCAGGTCGGGCATCCCGAGCATGGCTTGGGCGAGCGCGAGCCGCTGGCGCATCCCCTGGCTGTAGCCGCCGACCCTGCGGAGGACCGCCGGCCCCAGGTCGGCGACGGCGAGCACCTCCTCGAGGCGCGCGTCCTTCCTCGGCCGCCCGGTCGCGGCCCAGAACAACCGCAGGTTCCGGCGCCCGGAGAGGTGCGGCAGGAACCCGGGGCCCTCGATGAAGCACCCGATCCGCCTGAGGACCGGCGCTCCCGGCACGACGTCGGCACCGAACGCCTCGATCGTTCCCGAGTCGGGGCGCGCGAGGCCGAGCAGCATCCGCATCGTCGTCGTCTTCCCGGCGCCGTTCTCGCCGAGCAGCCCGACGATCTGGCCGCGCTGCACGGTGAAGGAGACGTCGTCGACCGCGACGAAGCCCGAGCGGAAGCGCTTGGTGACGCCGCGGACCCGCAGCGGCGGCGCGGGGTCGAGCGGGTGCGCGGCCCCCTCCTCCATCGACCGGGCCGCCCTCCTCCGCAGCCGGCCGACGACCACCGCCGCGAGGATGAGCAGCAGCGCGACGGCGAGCAGCACGCCGATCCGATCGAGCACGGCTCGACCCGGCTGACCGATGCCGCCGGAGCCCGACCGCGTGGTGAGCCTCGGGAGCAGCATCGCGTCCGCGGAGAGACGGAACGCCGCGGGCGTCGTGGAGCCGATGAACTGGCTGTCCGTCGTGCGGAAGGTGACCGCGATCCGGTCGCCCGCGGCGAGTCGCCAGGTCGTGGCGGGCAGCGAGACGTAGACGGTGCCGCCTCCCTCCGGCACGCGCAGCCGGATCGGCGCGACGCCGCCAGGCAGGGTCCGGCTGATCGACCCGGTGAGCGCCGTCGCCTGCGCGAACAGCACGACGTCCTGCGCCGCCGCGGTGATGGGCATGATGCGGACCCGGACGCCGGCGCCGCCGACGAGCACCACCGGCGCGGGGAGCACGGACGACACGAACCGCGCGGCCTGGCCGGGCGGGTTCCTCGGCGCCAGGACCCCGTTCGCCGCGATGCCCACGTCGCTGTCCACGCCGACGCCGGGCAACGAGGTCACCGACGCCGGCTGACCGCCGGGTGGGTTCACCACGGTCTGCTCCGCACCGTCGAGCCGGACGAGGTCCGGTCGCACCGTGCCGAACAGCCCCGGGTACCGCGTCATGACGTGGTGCTCCGGGAAGGAGGTGGCGCTCGCGGGGACGTCGTACTCGAACCGACGGCTGGGCACGTCGCCCCGCCGCAGCGTGGCATCGAGCCAGTCGTCGGTCGCGCGTTCCGTGCCGGCGACGCCGTCGCCGTCGTGGCCGCCGTCGAACCACTCGACCCGCGCCGTCGCACCTGCCGCGCGGATCTGCCGTCGGTTCTCGTCCGCCTGGTCGAGACCGAACAGCGAGTCCTGCAGCCCCTGCAGCAGGAGGGTCGGGGCGGTCATGCCGCCGAGCACGGTGCTCGGCGACGAGCGCTGCAGCAGCGCGAGATCCGCGTCGGTCAGCGCACCGCCCGTGACGAGCGATCGGTAGATCCCGCAGAGCCGCGCCGTGAAGCGGCTGCACGGGTCGGAGCTGCCGGCTGCTCCCGTGCCGAGCAGGCGGGACGTCCAGGCGGCCTTGAACAGTCGCGCTCGCGGTGCTCCTCGAGGACTTCCGCGAAGCCAGCCCGCGGACACGGGATCGAGCGCCTGCGCGAGATCGTTCCAGGTGATGCCGGCGACCACCGAGTCGATGCGCGGATCCGTCGCCCCGAGCATCAGGGCGAGGGCACCGCCGTAGGAGGCGCCGACGACGCCGACCACAGGATCTCCGCCGCGGTGCAGCACCGCGGGGTCGCGGTCGAGCACGTCGACGAGCGCTCGCGCGTCCGGCACCTCCCCGTCCAGGGAGTCGAGCCCGATCCGGCCCGTCGACCGCCCGAACCCCCGCGCGGAGTACGCGAGCACGACGTAGCCCTCGCTCCGGAGGCGCTGCGCCTCGGGCGCCAGCGCCGACTTGTCCTGCCCGAAGCCGTGCGCGAGCAGCACGGCCGGCGCCGGGAGCCTCGCCGGCAGGTACAGGTCGGTGTCGAGACGGATGCGGCCGACGCCTCCGGGAGAGTCGGGCACCTCGATGAATCGGCTGCGGGGAGCCGCTGAGCCGGCGGAACCGGGCTCGATGGGCGCCGCGGCCGCGGTGTCGTGCGGTGCGCCCACGGTCCCTGCGCACAGCACGACCATCGTGAGGACGACCGTGCGGAACCACCGCCTCGACCGGATCCGGTCAGCGCGCATCCTCACACCTTGAGGGGTGCTGCACGCGGCGGGGTGCGGAACGACGAACATCGTGCGCCCGTCGGGTGAGCGACCCGTCCTGGATCAGGACGTCACGTCGCGGTGCTCGACTCCTCCGGGTGCGCGCTCCGCCCCTCCGCCACGCATCGCACGCGCTGGGTGCCGAGGCCCGAGATCGACCCGACCATCGTGCTCCCGGGCCGGAGGAAGATCCCGCGCGCCTGCCCGTTCCCGGCGGGGCTGCCCGTGAGCAGCACGTCGCCCGGCAGCAGGGGGATGGTCTGCGACGCGGCCTCGACGAGCGCGGGGACGTCGAACAGCAGGTCGTCGGTGGAGGCGTCCTGCATCGTCTCGCCGTCGACGTCGAGGCGCAGCGCGAACGGGGACCTGGTCGCCTCCGCCGGCACGGCGAACGGGCCGGTCGGCGTGAAGCCGGGGGCGTTCTTCGCCCGGAACCAGTCCGAGCCGATCGCGGGCATGTCCCGGCGGAACACCAGGTCGCGGCGGGTGACGTCGTTCGCGACGGTGTAGCCCCACACGTGCTCGAGCGCCTCCGCGCGGCCGACGCGGAACGCGCGCCGGCCGATGATCACGGCGAGCTCGAGCTCCCAGTCCGTCCGATCGCTCGAGCGCGGGATGGCGAGCGGCACGTCCGGGCCCACCACGGTCTGCGGCAGGGCGATGAAGAGGTACGGGTCGCCGCTCGCCGCGCGCTCGTCGATGAGACGGCCCGCGTCCGCCCTGGCCTCGGCCTCCGTCCTCGGATCGTCGGCGGGACGGTGCGACACCGCCAGGTCGACGACGTGCTCGCGGTAGTTCGCGCCGGTCTGCAGCACCTGCCTCGGCTCGACGGGAGCGGCGAGCGTCACGTCCTCGACCGCGAGCCCCGGCCGACCGCGCAGGTCCTGCAGCAGCGGGCCCAGCTGCGCCCAGCGCTCGATGACGTCGTTGATCGAGGTCGTGCCGAGCCCGGCGAGGTCGAGCCGGTGGACGACACCGTTCAGGAGCACGCCGGCTTCCGCCGGCGCGTCCGGAGCGACGCGGAACCGGACGAGCGCGACGGCGGGATCGCCTTCGGACGCAGCGGGCATGCAGCCACCGTCTCCAACCGCCGCATGGGCGCGGCAGACCCAGTGTGGACGCTTCGCAGCACCCCCGGCCAGGCCCGATCCGGGATGCGCGGATCGCGGACGCGGATGCCGCCGATCGGCGGCGCCCACGGCGCATCCAGCGTGCTGATCAGCGCATCCGTCATCGGTGCTTCCCTCCGCGTCGCGGGGGAGGGAGCCTGCCTCGGGGAGAACCGGAGCCGACGATGACGACCGAGCACCGACCGCCGCGGCGGGTCGGCGACGCGGACCGCGCCGATCCTCCGGCCGCTTCCCGCGCCACGGGACCGTCGTGCGACGGTCCCCTCTCTCGCAGCGCTCTCGGCGCGTCGCCGGCCGCTGACCGTTCAGATATGGAGTGCTGATGCACATCTCCGTGTTCATGGGACCGATCGCGATGAACGAGGCCCAGGACCTTCCACAGATCGAGCTCTGCATCGACCAGTCCATCCGCGCCGCCGAGGCGGGGATCGCGATGGTCACGTTCGGCGAGCAGCACTTCGGCGGGAGCGAGCCCTACTCGAACCCGTTCATGATGGGCTCGCGGCTCGCGCCGCATCTCGGCAGGACCTGGTTCGGCACCACGATCGTGCCCCTCCCGTTCCACAACCCCCTCCGCCTGGCGGAGGAGTCGAACCTGCTCGACCTGCTCACCCGGGGCCGGTTCCTGCTCGGCATGAGCGCGGGCCGCGTCGGGATGGCGCCGGACTTCAAGATCTTCGACGTGGATCCGGAGGACCGGGTCGACTCGTTCATGTCGAAGCTCGACTACCTGGAGCGCGCGCGGCTGGTGAAGGCCGGCGACGCGCCGCTGATCATGGACAGCAAGTGGGACTCCGGCGGCCTGTTCGGGCGCATGATGCCCGTCTCCTGGCGGCGGGGCGGTGCGCAGCTGGCCATCGGCTCCAACACCCCCGCGATGATCGCGGCGGCGGCGGAGCGCGGGCTCCCGGTCTTCCTCGGCCCCACCCCGAAGGACAAGGCGGCCGAGCTCTTCGCCCGCCACCGCGACCTGATGGCCGAGGCCGGGCTGAGCGCAGCGGTGCAGGCCGACGCGGCACGGAAGTCGCTCGTCACCCGCCAGGTCTTCGTCGGCACGACGGAGGAGGACGGCTGGGCGACCGCCGAGGCGATGGCCGGCCGGATGCCGATGATGAACCGCGTCGACGACCACCGCTCGTTCCAGGAGATGGCGCGGGTCCCCGTCGAGGCCGTCGAGGACGGGTCCGAGCAGTTCCCCGCGAACGTGAACTTCCTGCGCTCGTGGGTCACCGCGGGCGGTCCCGACGACGTGGTCCGCGACATCCTGGCCTACCGGGATCTCGGCGTGCAGCAGCTGAACGTCCGCTTCAACACCGGGATGTTCCACAAGGACCTCGTCGAGAAGTCGTTCCGCCTCTTCGTCGACGAGGTGCTGCCGAACATCGGCAACGAGCTGTTCCCGGACCTGGTCGACGACGAGCTGGAGCCGGTGCACCTCGGCAGGACCCGGGAGGGCGGCCTGCTCGCCGACGCCACCGATCCCGCGTACGTCGCGCCGTCCGGCGCTGCGCCGATGCGCGAGCGGATCCGGGTGGCCGGGGCGCCGACCGTCGATCCGAGCGGTGCGTGGAAGCTCGAGATCCGCACGCCGATGGGGGTCTCGAAGTACGACCTCGACCTCGCAGCGGACGGCGGCGAGGTGACGGGCACCGCCACCGATCACTCGGGCTCGCTGGAGGTGCGGAGCGGCGTGGTCGACGGCGACGAGCTGTCGTTCGTGGTCGAGGCGAAGCTGCCGTTCCCGATGTCGATCCGGTTCTCGCTGGAGGTCGACGGCGACGCCATGTCGGGCACCTCGCAGGCCGGCGTCTTCCCGCCGGCGCCCGCGACCGCGAAGCGGGCGGTGCTCGTGGGCTGAGCCCCTCGGAGCGGACGGAGGAGGGGCCCGGATCGACGATCCGGGCCCCTCCTCCGTCCGTGGGGCGGCGGGACGGTCAGCGGACGCCGCGGACCTTGAAGATGGTGATGACCGCGAACAGCGCGACCACCGCGCTGACCACGAACAGGAACGTGTAGTTCTGCCCCGGTACCGACGACCGCGACAGCAGGGGGACGAGCAGGAACGCGGGCGCGAGGACCGGGGCGATCAGCGTCGGGAGGGAGCTGGCGAGGTTGAACACGCCGATCCCCTTGCCGCCCTCGAGCTCCTTGTTCGGCATGACGTCGGTCATCAGCGCGAGGTCGACCGCGAAGTAGACCGCCTGGGAGAGGCCGAGCAGCGCGGTGGCGATCAGGAACACCGCCACGCTCGACGTGAAGGCGAAGCAGAGCAGACCGACGACGTTGATCAGCGACGCGATGATGACGAACAGCTTGCGGCGACCGAGGCGGTCGGACAGCGCACCAGCGATGCCGCTGACGACCAGGATGGTCAGCACCTGCACGGTCACGCTGAGCGGGATCAGGCCCGCCGCGGCCCGCTGGTCGAGGCCGAGCTGCGCTTGCAGGTAGAAGAGGCCGAAGATGCCTACCGCGCCGACCGACAGGAAGTTGATGAACCGGCTGATCCACGCCCACCCGTAGTCGCGGTACTTGAACGGGTTGACGACGAAGCTGGAGAACAGCGTCGAGAGCTTGAACGGAGGCAGCTCCTCCTTCGTGATGTGGCGGTCCTGCAGCACGAAGGCGGCGATCGTGAGCGTGACGACGGCGATGACGGCGGGCACCACGAACGCGAGCACGAGGGAGACGGTGCTGAGCGAGAAGGCCAGGACGGACCCGAGCAGGCCCGCGAGCGACTGCGAGATGCCGAGGAGGCCGGACATCATCCCTCGCCGCTTGACCGGCACGTGGTCCGGCAGCACGGCGAGCAGGACCGCGAGCGACACCGTGATCCCCACCTGGGTGAGCACCCAGCCGATGATCAGCAGCGGGATCGACGGGGTGAACGCCATGACCAGGCTGCCGATCAGGGAGAGCACGCCGCCGCCGAGAAGCCACGGGCGCCGCATCCCGAACCGCGACGTGGTGCGGTCGGAGAGCCTGCCGGCGATCGGGTTCGCCAGCACGCCGAAGATCGAGCCGATCGTGAGCATGATCCCGAGCACCCCGGGCCGCGCCGCGGGGTCCGCGATCAGCGCGGACACCTTCAGCTGCAGGCCGATCGTCACGTAGCTGAGCAGCCCGATCCACACGCCGAAGTTCGCGAGCCCCATCACGAAGATGAACCGGAACCCGACCTTGATCGGATCGGCGGCCTCGAGCATGAGCTCGGGGACCGGCGGCGCGACGAGGAACGGCGCGGTCCCCGACGGCGGGGTGGGCTTGTCGAGCGGAGTGGTCATCGTTGACGTCCTTCTGTCGACGCGTGTCGCTGGACGGTTGCTGAGGCGCGCGCACGCGGTGGCTGGCGCTCACTGTGACACCGCGACACGCCGCGCGGAACCGCCAACACCGTCATCACCGGCATGCGCTGGACGTATATAGCGTGGAGGGCATGAACTGCGTACTCTGAGGGGGTGAGCGATGGGGTCCACGACGATTTCGACGTCCGTCTGCTGGCCTCGCTCGACGCGATCCTGCAGGAGCGCAGCGTCTCCCGGGCAGCGGTCCGGCTGCAGCTGAGCCAGCCCTCCCTCAGCCGCGCGCTCGCGAGGCTGCGGGAGCACTTCGACGACCAGCTGCTCGTCCGGCGGGGCAACTCGTGGGAGCTGACGCCGTTCGCGCAGACCCTCACAGCCACGACGACGACCGCGCTCGCCGCGGTCGAGCGCGTGTTCCGCAAGGACGTGGAGTTCGACCCTGAGCTGCTCGAGCGGGAGTTCTCGATCTTCGGCTCCGACTACACCCACGCGACCGTCGGTCGTGCCGCGACGGACCGGGCGGCGGTCCTCGCCCCGCGCGCCTCGTTCCGGTTCATGAACAACGCCGCGAACCGGCCGCCGGAGACGCTGCACCTGCTCGAGTCGAACGACGCGACGATGCTGCCCACCGGAGCCCTGATGGGGGCCCGGTCGGTGGAGGTGCTGCGGGACCGGTGGGTGTGGCTGGCCGCGACGACGAACGGGGTGGTCGGCGACGAGCTCACCATCGACGACCTGCGGCGGCTGCCGCTGGTGCTGACGCATCAGACGAGGCGGGACCCGAGCCCGGCGGTCCTGCAGCTGCGGGCCGCCGGCGTCGAGCCGCGGATCGCGTGCATCGTCGACGGGTTCCTGACGGTGCCGATGTTCATCTGGGGCACCGACCGACTCGCGCTCGTCCCCGGCCACCTGGCCGGGATGCTCGTCCAGAACGGGGGACTCCGGATCCTCGAGTGCCCCTACGAGTCGACCGGGCTCACGGCGTCGCTGTACTGGCACGCGAGGTTCGACGAGGACGCGGCGCACGTGTGGATGCGCACGATGCTCGCCGAGGTGGGCCGCCGGCAGTTCTCCGTGGAGACCGCCGGTCGGCCCTGATCGTCAGGCCGCGCGCTCGCCCTCGACGGGTGCCTCGGGGAAGGCGCCCGCCTGCGACGTGCCGGTGACCGTGTCGCCGTCGATCGCGAGCGACATCCGGATGGTCATCGGGAAGGGCGCGGTCACCTCGATCGTGAACGTCAGCCGGCCGTCCGCGAAGGCGGCGTCCTGCAGCGGGACCTCCCCGCCCATCGTGTGCGCGGTGCCGGACACCGCGTCGCCGTCGGTGGCGAGGTCGAGCCGCTGCGAGTTGACCCCCATCGGGGTCGTGATCCTGAGGTTCCAGGTGCCGTCGAGTGCCATGGTCGCTCCTTCGCTGCCGGTGGCCGGTGGCCGGTGGCCGGTGGCCGGTGGCCGGTGGCCGGTGGCCGGTGGCCGGTGGGATGGGTCGGGTCGGGTTCAGGCGAGGACGCCGGCGGAGCGGAACAGCCGCTCGGCGTTCTCGTCGAGGATCGCGGTCTTCTCCTCGGCCGTGAGGTCGGGGGTGCCCTCGACGAGATGCACCGCCTCCGTCAACGAGGCGAAGGTCGCGTCGCTGCCGAGCAGGACGTGGTCGATGCCGACGGAGGTCCGCGCCAACCCGAGCGAGGCGGGGATGTCCTGGACGCTCGTGTCGTAGTAGAAGCTGCTGCGGAACACGCGCATCGGGTCCTCGACGGTGAACGAGCCGCCCTTCATCCAGCTGAAGAACGGCGGCACGTTCGGGCCGGCCGCCTCCACCGCCTTCAGGCCGCGGATCAGGTTCGTCTCGAACCGCTCCCAGAGGTAGGGCAGCGTTCCGCCCATGACCGCGAAGATGAAGCGCACGTTCGGGTACCGGGTCGTGACGCCGCGGATGCCGAGCCGCAGCGGCGTCATGGCCACCTGCATGGTCGAGCCCAGCAGCATGTTCAGGCCGAAGTCGGCGAGGCCCGCCACGTTCGCGCTGTCGGAGCCGGACGGGTGCACGTACACCACGGCCTTCTGCGTGTCGAGGTACGCCCAGAGCGGTTCGAACTCGTCCGCGTCGAGCGTCCTGCCGTCGATGTAGCAGGGGAGCGCGATCCCGACGAGGTGCAGGTCCTCGAGCGCCCGCTTCGCCTCGGCGATGGCCTCGTCCACGAACGGCAGCGTGATCGTCGCGTACCCGTCCATCCGGCCGCCGGTCCGCTCGCGGATGTCGACGTACAGGTCGTTCAGGTGGCGGGCCGCCCGCACGGAGCCGCTCGCCGTCGGCATGACCGTGTTGAGGCCGATCGCGGAGAAGTACTGCCGCTCGACCCCGACGGAGTCCATCTCCGCGAGCCGCGCGTCCAGGTCGTCGGGCTGCGCGGCCCGCGCGGCGTCGGGGCGGCCCTCCTCGACCATGACGTCGATGTACGACTTGGGCCAGTAGTGGGCGTGCACGTCGATGCGCATCAGGGTGCTCCTTCTCGCGGCCGAACCGCGTCGGCGACGAGAGGGCTTCGTCGGCCGGACACGGGCAGCCTCGCAGCCGGGAGGGACGCCAGGAACCCGGAATCGGAGATATGCGCATCAGGGAACGCGATGCGCGAACGGCTGTCGGAATCGTGCCGATGTGCCGCATCATGGTCCGGCCGAAGGAGGCATCTCATGGCCGACGTATTCAAATCTGACTGGTGGCGGGCCGTGCTCGGCGAGTACCCCACCGGTGTGACGCTGATCAGCGCCGACGACGCGGCCGGCGATCCCGTCGGAATGATCGTCGGCAGCTTCACGGCCGTGTCGCAGAACCCTCCGCTCATCGGCTTCTTCCCCGACGCGACGTCGACGACGTTCCCGCTCGTCTCGGCGGCCGGCCGGTTCTCGGCGAGCGTGCTGGGCGCGAGCCACGAGGCGTTCTGCCGGGCCTTCGTCGCGAAGGCGCCCGACCGCTTCGACCGGGCCGACTTCATACATTCCGAGAACGGAATGCGTCGGCTGCGCGACGCGGTGGCCTGGTTCGACGCGGAGATCGAGTCGCAGCGGACGTACGGCGACCACGACTTCGTCGTGGCACGGGTGACGGACTTCGGCGTCGGCGACGCCGACGCGGGGCTGCCGCTGCTGTTCCGGCGGGGCGGGTACGGGGCCTTCGCCGTGCCGTCGGACGAGTTCGACGCGGAGTCGCTGGCCCGGCAGCTGCGGATCGCGGACGCGGCCTCCGACATCGTGGGCGGGCTCGCGGAGGCGACCGGCACCGACGTCGTCGTCAGCACCCTCGTCCGCGACTCGGTCGTCGTGGTCGGGGTCGCGCGTCCGCGGGACACCGTCGGCGACGCCGGAGCCCGGCGGATCGGATCGGCGTTCCCGTTCGCCGCACCGATCGCGCCGCTGTTCGTGGCGTGGGCCAGCCCGATGCGTCAGACGGCCTGGATCGAGGGCTCGCGGCACCTGCTCGGCGCGGTGGACCGGCCGGGCCTCGCCGCCCTGCTCGCCGCGGTCCGACGGCGGGGGTACGGGCTGAGCGGCGACCAGGTGCTGGCGGACCGGTTCGAGGGCGTCATGCAGGACGCCGGTCCGCGGCGGGCGTCGTTCGCCCGGCTGTGGGCGGACATGGCTCAGCAGACCGCGGTGACGAGCGCGACCGAGCTGCTGGAGCCCGCGCAGGTCAGCGCCGTGCAGGTGCCGGTGTTCGGGCCGGACGGCTCCGTGGAGCTGGTCGTGTCCTCGAGCGGCCTCGCGGGGCTGTCGGACCGGTCCGCCGTCCAGGCCGCCATCCGCCGGGCGCTCGCGGCCGCGGCCGCGATGACCGAGCGCATCGGCGGGCGGGCGCCGGTCGCCGAGGCGGAGCAGCCCGCATGATCGTCGTGGTGACCGCGACGTCCGCCGAGCTCGTGGAGCCGCAGGTGTTCACGGCGCTCGCGGTGCGCACCTCCCTGCCTCCGGCCGGTCTCGCTGCGGCGGTCCGGCTGCTCGGCGTGGGCCGGATGGACGACGACGGGGAGCACGTCTGGCTGCGCCCCACCGTGCTGCGCGACGACGGGGGCGCCGACCGGACGGCGTCGCTCGACTCGATGACCGCGTTCGCGGCGGAGCACGGGTGGGTCGACACCGCCGGCCGGATCCGGGCGCACGTCGAGCGCTCGGATCCGGCCGGCGGCTGAGGCCGCCTCAGCCGCGCGAGGACGGCGTCGGGTAGGTCCCCAGGTCCAGCGGCGGCGGCGGCTCCTCGTCCACGCGGAGGCCCGCCTGCACCATCAGCGGATGGATCTGCGCGACGTACTGGCTGATCCCCGCCTCGAAGTCGACCCACCCCAGGGTGCAGATGTCGATCCCGGCGTCGGCGACCTTCACCATGCCTTCCACGATCTGCTCGGGGGTGCCGATCAGCGGCACCGCGCCGTGCCCCGCGATCATCCCCTTGACGATGAACCCCATCATCTCGTCGGGCATCTTCCGCACGTTGCCCTGCGGGTCGCGGACCTCGGGGAACAGCGTGCGGACGAGCCGTTCGGCGGCCTCGCGATCCCCCTTCTCCTCCACGTAGTAGTGGAAGTAGTCCTTCGCCTCCTGCTCGGTGTCCGCGCACACGATGATGACGCTCGCCGCGACCTGCAGCTCCCGCCCGTACTGCTCGCGGGCGTTCGCCTTCGTCTGCTCGATCTGCGGCTTCTGCGCCGCGAAGTCGCGGATGTTCTGGAAGCTGATGTCCGACCACCGCGCCGCGAACTCCCGGCCGCGCGGCGACACCGCGGCGGACATGTAGACCGGGTGCGGGGTCTGCACGGGCTTCGGCTCGGAGAACGCCTTCTTGATGGTGAAGAACTCGGGGCCGTCGAAGTCGAAGTAGCCCTTCGTGGTGAACAGCGCCTCCAGCGCCTCGAAGAACTCGTCCGCGAACTCGTACCGGTTGTCGTGCTCGCGCTGCGGCGTGCCGAACATGCCGATCTCGTCCGCCGACCAGCCGGCGACGATGTTCAGCCCGAACCGGCCCTGTGCGATCTCGTCGATCGTCGCGATGGTCTTCGCGACCCGGACCGGATGCGCGGTCGGCACGTGGAAGGTCGAGAACACCGCCGTGCGGGTGGTGACCGCCGCGACCCCGGCCGCCCAGGCGAAGCTCTCCAGCGACCGGGCCTGGAAGTCGGACGGACCGCCGAAGCCGGCCCAGCGGGCACCGGGGAGCACGCCCTCGAAGTTCGCGGCATCGGACGCCCTGGCGATCCGGAGGTTCTGCGACCACTCGCCCGTGGGGGTGCCCTCCGCCGTCGTGACCGTCTGGCCGCCGCTGCTGTTGAAGCCGAAGGTGACGAGCTTCAGCGGGTTCGGGCTGCTCAGCAGCCGGTTCTGCTCCTTCGGGAGGTGCTCGACGCCCACGCTCACAGCCCTGACGTGATCGACTTGCCGGCCGCGGCCAGCGCTGCGCCCGGCGCATCGGGTCCGTGGTTGTCGAGCATCGGCCGCGGGTCCTCCCACAGGACCACCAGCTGCACGCGGGCGAACCGCCAGCCCTCGGCGGTGCGGACGAGCTCCTGCTCGTACCACCCGCCCGAGTGCGCCTTCTGCGTCTTGTCGGTCGGCTCGAAGACGTGCGTCACGGACAGGTAGGTCCTGGCCGTCGCCGTGTCGCCGTGCAGGTCGATGACGGTCTGGCCGAGGAGGTGGTGGGTGCCGATGTGCGCTGGCGGCCCGTGCATGGCGGCGATGGTCGCGCGACTCTTGAACTCGCCGAAGGGCAGCACGGCCACGCCGTCCTCGGCGAAGGTCTGCGCGTACGACGCCTGGTCCTTGCTGTCGATGGACCGCGCGAACTCGATCGCGAGCGCGCGGATCTCCTCGCGGTCGGTGAGCCAGGCGAGCCGCTCGGCCGGGTCCTGGGGGGCGGTGCTGAGTGCCATCGGGGGTGTCTCCATCGGGTGTCTCGTGGGAAGGGGAAGGGGAGCGGGCGGCAGCGCGCTCGCGCTCAGCGGACGCCGCGGACGGGCAGGATCGCGATCGCGGCCAGGACGACGAACACCGCGGAGCCGAGGAACAGCGCGGTGTAGTTGCTCGTCGAGCCGGCCACCATGTTGCCGAACGGCACCGCGAGCAGCAGCGGCGCGAAGACCGGGATCAGGGCGGTCGGCCCCTGCGTGGCGATGCTCAGGACGCCGAGGTCCTTCGCCGCGTTCCGATCCCTGTCCGGCAGCACGTCCGCGACGAGCGCGAGGTCGACCGCGTAGTAGGTGCCCTGCGCGAGCCCGACCATGGCGATGCCGACGAGGTACTGGGGGATCGTGGTCGCGGTGGCGAAGACCGTGAGACCGGCTGCGCCGAAGACGGCGGACGCGAAGACGAACATCTTCCTGCGCTTCAGCCGGTCGGAGACCAGCCCGGCGATCAGGCTCGCGACGATCAGCGCGACGGCCTGCGCGAGCAGGCCCCGCTGGATGAAGCCGGCCGAGTCGGCGGGGGCGATGCCGAGCTGCGCGGAGAGGAAGAACACCTGGTAGTTCACGATGCCCGCGAAGCCGAGGAACAGCAGGAACCGGCTGATCCAGGCCCAGCCGAAGTCGGGGTGCTTGAACGGGTTCGTGTAGAAGGACGAGATGAAGTCCTTCCAGCGGAAGGGCGGCACCGAGCCCTTCGGCAGGACGCGGTCCTTCAGCGTGAGCACCCGGATCAGGACGATGACCAGGCCGACGACGCCGGGCACGATGAACGCGGCGGCGAGCGACTGCTTCGCGAGCCCGCCGGCGACCCCGACGCCGACGAGGATCGCGAAGGCCTGGGTGATCCCGAGCAGGCCGGAGGCGAACGCCCGGCGCCGCGCCGGCACGTGGTCCGGGATCAGCGCGAGGACCACCGCGAGCGCCGCGGTGTAGCCGACGCCCATGATCAGCAGGCCGACCGACA
>NZ_CAXTOQ010000060.1:0-18670 GCF_964245895.1 uncultured Amnibacterium sp.
GAAAGCTGAGGTACTGGATCGGGATCGGCTGGTCGAAGCCGAACTTGTGCTCGAGCGCGTGCACGAGCTCCGGCGTGGCCGGCGCCTTCCCGATGTAGTAGAAGACCGGCGACGCACCCGCGAACAGCGGGCCGACCTGGAAGATCCCGAACGTGACGACGCTCACGATGAAGACCACGAGGATCATCCCGACGAAGCGGGTGGCGATGAAACGGATCATGGGCGATCGCGCCGGTGCCCGGCCGGGTCTCCCCGGCCGGGCACCGTCGCTGCATCCTTCCTAGCGGATCGAGCGGATGCCGGATGGCCGACGGCTACTTGCCGTCGGTCGTCCCGACGTTCACGACGTCGTACGCGCCGAAGCCGAGCGCGTTGTTCGCGGTCACGTTCGTGAGCCGCTTGGAGCGGAACCAGAGCGTCTTGTCGAACCGCGTCGGCAGGAACTGCGCGGTCTCCATCAGGGCCTTGTTCAGCTGCACGCCGAGCTCGTCGGTGGTGGGGGTCCCGGTGTCGTCCAGGATCTTGTTCACCGTCGGGTCGTCGATGCTCGCGTAGTTGCTCGTACCCGGGTCGCGGATCGTGGAGCCGTTGACGATGTTCTGGTAGAAGCCGTAGAGCGTCGGGAAGTCCGCGCCCCAGCCGGCGGCCATGATGCCGAGGCCCTGCTTCTCCACGTTCGACGGCGAGCCGATGAAGGTGGAGTAGTAGTTCTCAGCGGACGTGGTCGCGGCCGTGACCTTGATGCCGACGCGGGCGAGGGAGTCCTTCACGTTCTGGAAGGCCTTGCCGTTCGTGGCGTCCGGCGTCGAGTAGGCGAACTTCGTGGCGAACCCGTTCGGCTGACCGCACTCCGACAGCTCCTTCTTGGCGGCCGTCACGTCACCCGTGTGGTCCTTGCCGTTGGGGTAGGGGTCGTACGACGGGTCGTAGCCCGGGATGCCAGGAGGGGTCGCCGACTGGGCGACGGCACCGGCGGCGGAGCCGCCGGCGATCGTCAGGGCGGCGGCCTTGTTCAGGGCGTAGAACACGGCGCGGCGGCAGTGCACGTTGTCGAAGGGCTTCACCGACGGCGCGATCGCGTAGTAGCGCGTCGTGGGGCCGCCCGGATCGTCCGCCTGCGCCTTCAGGGTGGCGTCGGTGTAGATCTTCGAGCGGAACGCCGGGCCGACGTTGATCTCCATGCGAGCGTCGGCTTCGCCGGCCGCCAGCTGGTTGTCGATGTCCTCGGTGTTGCTGTTGATCGTCAGGTCGATCTCGTCGGCCAGCGGCTTCCGGATCTTGTCGGTCGCCTGATCCCAGTTCTTGTTCCTGGTGAAGACGATCGACTTCTGCGGCGTGTAGCTCTTGATCTCGAACGGACCTGAGGCAACCGGCGCGAGCGTGTACTTCGCGCCCGTGTCCTTCGCCTTCGGCACCGGGGCGGACGTCGGCAGCGCGAGCAGGTAGTTGAAGTCCGCGAACGGCTTCGAGAGGAAGAAGGTGATCTTGTTGCCGTCGACCTTGATGGCCGTGTCGGGCAGGTCGCCGCCGCCGTTGTACGGGCCCTTGTAGGACTTCGGCGCCTTGATGATCTCCGTGAAGTAGAACGTCGGGCCGCCGTTGATGACGTCCTGCGCGTACATGCGGTCGACCGCGTACTTGATGTCCTCGGCCTTGATGGCCGTGCCGTCGGAGTACTTCAGGCCGTCCTGGAGGGTGTAGGTCCACTCCGTGTAGTCGGCGTTGTGCGTGCCCATGTCGGTCGCGAGGTCCGGCGCGAGGGTGAACTTCGTGCCGTTCACCTTCGAGTAGTTCACGAGCGTGCGGCTCATGACCCGCTGCATGTTCAGGCACCAGCCGTAGTAGGTGCGGGCCGGGTCCCAGGAGTCGCAGTCGTTGCCGGAGAGCAGCTTCAGCGTGCCACCGGTCTTCGTGGACGGGTTGACCACGCCGTCGACGGCGGCGTTGAAGCCCGCGGTGGTACCGGACGAGCTGCCACCGGTGGAGCCGTTGTCGCCGCCTCCGCCCGTGCAGCCGGCCAGCAGCAGCGCTGCCGTCACGGCGACGCCGGCGATGCCGAGCGTCTTCCTCTTGAACATCATCGCGATGTCCCCTCGCTCTCGTGTGCTGTGTCGAGCAGCGGTGCAGCTGCCCTCGTGTTCGGCCGGAACGGCCCGGCGGATCGACCCGAGGGTCCCCCGCACGTCTCACCGGCGCCTCGTCGGGCGCCGAAGTCTGCTCGCGTCATCGACCCGACTTCGGATCCAGCGCGTCGCGCAACCCGTCGCCGAACAGGTTGAACGCGAGGACCGCGATGAAGATCGCGAGTCCGGGGAGGAACAGGTAGAAGGGGTCCACCTGGATGTACCCGCCCGCGTCGGCGAGCATCTGGCCCCACGACGGCACGCCGATCAGGCCGAGGCCGAGGAAGGACAGGCCGGCCTCACCGAGCATGTTGTTCGGGATGGAGAGCGTCGTGTAGACGAGGATCGGGCCGACCAGGTTGGGCGCGATCTCCCTGGCCATGATCCGGGCGCTGCCGGCGCCGAGGCTGCGCGCCGCCTCCACGAACTCCTTCTCCCGCAGCGACAGCACCTGGCCGCGCACGATCCGGCCGATGTAGGGGAACGCGAAGAAGCCGAGGACGAAGACGATGATCCAGAACCGCAGGCTCGGGTCCGAGTTGATGTAGCTGACGACCGTGATGAGCGCGATCGAGAACAGCAGCGTCGGGAACGACAGCAGCACGTCCATGGTGCGGGAGATGAGCGTGTCGGCCCAGCCGCGGAAGTAGCCGGCGATCAGGCCGAGCGAGATGCCGAGGACCAGCGACAGCGTGGTCGCGAGCAGCGAGACCGACAGCGAGGTCCGCGTGCCGAAGATGAGGTTCGTGAGGATGTCCTGCCCGGACAGGGGCGTGACACCGAGCCAGAACGTGCTGCTGACGCCGGAGAACGCCCCCTTGGGCAGGCCGGTGACGTCGTCGATGACGCTGCCGGACCCCGTGTTGTGCAGCTTGTACGGGCTCTGCCCGTAGATGGCCGACAGGACGTCCGCGAAGATCGCGATGAGCACCAGCAGGACGATGACGCCGGCGGCCACCAGGGCGACCTTGTCGCGGCGGAGGCGGCGCCAGGCGATGGACGCGAGTGAGCGGCCCTTGATCGCGCCCTGCGGGTCCGCGGAGGTGTGATCGCCCTCCGGGCCGAGGCTCGAGCCGGTCAGCCCCGACTCCGCAGCGACGGCCTCGAACTCGGTGGGCCCGCTCAGCGACACGCAGTGACCTCCCGAAATGGCTCCGCGGCAGCCGTTGCCGCGCCCCTGCTTCCGGGGACGCAGGTAGCGTACGTACGCGTCATCCCCCTTCAAAACCGGTGAAGGATTCGTTACATGTCGGAAATGGTTCTGGACGTTCCCGTGCACCGGTTCCGGCGATCTGCGCAGGTTACGGGCCAGAGACGCAACATCGTTGCGTTCAGGTCCGGTGCGTGCAGCGACCTCCGGTGACCTTCTCACGCTCCTCCGAGCCGGGGCAAGGGGTCGTGGGAGCGCGCCGGCCGGGGCTCGAGCTGCTGCTCGTGCTGGGCGTCAGCCTCGGCCAGTCGGCGGTCTGGGCGATCGTGTCGCTCGCGGACTCGCTGACCCGCGCGCCGCTGAACCAGCAGACGCAGACGCTGAACCCGCAGCAGAGCGACCGGGCGCTGTTCGACCTGATCGAGCAGCTGCTGTCGATCGCCTTCCCGCTGGTCCCGGTGCTGCTGGCCCTCCACCTGATGGGCCCCGGCGTGCTGCGGCGCATCGGTCTCGACGGGCGGCGGCCGCGCTTCGATCTCGGCGTCGGCCTGCTGCTCGCGCTCGGGATCGGCGTGCCGGGGCTCGGCCTCTACTTCGGCGCGGTCGCGCTGAACCTGAACGTCAACATCGACACCTCCGGCATCGGGCCGCAGTGGTACGCCGTCCCGGTGCTGGTCCTGTCGGCGCTGCGCGCGGCGCTGCAGGAGGAGGTGATCGTCGTCGCGTTCCTGGTCGACCGGCTGGGGGCGAAGGGGTGGCGGTTCGGCGCGGTGCTCGCGACCAGCGCGCTGCTGCGCGGGTCGTACCACCTGTACCAGGGCTTCGGCGGCTTCGTCGGGAACGCGATCATGGGCGTCGTGCTCGTGCTCGTCTACCGGCGCTGGGGTCGGCTCGGGCCGCTGGTCGTCGCGCATTTCGTGCTCGACCTCGTCAGCTTCGTCGGCTACCCGCTCGGGAAGGCCCTGTTCCCCTCCCTCCTGCCGTGATCGGCTCGCTCGCCTTCGCGACCGATCTCGCGCTGCTGGCGTCGCAGGGCGCTGTCGTCGAGCGGGAGGCGCACCGCACGGTCGTCCGGATGCCGGCGAACCCCGCGTTCCGGTGGGGCAACTTCCTGCTGGTCGCCGCGGCGGGCGATCCCGCCGCCCGCGTCGCCGAGCACGAGGCCGCGTTCCCGGACGCCGGCTTCGTGACGGTCGGGGTGGATGCGGCGCACCCGGTGCTCGACGAGGGCGCCTGGCTGACCGCGGGATTCGCGGTGGAGCGCCTGGCGGTCCTGGTCGCCGACCGGGTCGGCGCGACCGGTGCCGCGGCGGTGCGGCTGCTCGCCTCCGACGACGACTGGGCCGCCGAGACCGCCATCGCCCTGGAGGAGGACGGCGGCGACGCCGAGCACGCGGACTTCAGCCGGCTGCGCACGGCCGAGAAGCGTCGGATGGTCGACGCCGGCCGGGCGGTCTGGCTGGGTGTGGAGGCGGACGGCGCGCTCGTGGCGACGGCCGGCATCGCGGACGCCGGGCGCGGCACGGCTCGGTTCCAGGACGTGCAGACCCTCGCGGTGTTGCGGCGGCGGGGGTTCGCAGGCGCGCTGATCGCGGCCGGCGTGCGGGTGGCGTCGCAGCGGTTCGGCAGCGCGCGGTTCGTGCTCGTCGCCGAGCGCGCCGGGCCGGCGATCGGGCTGTACCGCCGGCTCGGCTTCCGCGAGGTGGAGACGCAGCTGCAGCTGACGCGGCTGGACGCGCCTCCCGGCATGGACGGCTAGCGTCCCGGCCGATGGTGCAGAGCATCGAGCTGCTGCTCGACGACGAGGGCGAGTCGGCCGTGCGGGGGTCGTGGGCGGCGCTCGCCGACGCCGGGCTGCCGAGCCTCGCCGACCGCGCGGGGGCGTCGAACCGGCCGCACGTCACCGTCGCGGTGACGGACGGCGACGGGTTCGCCGCCGCCGAGGGCGCGTTGCGGGCCGTGTTCGCGGGCTGGGATCTCGCCGGGCGCGGGCTCGCCGCGACGATCGGCGCGCCGCTGCTGTTCGGCGGGCACAGGCAGCGGTGGGTGCTGGCCCGGCAGGTGGTGACGAGCCGTCCGCTGCTGACGATGCACGCCGCGGTGCACCGCGCGCTCGCGCTGGGCGCGTCCGGTGCCGGTGTCATCGCGCAGACGGAGCCGGACGGCTGGACGCCGCACGTGACGCTCGCGCGGCGGATGCCGGCCGACCGCCTCCCGGACGCCCTGGCGGTGCTCGACCTCGAACCGATCGCCGTCCGCTTCCGCGGCGCGCGCCTCTGGGACTCGGTGGCGAAGGCGGTCACCCCCCTCGCCTGACACGCCCACCGAGGACTTGCCACGAGACGCCCCTTCAGGCGGCCCAGGAGGGCGAACTGGGACAAGTCCTCGGGGCACCCACCGAGGACTTGCCACGAAGCGCCCCTCCAGGCGGCCGAGAAGGGCGAGCGGTGACAAGTCCTCGGTGCTACTCGAAGGCGTCGGGGGGCGGGCAGGCGCAGACGAGGTTGCGGTCGCCGTACGCCTGGTCGATGCGGCGCACCGGCGGCCAGTACTTCCCGCGCACCGCGCGGAGGTGCTCGGCGCCGTGCAGGGCCGGCTCGAACGGGTACGCCGCGGTCTCCCGCGAGTACGCGTGCGGCCACACCGTGTCGGTGACCGCCCGCGCGGTGTGCGGCGCGTTCCGCAGCGGGTTGTCGTCCGCCGGCCACTCCCCCGAGCCGACGCGGTCCGCCTCCGCCCGGATCGCGAGCATCGCGTCGACGAAGCGGTCGATCTCGCCGAGGTCCTCGCTCTCGGTCGGCTCGACCATCAGCGTGCCCGGCACCGGGAACGACATCGTCGGCGCGTGGAAGCCGAAGTCGACGAGCCGCTTCGCCACGTCGTCGACGGTGACCCCGGTCTCCGCGGTCAGCGGCCGCAGGTCGAGGATGCACTCGTGGGCGACCAGCCCGTCGTCCCCGCGGTACAGCACCGGGAACGCGCCGCCCAGCCGGGCGGCGACGTAGTTCGCGGCGAGCACCGCGGCGTCCGTCGCGGCGCGGAGGCCGTCGGCGCCCATCATCCGCACGTACGCCCACGAGATCGGCAGGATCCCGGGCGACCCGAACGGCGCGGCGGAGACGGCCGGCCCGCCGGAGCGCCCCGGTCCGCGGACGCCGCGCGGCGCCTCCTGCGCGAAGGGGTGGGAGGGGAGGTGCGGCGCGAGATGCGCCTTCGCCGCGACCGGCCCGACCCCGGGGCCGCCGCCGCCGTGCGGGATGCAGAACGTCTTGTGCAGGTTCAGGTGGCTGACGTCGCCGCCGAAGTCGCCGAAGCGGGCGTGGCCCAGCAGGGCGTTCAGGTTCGCGCCGTCGATGTAGACCTGGCCGCCCGCGTCGTGCACCGCGTCGGTGATCGCGCGGACCTCGTGCTCGTAGACGCCGTGCGTGGAGGGATAGGTGATCATCAGCGCCGCGAGCGCGCCGGCGTTCGCCGCGATCTTCGCGCGCAGGTCGCCGAGGTCCACGTTCCCCAGGTCGTCGCAGGCGACCACGACGACCCGCATGCCGGCGAGCACCGCGGAGGCGGCGTTCGTGCCGTGCGCGGAGGAGGGGATCAGGCACACCGTGCGGTGGTCGTCGCCGTTCGCCCGGTGGAAGCCGCGGATCGCCATCAGGCCGGCGAGCTCGCCCTGGCTGCCCGCGTTCGGCTGCAGGCTGACCGCGGCGTACCCGGTCAGGTCCGCGAGCCACCCCTCCAGCTGCCCGATCAGCTCGAGCGACCCGGCGACGTCCTGCGCCGGCGCGAAGGGGTGCAGGTCCGCGAACTCCGGCCACGTGACCGCGGCCATCTCGGTCGCCGCGTTCAGCTTCATCGTGCACGAGCCGAGCGGGATCATCCCGCGGTCCAGCGCGTAGTCGAGGTCGGACAGGTAGCGGAGGTACCGCATCATGCCGGTCTCGGAATGGAAGCCGTTGAAGACCGGGTGGGTGAGGTACGAGGAGGAGCGCTCGAGCTCGGGCGGCAGCGCCGAGCCGCCGCCGAGGAAGGCGAAGTCGGTCGGCCGCCCCTCCGCGAAGACCTCGAGCAGCCGGAGAACCGTGTCGCCGTCGCTCGCGGTCACCTCGTCGAACGCGACGCCGACGGTGGTCGCATCGACCCGACGCAGCCAGATGCTCGCCTCCGAGGCGGACGCCAGCACCGCGTCCGCGTCGGGCACGTCGACGAGGAAGGCGTCGAAGAACGCGCCCTCCCGCACGGAGACGCCGGCGTCGCGCAGCACCCGGGCCGCCGTCGCGGCGGCGCCGTGGACCCCTTCCGCGATCCGCTTGAGCCCGGACGGCCCGTGGTAGACGGCGTACATCGAGGCCATCACCGCGAGCAGGACCTGCGCGGTGCAGATGTTCGAGGTCGCCTTCTCGCGGCGGATGTGCTGCTCCCGCGCCTGCAGGCTGAGCCGGTAGGCGGGCTGGCCGTCCGCGTCCTTCGAGACCCCGACCAGGCGCCCGGGCAGCTGGCGCTCGAGGCCGGCGCGCACCGCGAGGTAGCCCGCGTGCGGACCGCCCATCGCCATCGGCACGCCGAAGCGCTGGGAGGTGCCGACGGCGACGTCCGCGCCCAGCTCCCCCGGCGGGGTGAGCAGCGTCATCGCGAGCAGGTCGGCGGCGGCGATCGCGAGCGCGCCGCGCTCCTTCGCGGCGGCGAGCACCGCGGTCGGGTCCCAGACGCGGCCGGAGGCGCCCGGGTACTGCACGACGACGCCGAACAGGTCACCGTCCGGCAGGCCGTCGACGGCGAGGTCCGCCTCCACGAGCTCGATGCCGACCGCCTCCGCGCGCGCGGCGAGGACCGCCTTCGACTGCGGCAGCAGGTCCGAGTCGACCGCGAACCGGGCCGCCCGCACCTTCGACGCCCGGCGCGCGAGCAGCATCGCCTCGACGACCGCGGTCGCCTCGTCGAGCATGGAGGCGTTCGCGGTGGTCAGGCCGGTGAGGTCCGCGACGACCGTCTGGAAGTTCAGCAGCGCCTCCAGCCGGCCCTGCGAGATCTCCGGCTGGTACGGCGTGTAGGCCGTGTACCAGGCCGGGTTCTCCAGCACGTTCCGCTGGATCACGGCGGGCGTGATCGTGCCCGAGTAGCCGAGGCCGATCATCGAGGTGCGCACGGTGTTGCGGGCGGCGAGCGCGCGCAGCTGCGCGATCGCCTGCCGCTCGGTGGCGGCGGGCGGCAGCACGGAGGGGGCGTCCTCGTCGAGCGCGATCGACGCCGGCACGGCGCGGCGCATCAGCTCGTCGGTCGAGCCGAGCCCGACCGCCTCGAGCATGCGGGCCTGGGAGTCGGGGGTGGTGCCGATGTGCCGGCGCTGGAACGCGTCGGGCGCGACGGAGCGGCGGAGGGCGACGTCGGTCATGCGGCTCCCGTCAGGGCGTCGTAGGCGGCCTTGTCCAGCAGCTCGGGCAGCTCGGTGAAGCGCACCTTGAGCAGCCAGCCGGCGCCGGTCGGGTCGCTGTTCACCACCTCCGGGGAGGCGGTCACCGCGTCGTTGACCTCGACGACCTCGCCGGAGATCGGGCAGAAGAGCTCGCCGACGGACTTCGTCGACTCCAGCTCGCCGACCACCTGGCCGGCCTCGACCGCGTCGCCGACGGCAGGCAGGTCGACGAAGACGATGTCGCCCAGCTGCGTCGCGGCGTAGCCGGTGATGCCGACCGTCGCGACGTCCCCGTCGGCGTCGACCCACTCGTGGTCGGACGTGTACTGCAGGTCCTGCTCGCTCGCCATGGTCAGGCCTTTCGGGAGTAGAAGGGAAGCGGGACGGTCGTCACCGGGAGGCGGGTGCCGCGCACGTCGATCGCGAGGTGCGCGTCGACGGCGTCGCGGTCGACGTAGGCCATCGCGATCGGGTGGCCGAGGGTCGGGCTGAGGGCGCCGCTCGTGACGACGCCGACCTCGCGGGGGGATGCCTCGCCGGCCGACGGGTCGTCGACGACGACCGGGTAGCCGGCGCGGCCAGCGCGACGCCCTTCCGCAGCGAGGCCGACGAGCACGCGCGAGCCCTCCGCCTCCGGCGCCAGGACGGCGGCGCGGCCGACGTAGTCCGCCGCCTTGCCCGGTCGGACCAGCCGGCCGAGGCCGGCCTGCTGCGGCGTGGTGAGCGCGGTGAGCTCGTGGCCGTACAGGGGCATGCCCGCCTCGAGGCGCAGGGTGTCGCGGGCGGCGAGGCCCGCCGGCACCAGACCGGCGCCGCGGCCGGTCTCGAGCAGGAACGACCAGAGGCGCGGCAGCAGGTCGGGCGCCGCGTACAGCTCGAAGCCGTCCTCCCCGGTGTAGCCGGTGCGCGCGACGAGCACCGGGTGGCCGTCCCAGCCGCCGCGCAGGAAGCGGTAGTTGCCGAGGCCCGCGAGCAGCTCGCGGAAGCGGGCCTCGGTCGGTTCGCCGCCGTCGGCGGCGAAGCCGTCGACCTCGAGCAGGATCTCCTGGGCGCGCGGCCCCTGGATCGCGATCAGGCCGATGTCGTCGGTCTCGTCCTGGATCTGCGCGTCGAAGCCGACGGCGCGGTCCCGCAGGGTCGCCACGACGACCTCGCGGTTCGCCGCGTTCGCGACGACGAGGAAGCGGTCCTCCCCGGTGCGGTAGACGACCAGGTCGTCGAGGACGCCGCCCTCGCCGTTCAGCAGGAGCGTGTAGCGCGCCCTGCCGACCTCGACCTTCGACAGCTCGCCGAGCAGCGCGGCGTCGAGCGCCGCCGCGGCGGCCGGCCCCAGCACGAGGATCTCGGCCATGTGCGACAGGTCGAACAGCCCGGCGGCGGTGCGGACCGCGTGGTGCTCGGCGAGGTCGCCGGAGTAGCGGACCGGCATGGACCAGCCGGCGAACTCGGTGAACGCGGCCCCGGCTGCGACGTGCGCGTCGTGCAGCGGGGATCGACGGGACGTCGGATCGGACAACGGGCTCCTCGCGGATCGCGGCTCCGCAGAGCGGCGGCGCCGATCTGCGGTGGAACACCCCCTCTGTCCTGCCTGCCTGAGAGATTCGGCGCGCTGGTGCGCCTTTCCCCGTCGGCGGGAGCACGGGCGCCGTGGCGCTGCTCCGCTTTCCAGAGCGGCCCGTCCGATGCGGTGCGGTGACCTGAGAGATTCCGGGGGCGGTTGCTCCTACGGTGCCGGCGGACCGGCTCTCCCGCATCGGCCGAAAGGCCGTGTCGTGAAGTTGTGCCGTCAGCCTAGCGACGATGCCGACACTCAGGTGTAGAGCGCCTCGGCGTCCTCGGTCAGCTCGATCGTGCGGCGCAGCAGCCGCTCGATGGAGGTGGAGCCGAGCAGGTCGAGCTGGTCCAGCGGCCCGAGCGGGGCGATCGCGGCGAGCTGCCACGCGGCCGCGGCCGGGTCGTCGTCGAGGCCGACGTCGGCGGGCCACCGCAGCTCCTCCCCCGCCTCCTCCGCCTCCCGCAGCACCCGCCGCACCGCGCGGTCGGCGCGCTCGAGCAGCGGGGCGAGCTCCGGCGACCACGCCGGGTCGGGCAGGTCCTCCACGTCCGCCTGCGGGTAGACGGCCTCGTCGATCCACCGGGTGACGCGGATGCGCCGCACCCCCTGCGCGATGAGCAGGATCGACTCCCCGGAGGTGTCGATGCTGCCGATCTGCGCGAGCGTGCCCAGGTCGACGCGCACGTCGCCGCCGCCCACCTCCTGCCCGCGCTCGATGAGCACGACGCCGAACTCGCTCGGCTCGTCGGCCAGGATCACGCGGAGCATCTCGAGGTAGCGGGACTCGAAGACGCGCAGGGGCAGCGGCATGTGCGGCATCAGCACGGAGCCCAGCGGGAACATCGCGACGGTCGTCATCGCGGTCCAGGCAAGCACGGTTTGCTGTCGCTCGCGGCAGCGGCTTCCAGAGGGGGCGGGTTCAGCGGGGGCCGACCCGTCGCGCGCGCTCCGCCTCGTGGACCAGGCGCGCGGCGCCGTGCCGCACCTGCCGCTCGAACCGGGCCCGCTCGGCCCGGGCGGAGAGGTCGAATCGGATGACGACCGCCATGCACCCCAGCACGACGACGCCGGTCAGCGCGAGCATCGCGAGCACGGATGCGGGACCCATGTCGCCTCCCCTCGTCGCCGGTGGCTCGATGATGGCAGGTCCGGCACGGCGGGCGCTGTCAGCCGTGGCGCCACTCGGACGGCCCATCAGGCGACGCTGCGCAGCACGAACGCGACCAGCACGATCGCGGAGCCCAGGACGACCACCGCGGCCGCCATCAGCACCGCGAACCACCTGTACGCGAAGTCGCGCTGGAACCGTCTCGCGGCGCCGAACAGGGACGCGAGGCCGATGATGAACGACGCCGCCGCGACGATCACGCCGGGCGGTACGTGCACCGTCCCGGCGAGAACGACCGGACCGGACAGGTTCATGGTGCTCTCATCTTCCCGCAGCGGTGCCGGGCCAGGATCCTCTCTCGGTGCCGCGAACCGGGCGGACCTGCCGTGCGCCCTGATCGGACCGCGGTTCCGCGACGGTCGGAGGAGCAGCGACTCAGCGTGACGAAGCAGACGCGAGCGGTGCCGAGCCGCTCGTGTTCGACCAGACGAACGGTGTCGTCGACCTCGGCGCGGACGCGCCGCAGCCGGCCGAGACGATCGGCGGCGTGATCTTCCTCGCCGACTTCGTGGTGATCTTCGTGCTCACCTGGATGCACGTCTTCTACCTCCGCCGCGTGATCCGCGAGCAGCGAGCGCGACGCGAGCGGCCTCGATCAGCGGACGGTCTTCGCCGAGCCCCGACCGCGCTGCCGCCGACGGCGTATCACAGTCCGTCGGAAGGGCCTAGAGCAAGGACTGATCGACGAGGATGACTGTGTGAAGGCGCCGGAGCAGCCCGACCGGTCGCGGATCATCGCCGGCCTCCTGATGCTGCTCGTCGGGCTGATCCTGCTGCTCGCCCCGCTCGGGCGGGCGGTGGACCTCGTGGGGGTCTTCGTGATCCTCGTCGGCGTCTTCGTGATGCTCCGAGCGACCGGGCTCGTCTTCACCCGCCGCGGATGAGGTCTCGCCGCAGGCTCCCGACCATCCACCCCATCGTCGCGGCGGTCCTCGGGGCGGCGACCAGCATCGGGTACTGGGTCCTGTCCTTCATCTCCGCGACGAGCCGAGTAGCACACGTGCTTCTCGGGTCCTTCTGGCTGCTGTTCACGATCGGCATGATCGTCGTGATCGTGGGGATCAGACGAGCCGGGCGGGATCGATCCGACTCCTGATCGTCGTCACCGGGAACCGTGCGCGGAGGTGCTTGCACGCCGGTCGCGGTCATCCGGACGATGCCGGCGGTTCCGGCGAGCACGTGCGCGACGGCAGGACCAGCGGTCATCGATCACGGGCCGCCTCCCCCCGCGATCGAGACGACCAGGACCAGGATCGCCGTGCCCAGCACCATGCCGGCGACGCCGGCGGCGATCGGGAGCCGGCGCGGCCGACGGTGCTTTCGCTTGGCCTTCGCACACTCGACCAGCAGCGCGATCGCGCCCATGACCAGCGCATACGTCCCGATCACGGCCCCGAGGATCGACGTGCCGCTCACCACCGGACGGTCCAAGAGCGCGGGCCGACTCCACTTGCTGATCGCCGGTCAGCAGTGATCACTACCCGTGGCGCCACTCGACGACGTCGCCGTCCTGCATCACGTAGTCCTTGCCCTCGATGCGGGCGCGGCCGCGGCTGCGCGCCTCCGCGATCGAGCCGGCGTCGACGAGGTCGTGGAAGCCGATCACCTCGGCCTTGATGAACTTCTTCTCGAAGTCGGTGTGGATCACGCCGGCCGCCGCGGGCGCGTGGGCGCCGCGCGGGATCGTCCAGGCGCGGGACTCGTCGGGGCCGGCGGTCAGGTAGGTCTGCAGGCCGAGGGTGTCGAAGCCGATGCGGGCCAGCTGGTCCAGGCCGCTCTCCTCCTGGCCGGTGGAGGCGAGCAGCTCGGCGGCGTCCTCGGGGTCGAGGTCGATCAGCTCGCTCTCGATCTTCGCGTCGAGGAACACGGCGGGCGCCGGGGCGACGAGGGCCGCGAGCTCGGCCTTCCGCGCGTCATCGGTGAGCACGCCCTCGTCGACGTTGAAGACGTAGAGGACCGGTTTCGCGGTGAGCAGGCCGAGGTCCCGGATCGACATCGCGTCGATGCCGGAAGCGGCCAGGCGGGTCCCGCCGTTCAGCGCCGCCTGCGCGGCGCGGATCGTGTCGAGCACCTCCTGCGGCGTCTTCCTGCCCCGGACCTCCTTCTCGACGCGCGCCTCCGCCCGCTCGAGCGTCTGGAGGTCGGCGAGGATCAGCTCGGTCGCGATCGTCTCGAGGTCGCCGGCCGGGTCGACGCCGCCCGCGACGTGCACGACGTCGGGGTCCGCGAAGCCGCGCACCACCTCCGCGATCGCGTCCGCCTCGCGGATGTTCGCGAGGAACTGGTTGCCGAGCCCCTCCCCCTCGCTGGCGCCCTTCACGATGCCGGCGATGTCGACGAACGAGACCGCGGCGGGCACCGTCTTCTTCGAGTCGAAGAGGTCCGCGAGCACCTTCAGCCTGGCGTCCGGCAGGTCCACGACGCCGACGTTCGGCTCGATCGTCGCGAACGGGTAGTTCGCCGCGAGCACGGTGTTCTTGGTCAGGGCGTTGAAGAGCGTCGACTTGCCGACGTTGGGCAGTCCGACGATGCCGATGGTGAGAGCCACGGCGGACAACCGTAGTTCCGCCGCCGGTACCGTTCGACGCGTGCCGGTCCTGAGGTCGCCCCACGACCGCGCGATCGCGGTGCTGGCAGTCCCGAGCCTCGGCGCCCTGCTCGCCGAGCCGCTGTTCGTCGCGACGGACACCGCGCTGGTCGGGCACCTCGGGGCGACGGCGCTCGGCGGCCTCGGCGTCGCGGGCACGCTGCTGCAGACCGCGGTCGGCGTGCTGATCTTCCTGGCGTACGCGACCACGCCGGCGGTCGCCCGGCGGCTCGGGGCGGGCGACCGCGTCGGCGCCGCGCGCGCCGGGATGGACGGGCTGTGGCTGGCGGCGGCCGTCGGCGTCGCGCTCGCGCTGGCCGGCGCGCTGGCCGGCCCCGCGCTCGTCAAGCTGTTCGGCGCCTCCCCCGACGTCGACCGCGCCGCGCTCGCCTACCTCGCGATCGCCGTCTGGGGGCTGCCCGGGATGCTCGTCGTGGTCGCGGCGACCGGCTTCCTCCGCGGGCTGCGCGACGCCAGGACGCCGCTCGTCGTCGCGGCCGCGGGGTTCGCGGCGAACGCCGGGCTGAACGCGGCCCTGATCTACGGCGCCGGCTGGGGCCTGCGCGGCTCCGCGCTCGGCACCGTGCTCGCGCAGACCGGGATGGCCGTGGTGCTGGTCGCCGTCTGCGTGCGGCATGCGCGGCGGGCGGAGGCGGGGGTCGGGCCCGGCCTCGGGGGCGTGCTCGCGGCGGCGCGGACCGGCGGGTGGCTCCTCCTGCGGACGCTCGCGCTGCGGACCGTGATGGTCGGCACGGTCGTCGCGGCGACCGCGCACGGCACGACGGCGCTCGCGGCGACGCAGATCGTCCTCTCGGTCTTCGCGATCGTCTGGCTGGCGCTCGACGCGCTGGCGATCGCCGGGCAGGCGATGATCGGCCACGCGCTCGGGTCGGGCGACGTCCCCGAGGCGCGGGCGGTGCTGCGACGGCTGCTCGAGCTCTCGGTCGTCGCGGGCGTGCTGCTCGGTGCGGGGACCGCCGCGCTCGCGCCGGTGCTCGGGCACGTGTTCACGGGCGACGAGTCGGTGCTGGCCGCGGTGCCGGAGGGGCTGCTCGTGATCGCGGGGGCGCTGCCGCTCGGCGCGGTCGTGTTCGCGCTCGACGGGGTGCTGATCGGCGCCGGCGACGGGCGGTACCTCGCGCTCGCGGGGCTCGCGAACCTGGTCGTCGCGGTGCCGCTGCTCGTGCTGGTCGCCGCGCTGCCGCTGACGGCGCCGGCCGCGGTCGCCGCGGCGCTGGCGGTGCTCGGCGTCGCGTACATGGCGGCCCGGTTCGCGACCCTCGCCCTCCGCATCCGGACCGGGCGCTGGCTCCGGGTCGGCGCGGTCTGACCCGTTCGCGGATCCGGATCGATCGCGCGACTCACCGCTCTCGATGCTCCGCGCACGGCGTGTCGCGCGATCCGTCCGGATCCGCGAGAGGGATCCGGATCCGCGAATGACACGGGTGTCGTGCGGTGTCGGAGGGTGCTGCCAGCATCCCGGTCGTGCCACTGGACTTCGCCGCGATCGACTTCGAGACCGCGGGTCCCTCCGCCGCGTCCGCCTGCTCCGTCGGGGTGGTCGCGGTCGAGGACGGGCGCGTGGTCGACCGGGTGGGCTGGCTGATCCGGCCGCCCGCCGGCCACGACGTCTTCAGCGAGTGGAACGTCCGGATCCACGGGATCACGCCCGACCGGGTCGTCGGCGCCATGGGGTGGGCGGACCAGCTGGACGACCTGCTGGCGGCGATCGGCGGCCGGCCGGTGGTGGCGCACAACGCCCGGTTCGACATGGGCGTGGTCCGCGCGGCGTGCTTCGCGTCCGGCGCCCTGACGCCGCCGATCGACTACTTCTGCAGCCTGCGCATCGCGCGCCGCACGTACGCGCTCACCTCCTACCGCCTGCCGGTCGCGGCGATGGCCGCGGGGTTCGAGGACTTCCCGCACCACGACGCGCTCGCGGACGCGGAGGCGTGCGCGGCCATCGTGCTGCACGCGGCGAAGCGGCACGGCACCGACGACGTCGAGACGCTGCTCGGGGCGGTCGGCGACCGGCTGACGCGCCTCGAGCCGCACGCTCCCGAGTCGCGCGTGCCGATGGCGTTCGCCTAGGCCTGTCCGAGCCCGCTGCCACCATCCCGCCATGGATGCACTGCTCGCGATCGGCGCGCTCGTCGTCGGCCTGCTGGTCGGCGCCCTGCTCGGCCTGCTGATCGCAACCCGCCGCGGGGACGCGCCAGCGCTCGTCGCCGGCAGGCACGAGGCCGCGCTGCTGCGCGTCCGGGCCGAGGGCGACGCCGTCGCGGCCGACCTGCGCACCGAGCTCGCCGCGTACGAGGCGACGATCGAAGGCCTGCACCGCGAGCTCGAGGCGGCCGAGCGGCGGGCGCGGGAGGACCGGGCGTCGCAGGCCGCGCTGGCGGAGGAGCGCCGCCGGCGCGAGCAGGAGGAGGCCAGGGTCCTCGCCGCGCTCGCGCCCGTGCAGGAGACGCTGCGCTCGGTGCAGGGGAAGGTCGACGAGCTCGAGCAGCAGCGCGCCGCGCAGTACGGTGCGATCGAGCAGCAGCTGCTCGCGACCAGGACGTCGTCGGACCAGGTGCGGACCACCGCGGAGTCCCTCGCGGCCGCCCTGCGCCACAACTCGATGCGCGGCGCGTGGGGCGAGACGCAGCTGCGCCGCCTGGTCGAGAGCGCGGGCCTCACCAACCGCGTCGACTTCGACCTGCAGGTCTCGTCGACGACGGAGGAGGGCACGCGGCGGCCCGACCTGGTCGTCCGGCTGCCCGAGGGCAAGTGCATCGCGGTCGACGCGAAGGTGCCGCTGGCCGCGTTCATCGAGGCGAACGAGATCCCCGAGACCGCCGTCGGCGCCGAGGGCGCGCGCCGGGCCGCGCTGCTGAAGGAGCACGTGAAGGCCGTCAGGGCCCACATCGACGCCCTCGCGGCGAAGGGCTACTGGACGGACTTCCACTCCCCCGAGTTCGTCGTCGCGTTCCTGCCGAGCGAGTCCCTGCTGTCCGCGGCGCTCGGCGCCGACCCCTCCCTGCTGGACTACTCGTTCTCCAAGCGGGTGGCGCTCGCGTCGCCGGTGAACCTCTGGGCCGTCCTGAAGACGGTCGCATACACGTGGACGCAGCAGGCGCTGACGGAGGACGCCCACCGCCTCTTCACCCTGAGCCGCACCCTGTACGAGCGGCTCTCGCTGCTCGCCCAGCGGGCCGAGAAGCTGCGGGGCGCGCTCGAGCGCACCGTCACGACGTACAACGAGTTCGCGGCGACCCTCGAGTCCCGCGTGCTCGTCACGGGCAGGCAGATCGACCGGATGGACGAGTCGCGCATCCTCGGCGAGGCTCGGCCGATCGCCGCGGTCCCCCGCCCGTTCACCGCTCCCGAGCTGACCGCCGCGGAGGACGCCGCCTGAGGGCTCCTCCGGGGAGGGCTCCTCAGCGGAGGTCGAGGCGCATCAGGACGCGCGGGAAGCCGTCGAGCGTCGAGGTCGTGACGGCCGCCTTCGCGCCTGGCCCGGCCTCCCGGCCTCCCGGCCTCCCGAGCAGGGCATCGAGTCCTTGGGCAGGAAGAATTCACGTCGGCAGGAAGAATCAGCCCAGTTCTTCCTGCCGATGCGAATTCTTCCTGCTGTTTGGCTCGGTTCTTCCTGCTGATGTGCTCTCAGAGCCAGCGGTCGGCGACGTGCTCGCTCGCGATGCGGCGGAAGGTGCCGGAGCGGGAGCGGAGCACCACGGACTCGGTCAGGATCGTCGAGCCCATCAGCCGCACGCCGCCGACCAGGCCGCCGTCGGTGACCCCGGTCGCGATGAACATCGTGTTGTCGCCGGAGACCAGGTCGTCCGCGGTCAGCACGGTGTCGAAGGTCAGCCCCGCGGCCTCGCCGCGAGCACGCTCCTCCGCGTCCTTCGGGGCGAGGCGCCCCTCGATGAACCCCCCGAGCGCCTTGATCGCGCACGCCGTCACGACCCCCTCCGGGCTGCCGCCGATGCCGACGCACAGGTCGATCCGGGTGCCGTGCCGCGCCGCGTTGATGCCGCCGGCGACGTCGCCGTCGAGCAGCATCCGGGTCCCGGCGCCAGCGGCACGGATCTCGTCGATGATCCCCTCGTGCCGCGGCCGGTCCAGCACCGCGACGACGATCTCGCCGACCGGCTTCTGCTTCTTCCTCGCCAGCTCGCGGATGTTGTCGCCGAGCGACTGCTCCAGCGAGATCACCCCGTGCCCGCGGTCGTCCGCGACCAGCTTGTCCATGTAGAAGACGGTGGAGGCGTCGAGCATCGTGCCGCGGTCGGACGCCGCGATCATCGCCAGCGCGTTCTGCCGCCCCTGCGCGGTCATCGCCGTGCCGTCGATCGGGTCCACCGCGATGTCGGTCTGCGGGCCCCGGCCGGTGCCGACCCGCTCCCCGTTGAAGAGCATCGGCGCCCGGTCCTTCTCGCCCTCGCCGATCACGACGACGCCGTCGAACTCGACCGTCGACAGGAAGGCCCGCATCGCGTCGACCGCGGCGCCGTCGGCGGCGAGCTTGTCGCCCTTGCCGATGAACGGTACGGCACGGATCGCGGCGGCCTCGGTCGCCCGCACCAGCTCCATCGCCAGGTTGCGGGACGGGTGCGTCACCAGGTTCACGTCGGCCATCAGGGGCTCCTCCCGCTCGTCCGTCCCGAAACTACTCGGAGGGGCGGAAAG
>NZ_CAXTOQ010000061.1:0-14979 GCF_964245895.1 uncultured Amnibacterium sp.
GGCATGCGCGCGGCCCAGATGGAGTCGCGGCCGAAGAGGGTGAGGAACCACGGCGCGCCCGCGGCGAGGAACACGTCGTCCGGTCCGCCCGGCAGCACGAGCTGCAGCGACTCGAGGTCGTCGAGCGCGCGGGCGGTCCACTCGTCGAGGGTCGGGTCGCCCGTCGGCGGGGCGGCGAGTCGGATCGGCCGGGGCGGCGCGGTCACGACCGCGGCGCGGTCCTCGGCGCGCACCCGCCAGGACGCCGTCACGGTGCCGTGCGGCGGCACCGTCGCGCGCAGCTCGAGCCGCAGCCCGTCGGCGTCCGCCGTCGGCTCGAGCCCGTCGGCGACGAGGGTCGCGTGGACCTCCTCCGTGCCCCACGAGGCGATGCCGCCGGCGACGGCGAACCGCACGGGCGCCGCCGTACCGCCGGACTTCACGAGCGGCATCGGCGCGAGGTCGGTCCGCAGATGCACCGTGAGCGCGACCTCGACCGGGACCTCCCGTCCGGACGTCACGGTCAGCGCCTCCGTCAGCCCCTCGGGGTCCACGGTGCGGACGCGGTCCAGCCGGACGCGCGGGTCAGCGCCCGCGTCGGCGTCGAGCCCGCGCAGGAGGGCGGTGAAGGCGATCCGGCGAGCGCTGCGCCGGTCGGTCCGGATGTGCTCGAGCGCGCTGCCGAGGACGGTGGTCTCGAGGCCGGCGACGATCCGCACGTCGGAGACGAACAGGCCGTCGATGGGCGCGGACAGGCTCCCGTCGGCACGGCTCCACAGCTGCGCCGGTGCCGCCAGCACGATCTCGCCGTCGTGCAGCAGGGGTTGCCTCATCGCCACGGGGGGAGCGTAGGGCTTTCGGTTTGATCGATCAAATGGTCGGTCGGCGATTCCCAGGTTCCTCTACGATTCGCGGAGCGGGATCCGCGGACGAGGAGGACCGGTGCGTCGACTGCCTACCGTCACCGACGTCGCGGACGCCGCGGGCGTCTCGCGGCAGACCGTCTCCAACGTGCTGAACACCCCGGGCATCGTCCGTGAGGAGACGCGGGAGCGCGTGCTCGACGCCGTGCAGCGGCTCGGCTACCGCCCGCACGCCTCCGCCCGCCGCCTGCGGACCCGGGTCAGCTCGACGCTCGGCGTGCGGCTCGATCCCGGCACGGACGGCATGGCGGGGTCGCTGCTGGACCGCTTCCTGCACGCGCTCGTCGAGCAGGCCGACGCGGCGGGTCTGCGGGTGCTGCTCTACACCGCGGAGGACGAGGCCGGCGAGATCGCCGCGTTCGAGCGGCTGCTCGACGGCGCCGACGTCGACGCCTTCGTGCTCACCTCCACGCACTACGGCGACACCCGGATCCCGTGGCTCATCGAGCACGACGTGCGCTTCGTCACCTTCGGGCGGCCGTGGGGCGAGCGCGCCTCGACCGATCGCTCGCACCGGTGGGTCGACGTCGACGGGCGGGAGGGGGTGCGCGCGGCGACCGATCGGCTGCTGGAGCGCGGGGCGCGGCGGGTCGCGTTCCTCGGCTGGCCGGCCGGGTCCGGCACGGGCGACGACCGGCGCGAGGGATGGCGCGCGGCGATGCGCGCGGCGGGGGTCGCCGAGACGGATCTGGTCGCTCTGGACCTCGCCGTCGAGGAGGACCCCCACGATCTCGGCGTCGGCGGTCGCGCCCTCGCGGCGCTGTCCCCGGCGCCCGAGGCCGTGGTCTGCGCCAGCGACTCCCTCGCCCTCGGTACGCGGCTCGCGCTCGGCCCGGACGTGCCCGTCGTCGGGTACGACGACACCCCGGTCGCCCGCGCCCTCGGCTTCCCGAGCGTCGCCCAGCCGCTGGACGGGGTGGCCGCCGCCGTGCTCGAGCTGCTGCGCGTCGACGACGGCCCGCACCACCGCCTGCTCGCCCCCCGCCTGGTCGAGCGCTGAGCCCCCGCCGCGCCGGGGTGTCCGTGCGACCGCCTACCGTTGGCGCGTGAGCGGCCAGTGGTTCCCGGGCGTCGCGAAGCTGCGCAGGCGCTCCCTGCTGCGCCGCGTCGCCCTCGCCGGCGCGCTGCTGCTCGTGCTCGTCGGGCTCGCGGTGCTCTGGCCGCGCGCGGAGCGGGGCGGCCTCACGGTGCCGACCGCGACGGCGGGCGAGCCGACCGGCGTGCTGCGCGGCGCGCTGCAGGCGCAGCGGCACGGCGACGTCGCCTGCTACTCGGTGACCGTCCACGGCACGACGTCGGTGCTGCGGTTCGCGGAGGGGTGGAGCGCGAACCCGCAGCTCGGACTGGTGGACCCGTCCGGCGCGGTGATCGCGCAGCCGGGCAGCACCGTCGTCCTGACCGGCGAGCCCGGCGCCGTCGGGACCGCCGACGGCTGCACGCAGCAGGGACGGCTGTGGACCATCAGCGCCGCCCGCGTGCCTCCGCCGACCTGAGGCTCAGCCCTCGCGGGCCTTCCGGGTCTCCCGGTCGTTCGCCTTCCCGATCGCGTCGACCAGCTGGTCCTTCGTCATGGTCGACCGACCGTGCACGTCGAGCCGCCTCGCCACCTGCAGCAGGTGCTGCTTCGTGGCGTTCGCGTCGACGCCGCCCCTGGTCGGGTGGTCGCCCGGCCCGCCCTGCTCGGCGCCCGCGTCCGACGGGCCCGGCTCGTCCTTCGGCTCCCAGTGGTCGCCGACCTTCTCGTACGAGTGCTTGAGCGCCGCGAACGCCGTCCGGTGGGCGCGCTCGCCGTCGCCGTACTGCGCCTCCGCGGACCGCAGCGTCTCGCCGTAGACGTCCTGCGCGTGCTGGTCGGACCGCTGCAGGGTGGAGGGGAGGTCGGACTTCTCGACGGCCACGATCAGCCCTGGGTGTCGCGCCAGGACCGGGTCGGCTGCCAGCCGAGCTCGGCGCGCGCCTTGTCGATCGACAGCAGCGTGCCGGTGCCCTCCACGGGCCGGGTGAACGGGACCCCGGGGAAGACCGCGGCGGCGAGCTCGGCGCTCGGGGTGCGCATCACGGTGTCCGCGTTGGCGATGATGTACCGCTCGAACCCGGGTCCGCGCACCTCGAGCGCCTTCGCGATCGCGTCCGCCGCGTCCCGCGCGTCGATGTAGCCCCACGCGTTCCACTTGCGCACCAGCGGGTCGTCCTGCCAGGCCTCGAAGCCGGCGTAGTCCGCCTCCACCATCACGTTCGAGAACCGCATGGCGGTGATCGACAGCGCCGGGTCCCAGCGGCAGAAGGTGAGCGCCATCTGCTCCTCGAGCAGCTTCGTCATCGAGTAGGTCGAGTTCGGCAGCGTCACCGCCTCGTCCACCGGGAGGTACTCGGGCGGCACGTCCATCGGCAGGCCCAGCAGCGTCTCGCTGGAGGCGGTCACGATGCGCTGCACGCCCGCCCGGCGGGCGGCCTGCAGCACGTGGTGCGTGGAGAGGATGTTGTTCTCGAACGTCACGACGTCCGGGAACAGGCCTGGAGCCGGGATCGCGGCGAGGTGCACGATCGCGTCGACGCCGTCGTGCTGCTCCTCGACGCCGGCGACCGCGTCGAGCACCTGGCCCGCGTCGGTGAGGTCGATCGGGATGCCCTCGCCCCTGGGGACCGCGCGGTCGAGCACGATCACGGCGTGCCCGGCGTCGCGGAGGGACGTGGTGACGGTGCTGCCGAGCTTGCCGCTGCCGCCGGTGAGAAGGATGCGCATGCCCCGATGCTCCTCCGAGCCGCCTCCGAGGAGCATGACGACGTGATCGTCGACGGGTACCTCGCCGAGCAGGTGCGGGCGGCCGAGCGGCCGCTCCTCTACGCCGGGGTGCCGCTGATGGCGCGCGCCGCGGCCGGGCTGGCGGCGGAGGTGCGGCGGCTGCTCGCGACCCGCGGCCGCCGCACCGGGCGGATCGTCGTGCTCGCCGGCAGCGGCAGCAACGGCGGCGACGCCCTGCTCGCCGCGGCCGCCCTGGTCGCGGAGGGGAGCAGCGCGGTGGTCGTCCGGCTCGGCCGCGGGGTGCACGCCGAGGGGCTGCGAGCCGCGCAGCGGGCCGGCGCGACCGTGCTGCCGCCCGACGCCTCCGCGGGCCGGATCGCCGCTGAGGTGGCGCGGGCCGACGTCGTGCTGGACGGCATCCTCGGCACCGGAGCCCGCGGGCCGCTGCGCGGCCCGGCGAGGCAGGTCGTCGGGCGCCTCCTCGAATCGGGCGGCCACGGCGCCGTCGTCGTCGCGGTCGACCTGCCGAGCGGGCTCGGGCCCGACGACGGCGTGCCGCACCCGCCCCTCCTGCGCGCCGACGTCACCGTGACCTTCGGTGCGGTGAAGGCGGGCCTGCTCGCCCCGGGCGCCCGCGCGTGGACCGGGCGGGTCCGGCTCGTCGACATCGGGCTCGCCCCGGCGCTCGCCGGCGTCGGACCCGCGGCTCGCGGCCCGCTCTGACGTTCGGCGCGCGGCCAGGAACCGCTCAGGCCGTGGTGGGACGGTCGACCCGACGGGGGCGCCGTGCCGCCGACGAGGGGATGCGCATGCCGGTCGCGCCGCAGAAGATCGTGATCCTGGGCGGCGGCTACGTCGGCCTCTACGTGGCGTGGACGCTCGAGAAGCACTCCGAGCTGCCGCTCGAGGTGACCCTGATCGAGCCGCGGGCGTACATGACCTACCAGCCGCTGCTGCCGGAGGTCGCCGGCGGGCACGTGAGCCCCCGCGACGTCACGGTCGATCTGCGCCAGGCGCTCGCGCACACGAACGTCGTCCGCGGCGCGGTGACCGGGGTCGACTCGAAGGCGAAGACGGTGACGGTCGCACCGGTCGACGGCGGCGAGACCGTCTACGACTACGACCACGTCGTGATCGGCCTCGGTGCGGTCACCCGCACGTTCCCGACGCTGGGGCTCGCCGAGCACGGCGTCGGCTTCAAGACCATCGAGGAGGCCGCGCACACCCGCAACACGGTGCTGCTGAACGTCGCGCGGGCGGCCGCGGCGACCGATCCGGCCGAGCGGCGCAAGTACCTCACCTTCGTCTTCATCGGCGGCGGCTACACCGGCGTCGAGGCGCTCGCGGAGCTCTCCGACCTGTCGAAGAAGGCGATCGCCGCGCAGCCGGCGCTGGCGGGGGAGGAGCCGAGCTGGATCCTCATCGAGGCGCTCGACCGCGTCGCTCCCGAGGTCGGGCCCGAGCTGTCGGCCTGGACGCTCGACGAGCTGCGGAAGCGCGGGATCGACATCCGCCTGAAGACCACCATGAAGTCGTGCGAGGACGCGGTCGCCGTGTTCAGCGACGGCGACGAGGTGCCGTTCGGCATGCTGGTCTGGACAGCCGGGGTGAAGCCGAACCCGGTCCTGGCGAACACGGACCTGCCCCTCGGCCCGCGCGGCCACGTGAACACCAGCGCGAAGCTGCAGGTGATCCGCGAGGACGGCGGCTGGGTGCGCGGCGCATGGGCCGCCGGGGACAACGCGCAGATCCCGGACCTGACGAAGCCGCAGCCCGCGTGGTACCCGCCCAACGCGCAGAACGCGCTGCGGCAGGCCGTGCTGCTCGGCGACAACATCGCCAGGTCGGTCCGCCGGCGCCGGCCGCGGCAGTACATCCACTACTCCCTCGGCACGGTCGCCTCCTACGGCCTCTTCCACGGCGCGGCGAACATCTTCGGCGTGCAGCTGAAGGAGGTGCCCGCGTGGCTCGCTCACCGCGGCTACCACCTGCTCGCGATGCCGACCACCGACCGCAAGGTGCGCATCTTCGCCGGCTGGGTCGCGGACTTCGTCGGCCGCGCCGACCTGACGCCCACCGACGACCTCGAGGACCCGACGCGCGACTTCCGTGTCGCTGCCGGCGGGAAGTGAAGGAGCACGATGACCGACGCACCGAACGACTACGACCAGAACCACCCGACGCAGGCGGAGGGCGAGGACCCCGACGCCGCCGAGCCCAGCATCGTGCTGGAGCAGCAGGGCAAGCCCTCGAGCGCCGAGGGCGAGGACCCCGACGCGCCCGCCGCGCACGAGGTGCTCGACCCCGTGCAGCCCGACTGACCGGCGCGCACCTCGCCCGGCCGCACGGGCCGTCCCCTGTGCAGGAGACCGGGCCGCGTGCAGGACGGATCAGCGCTTGCCGTCCTGCACGCGGAACCTCATCCTTCAGACGGCGCGGCCCGTTGCGCCGCGGGAGGCGTTTCAGTAGCCGCGGAGGCGGGTGATCTCCCGGCGGTCCTTCTTCGTCGGGCGCCCGGCGGCGAGGTCGCGCAGCACCTGCGACGGCGTCTCGACGCGCGGCGGCGGAGGCGGGGTGCGGTCCTCGACGGCGAGCGCCGCCTCCGGAGCGCCGCCGCGCTTCAGCGGCAGCGCCTTGACGCCGAGGATCCGCTCGTGCGCGAGCATCGCCCGCACCTCGTCGCCGACCTTGACGAGGTGCGACGGCTTGACCTTCTGGCCGTTGATGGACACGTGCCCGGCCTTGCAGGCGGCGGAGGCGATCGACCGCGTGCGGTAGACGCGCACGGCCCACAGCCACACGTCCACCCGCGCCGAGTCCGCCATCCCCTCCACGCTAACCGGGCCGCCCGCTGCTCATGCGCGGCTGCGCTCCGGCGCGGGAGCAGCGGAGGGCCCCGCGAGCACTCAGAGCCGCGTCGCGAGGAACCGCACGAGGTCCGTCAGCAGGTGCTTCCGGGAGGAGGCGCGGCGGTAGTCGTGGCCCTCGCCGGGCAGCTCCAGGTACTCGACCTGCCGGTCGAGGTCGCGGAGCGCCGCCACGATGCGCCGCGCCTCGCCGATCGGCACGTTGGTGTCGAGCTCGCCGTGGACGACGAGCAGCGGCACGTCGATCGCCTCCACCTGGCGCAGCGGCGAGATCGCCTCGAGCAGGGCGCGGTCGCGCTCGGGATGGCCGTACTTGCTGACCGCGGCGGCGCCGATCCACGGCTCCGTCTCCTCGTAGAACCGGGTGAGGTCGCTCATCCCGCAGACGTCGGCGCCCGCGGCGAACACGCCGGGGGAGAAGGCGAGGGAGGCGAGCGTCAGGTACCCGCCGTACGAGCGGCCGGTCACCCCGACCCTCCGCCGATCGGCCGTGCCCGTCGCCACGAGATGGTGCGCGGCCGCCCGCACGTCGCCGAACGCGTCGAACCGGCCGCCCAGGTCGTCCGCGTGCACGAACTCGCGCCCGAACCCCGAGGAGCCGCGGACGTTCACCGCGAACACGCTGACGCCTGCGGCGGCGAGCGCCTGGTGCTGCGGGCTGAAGGTCGGCCGCTCCTGCGCCTCCGGCCCGCCGTGCAGGTGCACCACCGCGGCGTCCGCACCCGCTGCGCGGTAGAGCCAGCCGGTCAGGGTGAGGCCGTCCTCGCCCTGGAACACCTCGAGGCTCGGCACCACGAGCCGCGCGCCCGGCGCCGGCGCGGCCGTGACCCGGGTCCAGCGGCGGCTGTGCGTGTCGAGGTGCCACAGCTCGCGGGGGCGCTCCGGCCCCTCCACGCCGAGGATGACGGAGCCGCCGTCGCGCGACAGCACCGGGGTCGTCGCGACGAGGCCCGGCATCCCGGTGATCGGCTGCCGCTCGTGCGAGCCGGTGTGGTACAGCTCGAGCTCGCTGCGGCCGGCGGCGTTCCAGACGAGCAGCAGCAGCTCGCCGGCGTCGTCGGCGTCCACCGCCTCCAGCTCGGCGTCGTCCCGGAACGCGAGCGTGCGCGGCTCGCCGCGGTGCCCGTTCGGGCCGAAGGGCAGCCCGATCAGCTGCCGGCGGCTGAGGCCGACGTCGGAGGCGAGGTAGACGTACAGCGGGCCCGCCTCGCCGGCCGGCGCCGGGCGCACCAGGGCGACGTCGGTCGAGCCCGTGCCGCTCGGCAGCAGCGACGAGTGGTGGTCCTCGAGCCGGTCGACGACGGTGCAGAACTGCCGGCCGCGCTCGCCGTCGAGCAGGATGAGGAAGCGCTCCTCCAGCGAGATGTCGAGCACGTGGATCAGGTCGCCCTCGGCGAGCGGGTCGAGGCGCCCCGTCCACGGGTCGGCGAGGAAGCAGCGCGTCGGCCTGCCCTCGCCCGGGGAGGGGTAGGTCACGACGACGCGGTGTCCGCTGCGGGTCCACGGCCCGAGCTCGGCGTGCTCGACGTGGTCGCCCGCGATGCGCCGCGCCTCCGAGCCGTCCGGCCGGACGACCCACACCTGCGTGCGCACGCCGCCGTCCGTCGCGACGGTGCAGGCGAGCCAGCGGCTGTCCGCCGACCAGGAGACGGCGACCACGGGGTCGGCCGACAGCGGGATCCGCTGGGCGGGCGGCGCCTCGCCCTGCAGCACGACCTGCTGCACCCACACCTCCGGGGTGCCCGACCGGTCGCTGATGAAGGCGACGCGGTGGGCGTCGGGCGTCATGGTGGGGCACCAGCTGCCCCACGCGTCCACCAGCCCCGTGCCCAGCCGAACGGCGGCGTCGATGCGGTCGGCGGTCGCGGTGTCGGTGGTCACCCGCCCAGTCTCCCGAGTCGCGGTCGGGAGTCGCCACCAGGCCCGTGCTTCGCGGATCCGGATGGATCCGCCGACACCCCGGCGTCCGGGTCCGCGACCCGGCGTGTCGCGCCGTCCATCCGGATCCGCGACAGGAATCCGGATCCGCGAAGCAGGAAGTCAGCGGATGTCGTTGGCCTGCAGCCAGAGCTCGAGGAGGCCCAGCTGCCAGAGCGCGTTGCTGTCGAGCGTCGTGCGCTCGGTGTTCGGGTCGGCGAGGAGGCGGGCGACCGTGTCGCGGCGGAACAGGTCGCGCCGCTGCGCCGCCGGGTCGAGCAGCGCCTCGCGCACCCTGGCCAGCATCGGGCCCTCGAGCTGCCGGATCGCGGGCACCGGGAAGTGGCCCTTCGTCCGGTCGATCACCGCGTCCGGCACCAGGCCGCGGGACGCGCGCTTCAGCACGCCCTTGCCGCCGTCGGCCAGCTTCAGCCGCGGCGGGATCCGGCCGGCCAGCTCCACCAGCTCGTGGTCGAGGAACGGCACGCGCGCCTCCAGCCCCCACGCCATGGTCATGCTGTCGACCCGCTTGACCGGGTCGTCGACGAGCATCACGGTGGTGTCGATCCGCAGGGCCGCGTCCACCGAGGTCTCCGCTCCCGGCGCGGCGAACGCGGCGTCGAGGAACGCGCGCGGCACGTCGGTCTCCGCCAGCCACGCCGGGTTCAGCCAGCTCGCCATCGTCGACCACGGCCGGTCGACGAACACCGCCGAGTACGCGTCGACCGCCTCGTCTCGCGGCACGCCCGCCAGCGGCGGGTACCACTCGTACCCGCCGAGCACCTCGTCGGCGCCCTGCCCGGACTGGACGACCTTGATGGACCGCGAGACCTCCTCCGACAGCAGGAAGAACGCGACGCAGTCGTGGCTCACCATCGGCTCGCTCATCGCGGCGACCGCCGCGTCGACGGCGGGCAGCAGCCGCTCGGAGCCGATCGGGATGCGGTGGTGGTGCGTGCCGAACTCCCGCGCGATCAGGGTCGAGTACGAGAACTCGTCGCCGGACTCGCCGCCGCTGTCCTCGAACCCGATGCTGAAGGTCTCCAGATCCGGCTGCCCCAGCTCCGCGAGCAGCGCGACGACGAGGGAGGAGTCGAGGCCGCCGGACAGCAGCACGCCGACGGGCACGTCGGCGACCATCCGGCGCCGCACCGCGGTGCGGAGCGCGTTCCGCAGCGCCTCCTCCCAGTCCCGGCCGGACATGCCGGCGTCGGCCGGGTCCCGCTCGAACGCGGGCCGCCAGTACACCTGCTCGCGGCTCGTGCCGTCCGCCTCGATCACGCGGAGCGTGGCGGGCGGCAGCTTCGTGACGCCCGCCAGGATCGTGCGCGGCGCGGGGACGACGGCGTGGAAGCTCATGTACGCCGCGAGCGCGTCGCGGTCGACGGCGGTGTCGACCCCACCACCGGCGAGCAGCGCCTGGACCGTGGAGGCGAACCGCAGCATCCCCGGCCGCTCGTCGAGGTAGAGCGGCTTGATCCCCAGCCGGTCGCGGGCGAGCACGGTGCGGCCGGAGGCGTGCTCCCGGATCACGATCGCGAACATCCCGAGCAGGTGGTCGACGAACCGCTCGCCCCACTGGTGCCAGGCCTTCTCGATCACCTCCGTGTCGGACGTCGACCGGAACGTGTGGCCGATCCCCCGCAGCTCGGCGCGCAGCTCGTGGTGGTTGTAGATGCAGCCGTTGAACACGATCGTCGAGCCGGTCTCGTCGTCCCGCATCGGCTGCGCGCCGGAGGGGGACAGGTCGATGATCGCGAGCCGCCGGTGCCCGAGCGCGACGGGTCCGTCCGCCCACAGCCCCTCGCCGTCCGGCCCGCGGTGCACCAGGCAGGCGGTCATCCGCGCGACCGCCTCCACGTCCGCGGCACGGCCGTCGAACCGGATCTCGCCGGCGAGTCCACACATGCTCGTTCGTCTCCTAGCGGTGGCGGTTCCTGGACGCGTGGTGCTCGGGGAGCACGATCCAGGTGTCCTTCGCCCCGCCACCTCGCGAGGAGTTCACGACGAGGCTGCCGTCCGGAGCGACCCGCGTCAGCGCGAGGTCGGCCAGCAGGTAGTCCCGCTTGCGATGCCCGGTCGAGTACACGAAGGCCCGCAGGTCGACGTGCCGCGGCTGCAGCAGGCCGCCCTCGAGGGACGGCACGGACGAGAGCGAGACGACCTCCTGCGCCACCCAGGCGGACGGGTCGTCGGCGATCTCGAGGCGCCGCCTGGCCACCTCCGCGGCGTCCGCGGCGGGGCCGACGAGCACGCCGCGGCCGCCGGAGCCGTCGACCGGCTTCGTGACGAGCTCGCCGACCCGCTCGAGCACCGCCTGCCGCTCGGTCTCGTCGCCGAGCCGGTAGGTGGGCACGCTCTCGAGCAGCGGCCGCTCGTCCAGGTAGTAGCCGATCAGCTCGGGCACCGACCGGTACATCGCCTTGTCGTCCGCGACGCCGTTGCCCGGCGCGTTCACCAGCGTGACGTCGCCCCGCGCCGCGACGTCCATGATCCCCGCGCCGATCTCCCGGCCGTCGGCGGCGACGAGGTCCGGCAGCTCGACGTCGAGTCGCAGGTAGAGGCTGCCGATCCGGTCGCCGGTCGACCGCTGCACGACCGTGCCGCGGTCGACCGCGAGGTCGTCGGGCGTCGCGAGGAGCAGCCCGGCGCCGTCGGCGAGGCGGCGGTGCTCGAACCACGCCGAGCTGTCCGGCCCGCCCGACAGCAGCGCCCCGCGCGTGCCGGGCTTCGCGCCCGCCAGCACGGCCCGCCGCAGCTGCTCGAGCGCCGTCGCGGGATCGGCGAGGTGGCCGGGCCTCGGCAGGTCGGGCAGCACGGCGTCCATCAGCTGCCGGATCGCGATGGCGTAGGCGACGCCGGAGGGGTTCCGCACGTTGTCCTCGAGCACCCGCCAGCCGCCGTACTCGTTCCGCACGAGGTCGAAGCCCTGGATCGGGGCGCGCAGCGACCCCTTCGGCAGCCGCGCGGCGGCCGGCAGCCAGCCGGGCGCGCCGAGCACCGCCTCCGCCGGCAGCACGCCGTCCTTCAGGATCCGCTGCTCGCCGTAGACGTCGCCGAGGAAGGCCTCGATCGCCCGGGCGCGCTGGGTGAGGCCGGCCTCCAGCTCGGTCCACTCGTACGGCTGGACGAGCCGCGGCACGAGGTCGACGTCGAACGGCTGCTTCCTGCCGGCGACGCCGAAGTCGAAGGCGTGCTCGGTGGTCCAGCGGTCGCGCGCCGCGTGGCGGTCGGCCAGGCCGTCGACCCCGAGGGCCCGCACGTGCTCGACGACCGCGCGGTAGTTTGGCCGCGGCACCGAGTTCGCGTCGATCCCCTCGTCACCGGCCCTCGCGCGGTAGCGGCGCAGCGCCGGGGCGGCCGCCTCGGGCCCGGACGCCGGCCCCTGCGTCTCCTCGACGACGCTGCGCATCACGTCCTCGAGGTCGCCGCGCTGCACGAACGCGGCGCGCTGCCGGTCGGCCGAGTTGCCGCGGGCGAGCGCGGTCTCGGTGAGGTCCGCGACCTCGTCCCAGTCGTCCAGCTCCTCCAGCGTCTCCCGCAGGTCGCCGAGCAGCCGCTGGACCACCTCCCTCGCCGGCGCGGGGCGGGGGTGGACGGAGTCGTCCAGCAGCCGCCCGGTCAGCCCGCCCCGCGCCGCCTGCCAGATGCCGGCGCGGTGCAGCGGCAGCGCACGTCCTTCCCAGGGGCTGCCGGCCTCGACCTCCTTCTCCGCGTCCCGCACCATCGCCCGGAACAGGCCGGCGATCAGCACGGCGTCGTCGACCAGCGGGCAGGCGTCGCAGATCCGCAGCTCGAGCGTCGGCGCGTGGGACGAGGGGCGCACGTCGAAGTACGCCATCTTCGCGTCCGCGATCACGCCCGACGCGATCATGTCCTGCAGCAGCTCGTCGTACGCCGCCCCGTCGGCGAGCGGCCCGGTCGGGCCGGCGCTCGGCCAGCGCTGCCAGATGATGGTGCGGATGGAGGCGTAGCCCGTGTCCAGCCCGTTCCAGTACGGCGAGCTCGCGGACAGCGCGAGCAGGACCGGCAGCCGGCTCGCCACCCGCTGGGCGATGTCGACCGCGAGGTCGCGGTCCGCGACGCCGACGTGGATCTGGGTGCCGCAGATCAGCTGCTCGTCGACGAGCAGACGGTACTGCTCCTGCATGCGCCCGTACCGGCCGGTCGCCGTCAGCTCGAAGTCGCGGAACTCGCTGCGGGGCGCGGTGCCGACGGCGGCGACGCCGAGCCCCTCCTTCGCCGCGACGTCGATCACGCCGCGGCGCAGCCGCAGCAGCTCGCGGCGCAGCCCCCCGAGGTCCGTCACCACATCGGTGTTCGTCTCGACGGTCGTCCGCTGGATCTCGGCGGAGTAGCTGTCGCGCGGCAGCTTCCCGAGCAGCTGCGGCGCTCGCGCGGCGAGCTGCCAGCGCTCGAGGTCGATGAGGTGCAGCTCCTCCTCGGCGCCGAGCGTCAGTGCGGCCCCCATCCGCGCACCATAGCGAGCGCGGGTCGGAGACCGCCCGGAGGAGGTGAGGAGTCGGCTCAGGCCACCCCGGCGGTGCCGAGCAGCAGGCCGATCGACCAGGTCGCCGCGAGCGCGAGGCCGCCGCCGAGGACCGTGCGCAGGGTGGGTCGCAGCGCGGGTGCACCGCCCAGCCGGGCGCCCGCTGCGCCGGTCAGCGCCAGCGCCACGAGCACCGCGAGGACGGTCAGCGGCACCCGGGCTGCGCCGCCGGCGAGGAGCACGGCGACCAGCGGCAGCACGCCGCCCGTCAGGAACGCCGTCGCGGAGGCGGCCGCCGCGGCCCAGGGGTTCGCGCCGGTGCCGGTCAGGGCGGCGCGCTCGCCGTCCCGCTGGCTCGACACCGACACGTACTCGCCCAGCGCCATCGAGACCGCGCCGCCGATCAGCGCCGCGAGCCCGGCGAGCAGGACCGCGCCGTGGCCCGCGGAGGCGCCGGCGACGCCGACCACGATCGCGGCGACGGAGACGATGCCGTCGTTCGCACCCAGGACCCCGGCCCGCAGGGTGTTCGCCCGGCCCGCGCGGTCGGGGGCGGCGCCGTGCGTGAGGACGGCGAGCATCGAGGTCATGACGGCATCGTGCGCCCCTTCCGACCCGGCCGCCAGCAAGGGCAGGCAAGCCTCACCGCTGATCAGCACCGTGTTCCGGTCGTGTGCAGCATCCCGCGCGTACGCTCGGCCGACGTGCCGCCGCATCACCCGTACCCGGTTCTGAAGCCGCCGCAGCTGGTCCTCCTCCGCCACGGCGAGACCGCCTGGAGCCGGTCGGGGCAGCACACGGGGATCACCGACATCCCGCTCACCGAGGAGGGGGAGCGCCGTGCGCGTGCGCTCGCGCCCGTGCTCGCCGACCGCGACTTCGGGCTCGTGCTGGTGAGCCCGCGGCAGCGGGCGGTGCGGACCGCGGAGCTGGCCGGGTTCGCCGGCCGGTTCGAGTCGACCGACGACCTCGTCGAGTTCGACTACGGCGACTACGAGGGCCTCACCTCCGACGAGATCGACCGGATCCGGCCCGGCTGGGACCTCTGGCGCGACGGCGCGCCCGAGGGCGAGACCGCCGCCGAGGTCCGCGTGCGGGTCGAGCGGGTGATCGCCAGGGCGCAGCCGGTGCTGGACGCCGGCCACGACGTGCTGGCCGTCGCGCACGGGCACGTGCTGCGCGCGCTCGCCGCCGCGTGGGTCGACCTGCCGCCGGAGGGCGGGGCCCGGCTCGTGCTGTCGACCGCCGGGCTGGCGGAGCTCGGCCACGAGCACGGCACCCGGGTGATCGACCTCTGGAACGCCGCCTGATGGGCAGCGAGCGGGACGAGGCGCTCGCCGGCCGACGGTTCGGCGCGGCCGCCGACGCGTACGTCGCCGGCCGGCCGGACTACCCGGCCGAGATCGTCGAGTGGCTGATCGGCGACGCCCGAGCGGTCGCCGACGTCGGCGCGGGCACCGGCAAGCTGACGGCCGCGCTCGTGCGCGCCGGCAGGGAGGTCACCGCGGTCGAGCCGGACGCCGGCATGCTCGAGGCGCTCGCGCGGGAGGTGCCGCAGGCCGCGCCGCTGCAGGGCACCGGCGAGGTGATCCCGCTGCCGGACGCCTCCGTCGACGCCGTCGTCTACGGCCAGGCCTGGCACTGGGTGGACGTGCCGGCCGCCTCCGCCGAGGCCGCGCGGGTGCTGCGCCCCGGCGGGGTGCTGGGGCTCGTCTGGAACGTGCGCGACACCGCGGCCGACTGGGTGGACCGCCTCGGCGACGTGATGCGCGGCAGCGCCGCGGAGCGGATGATCGGGAGCGACGCGGTCGTGGTCGCGCCGCCGTTCGGGCCCCTCGAGCGCCGCGACCTGCGCTGGACGCGCCCGATGACCGTCGACCAGGTGGTCGCGATGGCCGCCTCGCGCTCGTACGTGATCGCGCTGCCGGCCGGGGAGCGCGACGACGTGCTCGCCGGCATCCGCACCCTGCTCGCGACGCACCCGGCCACGGCGGGCCGCGACGCGGTCGACCTCCCGTACGTGACGAGCGCCTTCCGCACCCGCCGCCCCTGACGCTTCGT
>NZ_CAXTOQ010000061.1:15079-18608 GCF_964245895.1 uncultured Amnibacterium sp.
GGTCAGGGGGTCGGGGTGCCGCCGTTCACCGCGAGGGTCGCGCCGACCACGAAGCTCGACTCGGGCGAGCTGAAGAAGACGTAGGCGGGCGCGAGCTCGGCCGGCTGGGCGGCGCGGCCGAGCGGGGTGTCGGAGCCGTAGCCCTCGATCTCCTCCGGCGGGATGCCCTTCGACACCTGCAGCGCGGTCCACGTCGGCCCGGGCGCGACGATGTTCACGCGGATGCCCTTCTCGGCCAGCTGCTGCGCCATGCCCTTGCCGAGGTTGTTGATCGCCGCCTTCGTGCTGGCGTAGTCGATGCGCTCCGGCGACGCCTGGTAGGTCTCGAGCGACGCGGTGAGCACGACCGTCGAACCCGGTGGCAGCAGCGGTACGGCCGCCTGCACGATGCGGAACGCGGCGAACACGTTGACCTCGTAGGTCTCGACGAACTGGGCGTCCGGCAGCTCGGTCAGGTCCTTCGACGTGATCTGCTTGCCGGCCACGAGCGCGAGCGCGTCGAGCCCGCCGAGCGCCTCGTGCGCGGTCGCGACGAGGTCGCGGCAGAACGCCGGATCGGTGAGGTCGCCCACGATGCCGACCCCGGTGCGCCCGGCCGCGCGGATCTGCTCCAGCACGTGGTCGGCGTCCGGCTGCTCGGCCGGCAGGTGGACGATCGCGACGTCGGCCCCCTCGCGGGCGAACGCGATGGCCGTCGCGCCGCCGATGCCGGAGTCGCCGCCGGTCACGAGCGCCTTCCGGCCCGTCAGGCGGCCGGTGCCGCGGTACGTCGCCTCGCCCAGGTCCGGCACCGGCGTCATCCGCGACTGGAGGCCCGGCTCCTCCTGCTCCTGGTCGGTCGGCGGGTCGATCTTCGGGAAGCGGGTCCGCGGGTCGTCGAAGGTCAGCTGGTCGGTCACTCGGGAACGATCGCAGCACGGTCTGGGCGGTTCGTGCGGCGCGGCTGAGCACCGCATGCACGGACCGGGGAGGATGGCTGCGGAGGAAGGGGGCCGGATGTCGATCGTGCTCGCGCTGCTGGGTGCGCTCTGCTACGGCACCGCCGACTTCGCGGGCGGCCTCGCGAGCCGCCGCGCCTCCGCCCTCGCGGTGGTGTTCTGCGGGCAGCTGGCGAGCGCGGTGGTGCTGGCCGTCGTGCTCGTGGTCGTGCCGGGCCGGTTCGACGTCCCGTCGATCGCGTGGGGCGCCGCCGCCGGTCTCACCGGTGCGGTCGCGCTGCTGCTCTTCTACCGCAGCCTCGCCGTCGGCGCGATGACCGTCGTCGCGCCCGTCACGGCGGTGATGTCCGCGATCGTGCCGGTCGTCGGCGGCGTCGCGCTCGGCGAGCGCCCGGCGCCGCTCGCGCTCGTGGGGGTCGTGCTGGCCGTGCTCGCCGTCCTGCTCGTCAGCGCGGAGGAGGGTCGGCTGCCGGGCCCGCAGGCGATCCGCGGGCCGGGGGTGCTCGGCGCGCTCGCCGCCGGCACCGGCTTCGGGCTGCTGTTCGTGCTGCTGTCCAGGGCCGCGCCGGACAGCGGGTTCTGGCCGATCGCCGGCGCGCGCACCGCCTCCCTGCTGCTGCTCGGCGTCGTCGCGCTCCTCGCGCGCCGCAGCCTGGTGCCGCGGGGCGCACCGCCCGCGCTGGTCGTGGCCTCCGGGGTCGGCGACATGACCGCGAACCTGCTGTTCGTGCTCGCCTCCCGGCTCGGCCTGCTGTCGGTGGTCGGGGTCCTGCTCGCGCTCTACCCCGCGGCCACGGTCCTGCTGGCGGTGGTCGTGCTGAAGGAGCGGCTGCACCGCTTGCAGCTCACGGGGCTGGCGGTCGCGTCGGCGGGCGTCGTCCTGATCGCGGTGGCCTGACGCCCGTTCCGGCACTGACGCCTGTTCCGGCTCCGACGCCGCTTCCGGTTCTGACGCCCCCTCCGGCTGGGCACTCGGCGGCCGCGGACCGGCCGCTCGCTACCGTCGGCGCGTGACACGGCAGCGCATCCTGTTCGGCGAGCAGCTGGGCCCGCAGTTCGACGACGGCGACGAGCCGATCCTGCTCGTCGAGTCCCTCGCCGCGTTCCGGAAGCGCCCGACGCACCGGGCGAAGGCGCACCTGTACCTCTCCGCGATCCGGCACCGCGCCGCCGAGCTGGGCGACCGGGCCGAGCTCGTGCGGACCGACACGTTCCGGTCGGCGCTGACCGGGCGGGACCTCGTCGCCGTCGATCCGCCCTCCTACGCCGCCCGCCGGCTGGTCCGATCCGTCGGCGCCGAGGTGCTGCCGAGCCGCGGCTTCGTCACCAGCGAGGAGCAGTTCGCTTCCTGGGTCCGGGGGCGGGACGAGAGGTCCCTGGTCATGGACACCTTCTACCGCGCGGTGCGGCAGCGGGAGGGGATCCTGATGACGCGGGGAGGCAAGCCCGTCGGCGGGCGCTTCAGCTACGACGCCGACAACCGGCAGCCGCCGCCGAAGAAGCAGGAGCGGCTCGGCATCCCCGACCCGTGGTGGCCGGAGGAGGACGAGATCGACGCCGGCGTGCGCGCCGACCTCGACCGCTGGGAGGCGGACGGCGCCGTGCGATTCCTCGGCGCCGACGGCCCGCGGCGGTTCGCGGCCACGACGGCGGAGGCGCGGACCGCGCTGCAGCACTTCGTCCGCGACCGGCTGCCGGTGTTCGGCCCGTGGGAGGACGCGACGCTCGCCGCCGACTGGACGATGGCGCACTCGCTGCTGTCGGTCGCGATGAACCTGGGGCTGATCGACCCGCGCGAGGTGGTCGACGCGGCGCTCGCGGCCTACGACCGGGGCGAGGCACCGCTGAACTCCGTGGAGGGGTTCGTGCGGCAGATCGTCGGCTGGCGCGACTGGATGTGGCACCTGTACTGGCACCTCGGTGAGCGCTACGTGCGCCGCAACGTGCTCGGCGCCCGCCGCCGGGTGCCCGACGCGATCTGGGAGCTCGACGCGGCGGCGATCGAGGCGAACTGCCTGTCGTCGGTCGTCGCCGGCGTCCACGAGCACGGCTGGGCGCACCACATCCAGCGCCTGATGGTGCTGGGCAACTTCGCGCTCGAGCACGCCTGGTCGCCCGCGGAGACGACGGAGTGGTTCACGGGCGCGTTCGTCGACGGCACGCCATGGGTGATGCCGACGAACGTCGTCGGCATGAGCCTGCACGCGGACGGCGGCGTCGTCGCGACCAAGCCGTACGCCTCCGGCGGCGCGTACATCGACCGGATGACCGACTACTGCGGCGGCTGCCGCTTCGACCCGAAGGTGCGGGTGGGGGAGGACGCCTGCCCGTTCACGGCGGGCTACTGGGCGTTCCTGGACAAGCACCGCGACCGGTTCGCCGCCAACCCGCGGATGGCGCAGCCGCTCGCGGGCCTCGGCCGCCTGAAGGACCTCGACCAGCTCGTGGAGCAGGAGCGGCACCGCACCCGCTGGTGACCCGCCTTCCGTTTTGAAGGAACTTCTGCGTCGGAGGACGCGAAGTTCCTTCAAAACGGGCCGTCAGACGTCGACGAGGACCTTGCCGACCGTGCCGCCCTCGACGGCGGCGTG
>NZ_CAXTOQ010000062.1:0-18447 GCF_964245895.1 uncultured Amnibacterium sp.
GAGACCCTTCTCGACTCGAAGCGCGAGGTCTCCCAGCAGGTCGGTGACGTCGTGCGCGCGGTACTCGATCGTCCTGCGGTACTCGCCCGCCCCCGGGTCGAACCAGGCGTCGCCGACCCGGCGCCCGTTCACCTCCACCTCGAGCACGCCCCGCGCGGTGAGCGAGAGGATCGCACGGCTCGGCGCGCGCTCCAGGTCGAGCACCCGGCGCAGCACCGGCACGCCGTCCCTGCTCGGGTCCCGGTGCACGAGCACGCCGGAGGCGCCGCCGTCGACCCGCAGGCCGTCCCCGGTCCGAGTCACCCCCGGTGCGCCGTCGAACAGCCCGAGGTCGTCGGCGCCGAGCAGCACCGCCTGCGGCTCCCGGAACGTGCGGACCTCGTAGCCGATCACGGTGAAGCGCTCGCCGGCGGCCGCCGCGAAGCCGATGCGGCCGAGGTTCGGGAAGGACGGCACGTCGTTGTCGCCCCGCGGGTTCACGGCGAATCGGGTGCGGTCCCCCTCCGCGACCTCCACCCCGTCGACCAGCACCTGCAGCACGGACGACCAGCAGACGATCTCGATCGTGTGCTCGTCGTGGACGGCGTCGGGCGTCAGCAGCCGCGGCACGTTCGAGCCCTCGGCCAGCTCGACGACGACCCGGCCGTCGCCGTCGCCCGGCGCGTACCCCGCGCGCTCGATGCGGAGGGCTCCCCGCCGGGCGTCGACGAGCACCGCGACGTGGTTGTCGCCAGCCAGCCCGTACTCGTTGAACACCGCCGTGCGCAGGCGGAAGTCGCCGGCGCCGAGCACGAAGCCCGCGACGGAGGAGCCGGGATCGAGCCGGAACCGCGCGCGCAGCCGCCAGACGACCAGGCTCGCCGCGTCGAGGTTCGGGCGCTCCGCGCCGATCCAGCTGGCCCCGCCCCAGCCGGCGGGGTCGTCGCGGTCGGGTCCCGTCCGGAAGCCGGCGGTCGCCGTCGCCGCGCGCCCGGTCTCGTCCTCGATCTCGACCCGCCACCGGTGGTCGGTCTCGGGCTCCAGGCGGACCCCGTCGCCGAGCAGCACCTCCTGCGACCGGTCGCCCGGCACGCGGCCCGAGTCCCAGACGACGGCGTCCCCGGCAGAGACGACGACGCGGTACGCCGTCTGCCTGGCGCCGCGCGCGTCGCTCTCCATCCGCCATCCGAAGGCGGGCCGGGCGACGTCGACCGCCAGGGGCTCCTCCAGCCGCTCGGTCTTCAGCTCGGTCACGCGCAGCACGGACATCGGCGGCCCTTCCTCTCCTCGGCGAGTGCGGATTGAAGCGATTCATATCATGAGCGGGGCACGACCGCGCGAGGTCGGCCCCGGCGCGCGCGACGCGCCGCACCGACCCATTGACAAGCGGCGAGCAGCGGGGCTACCGTCCGGGTTGAATCGCTTCAATCATCCATTCGAGGAGGAACGGGTGTCCACACAGCACCGACGTCCCGGACGTCGCATCATCACCGCGGCCGCCGCCCTGACCGGCGCCGCGCTCGCACTCACCGCCTGCAGCGGGCCCTCCGGCGGGGCCGGCGGCACCGGCGCGGGGCCCACCAGCTTCACGGTCCTCGCCGTCACCAACGTGCCGGAGATCAAGACCCTGACCGCGCTCTCGAAGGGGGCGTGCGCCGCGGCGGACAAGGCGCTGCCCCTGAAGTTCCAGACCACGTCGCAGGCGCAGATGCAGCAGAAGGTGCAGCTGCTCGCCGGCCAGAACGGGCTGCCGGCCATGTTCGACGCGACCGGCACCCCGTCGGTCACCGAGCAGCTGGACAAGTCCGGGCAGCTGCTGGACCTGACGCCGGAGCTCGACGAGCTGGGGGTCAGCGACGACGTGCTGCCGGCCGCCGCCTCGACGATCAAGAACCTCTACGGCGGCAACCTCAACGTGGTGCCGACGAGCCTGAACATCGAGGGCTTCTGGTACAACAAGGCCGCGTTCGCGAAGGCGGGCGTGGAGGTGCCGACCACGTGGCAGGCGCTGGTCGACGCCTCCGCGAAGCTGCAGGCGGCGGGCTACACCCCGCTGTCGACCGGCGCTTCCGGCCAGGGCTGGCCCGTCACGCGACTGATCTCCGGGTACCTGTTCCGCGAGCTCGGCCCGTCCGCGATGGCGGACGTGCGCGACGGCAAGGCCAAGCTGACGGACCCGAAGTACGTCGCGGCCGCTCAGGCCATCGCCGACCTCGGCAAGAAGGGCTACCTCGGCAAGTCGGTCGGCTCGGTCGACTACGACACCATCAACTCGAACTTCCTGACCGGCAAGGCCGCCATGATGTACATGGGCAGCTGGGCGCTCGGCGGCTTCGAGGACCCGAAGCAGAACCAGATCGGTGCCGACGACATCGGCTTCTTCCCCTACCCGGCCGTCGACGGCGGCACGGGGTCGATCGACCAGCTGCCGGCCAACGTCGGCGAGCCGATCGGCCTGTCGAAGAAGCTGTACGGCCCGAAGCCGGCGGCGTGGCTGAAGTGCATCGCGCAGCACTACGGCGCGACCGCGATCGAGAACGGCCAGATCTCCGGGTTCAAGGTGAACGGCTCCCCCAAGGCGTCGGCGCTGACCCAGCTGGTGCTCGACAAGATCGGCTCGACCCAGCAGAGCCTGGTGTGGTTCGAGACCTACTTCAACAGCAAGGCCAGCACGGTGTCGTGGAACAACGTCGCGTCGCTGGTCGACGGCAAGCAGTCCGCGAGCCAGTTCATGTCGCTGATCCAGGCGGCGCTGTAGCGCCTGACGGCGACGGACGCGGCTCGGGCCGGGAGGGGACGCCTCCCGACCCGGGCCGCGTCCGCGGGAGGGGAGTACCACCATGAGATCCGTCTTCGGGGACCGCAGGGCGATCGCGATCCTGCTGCTGCCCGCGCTGATCGTCTACGTCACCGTGATGCTGGTGCCGGTGCTGACGTCGCTCGGCTACACCTTCTTCACCGGCAGCCCCATCACCGGGTTCACCTTCAGCGGGCTGCGCAACGTCGGCACGCTGGTCACCGATCCGGAGATCAGGCAGGCGCTGCTCTTCACGGTCGGGTACGCGATCGTGGTCACCGCGCTGCAGGTCGCGCTGGGCTACGCCCTCGCCCTGTTCTACGTGTTCGTGCTGCGGCGCCTGTCGGTGCTGGTCCGCACGCTCGTGTTCTTCCCGGTGATCCTGCCGACCGTCGCGGTCGCGCTGCTGTTCCAGCGGCTGTTCGCGATCGTGCCGGGCAACGGGGTGGTGAACCAGCTGCTGACCGCGATCGGCGTGCGGCCGGTCGACTTCTTCAGCGACGGGCTGACCGCGTTCGTCGTCATCGTGCTGATGGACCTCTGGCGCTCGATCGGGTTCTACGGCGTGCTGCTCTACGCCGGCCTGCTCGACATCCCCGACGACGTCATCGAGTCCGCCCGGCTCGACGGCGCCGGCGGGTTCCGGCTCGTGAGGAACATCGTGCTGCCGCTGTCCCTGCCGGTGCTGCTGTCGTCGCTGATCTTCTCGATCAACGGCACGCTGAAGGTGTTCGACACCGTGCTCGCGCTGACGAACGGCGGGCCCGGCAACAGCACCACCCCGCTGACCCTCGCGATGTTCAACGAGGCCTTCAGCTACGGCGACTACGGGTACGGCTCCACCATCGCCCTGCTGCTCAGCCTGCTCTGCCTGCTCGTCACCCTGGGCGTCTTCCGCTCGGCCCGGCGCGACCTCACGAAGGCCTGACCATGACCGCCTCCACCGCCGCCGCCCGCCCGCGGCTCGCCCGCCGCCGTCGCTCCGCCCGCCCCGTGCGTCGCGTGCTCATCGCCCTCGTCACGCTGCTGCTCGTCGTGATCGAGGTCTACCCGCTCTTCTGGCTGTTCTCCTCGTCCCTGAAGACGCAGAACGAGTTCCTGCAGGGCGACCCGTTCGCCCTGCCCGCCTCGCCCGACTGGGGCAACTACGCCGACGCGATCGTCGGCGCGAACTTCCTGCACTACGTCCTGAACTCGCTGATCGCGACCGTGCCGTCGCTGCTGCTCGTCATCGTGCTCGGCACGGCGGCGGGCTTCGCGCTCGAGGTGCTGGTGTTCCGCGGTCGCGGCGCGATCCTGCTGGTGTTCCTGGCGGGGATCATGATCCCGGGGCAGATGATCCTGCTGCCCCTGTTCGCCGCCTACTACCAGACCGGTCTCACCGGCACGCTCTGGCCGCTGATCATCACCTACACGGCGACCGGGCTGCCGCTCACCGTCTTCATGATGGCGACCTTCTTCCGGGCGGTGCCGCGGGAGGTGTTCGAGGCCTCGACGATCGACGGCGCGGGCATGCTGCGCTCCTTCGCCCTGGTCGGGGTCCCGATGGTGCGCAACGGCGTCTTCACCGTCGCGCTGGTGCAGTTCTTCTTCATCTGGAACGACCTGCTGGTCGCGATCACCTTCACCAACTCCTCCGAGCTCGGCACGATCCAGGTGGGGCTGCTGAACTTCTCCGGGCAGTACGGCTCGACCGCCTACGGCCCGCTGCTCGCGGCGATCAGCCTGAACGTCGGCGGCCTGCTGATCATCTACCTGGCCCTGAACCAGCGGATCATGCGCGGGCTCGCTGCCGGCTCGGTGAAGGGGTGAGCCGAACCGACGAGATCGGGGTGCACGACCTCCGAGCCGAGCAGACCGCCGCGGCGCTCGGCATCGGCACCGCGGCGCCCCGCCTCGGCTGGTGGACGAGCGCGCCGCCCGCGTGGCGGCAGCAGCGGTACGTGGTGGAGGCGCTCGGGGACGACGGCGAGTTCCGCACCGCGACGGTGACGTCCGGCGACTCGGTGCTCGTGCCGTGGCCGTTCGCCCCGCTGGTCTCGCGGCAGCACCTGCGCGTTCGGGTCCGGCCCGAGGACGCGAGCGGGGCCGGCGCCTGGTCCGCGCCGCTCGACGTCGAGGCGGGGCTGCTCGAGCCGGGCGACTGGACCGCGGTGCCGGTCGAGCCGGCCGACGGGGTCGCCGACTCCACCGGCAGCGCCGCGCTCGTCCGCGCCGAGTTCACCCTGACGCAGCCGGTCGTCTCGGCCCGGCTGCACGTGACCGCGCACGGCGTGCACGAGGTCGAGCTCAACGGGCGCCGCACCGACGACGCCGTGCTCGCGCCCGGCTGGACCTCCTACCCGTCGCGGCTCGTCGTCACGACGCTGGACGTCACCGACCTGCTCCTGCCGGGCGCGAACGCGATCGGCGCCGTGCTCGCGGACGGCTGGTACCGGGGGCGGCTCGGGTTCGGCGGCGGCACCGACCGGCTGTACGGCGACCGGCTGGCGCTGCTCGCGCAGCTGGAGGTGCGGCACCCGGACGGCTCCGTCACGACGGTCGCCACGGACGACCGGTGGACGTCGGCGGCGGGCCCGATCGTCGCCTCCGGCCTGTACGACGGGGAGCACCACGACGCGCGGCTCGAGCGCCCGGGCTGGTCGTCCGTCGGCGGCGGCGACGACGGGTGGCGCCCGGTCCGCCTGGGCGCGCGCGACCCGGCGACGCTCGTCGCCGCGGAGGCGCCGCCGATCCGCCGGACGCAGCGGCTGCGGCCGGTCGCCGCGTGGACGTCGCCGGAGGGACTGCTGCTGCTCGACTTCGGCCAGAACCTCACCGGCCGGCTGCGGATCCGCGTGCGCGGCGACGCCGGCTCGGTCGTGCGCATCCGGCACGCCGAGGTGCTCGAGCACGGCGGGCTGTGCACCCGGCCCCTGCGGGACGCGGCCGCGACCGACGTCTACGTCCTGCGCGGCGGCGGCGAGGAGGAGTGGGAGCCGCGGTTCACCCTGCACGGCTTCCGGTACGCCGAGATCGACGGGTGGCCGGGCGGGGACCCAGCGCAGGCGGTGGAGGCGGTCGTCGTGCACTCGGACCTCGAGCGCACCGGCCGGTTCGCGTGCTCCGACCCCCGGGTCGAGCGCCTGCACGAGAACGTCCTCTGGAGCATGCGCGGCAACTTCGTCTCCATCCCGACCGACTGCCCGCAGCGCGACGAGCGCCTCGGCTGGACCGGCGACATCCAGGTCTTCGCGCCGACCGCCGCGTTCCTGCACGACTGCGCGGGCTTCCTGTCGTCGTGGCTGCGGGACGTCGCCGCGGAGCAGGAGGCCGACGGCACCGTGCCGTGGTACGTGCCGACGATCCCGGGCGGGTCGTGGTGGACCCCGTCGCGGCCGGGCGCGGTCTGGGGCGACGTCGCCGTCCTCACCCCGTGGACGCTGTGGGAGCGCTTCGGCGACCGCGCGGTCCTCGCGCGGCAGTGGTCGAGAGCCGTCGCCTGGGTGGAGCTGGTCGAGCGGCTGTCCGGCGACGACCACCTGTGGGACGAGGGGTTCCAGCTGGGCGACTGGCTCGATCCGGCGGCGCCGCCTGAGGACCCGTCGCTCGCCCGCACCGACCGCTCCCTCGTCGCGACCGCGTACGCCGCGCACACGGCACGGACGCTCGCGCCCACGCCCGCCGTGCTCGGGAACGACCGCGAGGCGGACCGCTTCGCCCGGCTGGCTGACGACGTGCGGCAGGCGTTCCGCTCCCGCTGGACGGTGGACGGCCGCCTCACCGAGGACACCCAGACGGCGCTGGCGCTCGCCATCCGGTTCGGCCTGCTCGACGACGCGGAGACCGCCGCGGCCGGCGACCGCCTGGCGGCGCTCGTCCGCGAGGCGGGGCACACGATCGCGACCGGGTTCGCCGGGACGCCGCTGATCTGCGACGCGCTCACCGACACCGGGCACGTCGACACGGCGTACGCGCTGCTGCTCGAGGAGTCGTGCCCGTCCTGGCTGTACGCGGTGCGGATGGGCGCGACCACGATCTGGGAGCGGTGGGACAGCCTGCTGCCGGACGGCACGGTCAACCCCGGCGGCATGACCTCCTTCAACCACTACGCGCTCGGCGCGGTCGCCGACTGGCTGCACCGGGTCGTCGCGGGCGTCGCCCCCGCCGCGCCCGGCTACCGCGCCATCCGCTTCGCACCGCAGCCGGGAGGCGGGCTCACGCACGCCGCCGCCGACGTCCGCACGCCCTACGGCCCCGCCGGGATCGAGTGGAGGCTCGCGGACGGCGAGCTCGCCGTCGAGGTGACGGTGCCCACCGGGGCGACGGGCGAGGTCGTCCTGCCCGGCGGCCGTCGGGAGGCGTGCGGCCCCGGCCGGCACCGCTTCTTCGCACCGGTCGGCGCCGGGGCCGAGCTCACCGGACCGAGGTCGAGTCCCGCACGATGAGCTCGGGCTCGAGCACGATCCGCCGGGGCTCGCCCCGCTCCGCGATCGCATCGAGCAGCAGCTCCACCGCGGTGACGCCCATCCGGCGCCTGGGCTGGCGGACCGAGGTGATCGGCACCGCGGCCGCGGCGGCGAAGTCGATGTCGTCGTAGCCGACGATCGCGAGGTCGTCCGGCACCCGCAGCCCGCCGTTCAGCGCGACGCCCTGCAGCACGCCGAGCGCGACCAGGTCGTTCGCGGCGAAGACGGCGTCCGCGCGGCGCCCCTGCGCCAGCACCTCCCTGCCGGCCACCACCCCCTGCCGCATCGTGAGCCCCGCCACCGGCAGCACCTCCAGCGCGGCGCCCTCGACCGCGGCGACCGCCTCCCGCGCCCCCCGGAGGCGGTCGCGCACCTGCGCGAGGTCGAGAGGACCGCCGACGAACAGGATCCGCCGCCGGCCGATCGCGAGCAGGTGCTCCACCGCGGCGCGCCCGCCGCGGACGTCGTCGACGGAGACGCTGGAGAAGCCGGGCTCGGTCGCCAAGCGGTCGACGAGCACCGACGGGATGCCGCGGTCCCGCAGCCGCTGCAGCTTCGGCAGCGACTCCTGCACCGGCGAGACGAGCAGGCCCCTGACCCGCTGCTCCTCGAAGAGGTCGAGGTGCGCGGACTCCCGGTCGGCGCGCTCGTCGCTGTTCGCGATCAGGAGGCCCCAGCCCTCCTCCGCCGCGCGCTCCTCCGCGGCCCGAGCGACGTCCGTGAAGAACGGGTTGCTGACGTCCAGGACGACGAAGCCGACGGAGGTGCTGCGGCCCGCCCGCAGCTGGCGGGCGGCGCCGTTCGGCACGAACCCCAGCTCCTGGATCGCCCGGTGCACCCGCTCCGCGGTCGGCCCCGCGACCTTGTCCGGCGTGTTGAGCACGTTCGACACCGTGCCGACGGAGACGCCCGCCCGCACCGCGACCTCGCGGACGCTCACCCTGTCGCTCACCGCACCCCGTCCTCCGCCGCGGCTCACTGTAACGCCCGGGTCACGGTCGTTGAACGGTTTCATCGCGGCCCGGCGCGGGGGCCCGCCTCCGCTTGACGAACGCGGCCGAGAGCCCTACCGTTCTCAGCGATCACCCATTTTATCGTTTCAATCTCTCGATGAGGAGGGGCCCATGGCGCTCGACGAGCACACCTCGCCGCCCGCGGCCCCGCTGCTCGACCTGCGGCACGCGACGAAGTCGTTCGGCGCCGTGCAGGCGCTGGTCGACGGGTCCATCGAGGTGCGGCCCGGCGAGATCCACGCGCTCATCGGGGAGAACGGCGCCGGCAAGTCGACGCTGGTGAAGGTCCTCGCCGGCGTGCACCGGCCGGACGGCGGCGAGTTCTCCGTCGGCGGCGAGCCGGTCTCGTTCCGCAGCCCGGCCGAGAGCAAGGCGCGGGGCATCTCGGTCATCTACCAGGAGCCGACGCTGTTCCCGGACCTGTCGGTGGCGGAGAACATCTTCGTCGGGCGGCAGCCGCGCGGACGGCTGGGCCTGATCGACCGCGCGGCGATGCGGGTGCAGGCGTTCGACCTCTTCACCCGGCTCGGGGTGCCGATCGACCCGGACCGGCAGGCCGAGGGCCTCTCCATCGCCGACCAGCAGATCATCGAGATCGCGAAGGCCATCTCCCTCGACGCCAGCGTGCTGGTGATGGACGAGCCGACCGCCGCGCTGTCGGGCGCCGAGGTCGCGCGCCTGTTCACTGTCGCCCGCGGGCTGCGCGACCGCGGCGCGGGCATCCTCTTCATCTCCCACCGCTTCGAGGAGGTGTTCGACCTCTGCGACCGCGTCACCGTGATGCGGGACGGCGCGTACATCGCCACGCACGCGGTGGGCGACGTGACGGTCGACGGCCTGGTCCGCGAGATGGTCGGCCGGGACGTCACGACCCTGTTCCCGAAGGAGCCCGCCGTGATCGGCGAGCCGCTGCTGACGGTGCGCGGCCTCACCCGCGCCGGGGTCTTCCAGGACATCGACCTCACCGTCCGCTCCGGCGAGATCGTCGCGCTGGCGGGCCTCGTCGGCGCCGGCCGATCGGAGGTGGCGCGCGCGGTCTTCGGCGTCGACCCGTACGACCGGGGCACGGTCGAGTTCGGCGGCGCCGCGCTGAAGGCGCGGTCGCCGCAGGCCGCGATCGACGCCGGCCTCGCGTTCGTGCCGGAGGACCGCCGCAAGCAGGGCCTCGTGATGGACCTCTCCGTCGCCCGGAACGCCACGCTCACGCTCCGCAAGCAGCTGGCGCGCTTCGGCGTCATCGACGCCCGCCGCGAGCGCCGGGCCGCCGAGGAGTGGACCGGGCGCCTCCAGGTCAAGACCGGCTCGCAGGACCTCGCGGTCTCGACCCTCTCCGGCGGCAACCAGCAGAAGGTCGTGCTCGCGAAGTGGCTCGCGACGGACCCGAAGCTGCTGATCGTCGACGAGCCGACCCGCGGCATCGACGTCGGCACGAAGGCCGAGGTGCACCGCTTGATCTCCTCCCTCGCGGGGCGCGGCATCGGCGTCCTGATGATCTCGTCCGAGCTGCCGGAGGTGCTGGGCATGGCCGACACGGTCGTCGTGATGCACGAGGGCCGGGTGACCGCGACCCTCGACCGCGCGGACGCGACTCCGGAGGCGGTGCTGCACGCGGCGAGCGCGGCCGCGCCGGAGGTGACGAGGTGAGCGCGCCGGCCGCCGAGCAGGGAGCCGCGCGCCGCATCACGGTGCCGCCGCGCTCGCTGCGCTCCCGCATCCCGACCCGCGAGGCGTCGGTCCTCGCCGCGCTGGTCCTGCTCGTGGCGGTGACGACGATCGTGAACCCCCGGTTCCTCGACCCCCAGGGCGTCGAGGACCTGCTGCTGAACGCGACGATCTTCGTGGTCCTCGCCGTGGGGCAGGCGCTCGTGGTGATCACGCGCAACGTCGACCTCTCGGTCGGGTCGATCCTCGGGCTCGCCGCGTTCGGCACGGGATCGCTCTTCCACAGCGCGCCCGGCACCCCGATCGTCGTCGTGTTCGCGGTCGGCATCCTGTTCGGCGCGGTGCTCGGCGCGGTCAACGGCCTGATCGTGACCGCGGCGAAGGTGCCCGCGCTCGTCATCACCCTGGGGACGCTGTACATCTACCGCGGCGTCTCCTACGCCTGGGCCGGCGGCACGCAGTACTTCATCGGCGACGCCCCCGACGCGTTCGGGAACCTCGCGGTGCAGGAGGTCCTGGGCATCCCGCTCATCGCGGTCGCCGCCTTCGTGGTCGCAATCGTCGTCGGGCTCGTCCTCTACTTCACGCGCGCGGGCCGCGACCTCTACGCGATCGGCTCCGACCCCGACGCCGCCGTGCTCTTCGGCATCCCCGTCGGCCGGCGCGTGGTGACCGCGTTCATCGCGAGCGGCGCCCTCGCGGGCCTCGCCGGCGTGCTCTACACCGCGCGGTTCAACTCCGTCGGCGCGGACACCGGCACCGGGCTCGAGCTGCAGGTCGTGGCGGCCGTCGTGATCGGCGGCGTCGCGATCTTCGGCGGCAGCGGCTCGGTGGTCGGCGCCGCGATCGGCGCCGTGCTGCTCACCACCATGACCGGCGCCATCGCCGCGCTGAACGTCAGCAAGTTCTGGACGCAGGCCATCGTCGGCGCGCTGATCATCGGCGCGATCCTGATCGACCGCCTCATCTCGCTGCGCACCGCGAAGCGTCTGCTCGTCGAGGAGGACCGCATTGCCTGACACCGCGACGCCCCGGCTCGGCCGGCGCCTCCCCAGGGCCCTGCGCGGCCGCGACTCCGTGATCGTCTCCGCGCTGCTGCTCGTCGCCGTCGTCGCCTGCGTCGCGGTGCCGAACTTCTTCTCGGACCTCACCGTCAACTTCCTGCTCATCGACGCGGTCCCGGTCCTGCTGATGGCGATGCCGCTCGCGTTCATCATCATCACGGGCGAGATCGACCTCTCCATCGCCAGCATCGCCGGGCTGTCCGCGGCCACGATGGGCGTGCTGTGGGCGAACCTGCACCTCCCCGTCCCCCTGATCGTGCTGCTCTGCGCCCTCGTCGGCGTCGCCTGCGGCGCGCTCAACGGCTTCCTCATCACCGTCGTCGGCCTGCCGTCGCTCGCGGTCACCATCGGCACGCTGGCGCTGTTCCGCGGGCTCGCGCTCGTCGTGATCGGCGACCGGGCCGTCGCCGACTTCCCGCCGGACCTCACGGCGTTCGCCACCTCGACGGTGCCGGGCACCCAGTTCCCCCTCTTCATGCTGCTGGCGCTCGTCGTCGTCACGGTGTTCGGGATCGTCCTGCACCTGACGCCCTACGGCCGCGGCCTGTTCGCGCTCGGCTACAGCACGGAGGCGGCGGGCTTCGTCGGCATCCGCGTCGGCCGCGCGAAGTTCGGCCTGTACGTCGTGAGCGGGCTGGTCTGCTCCCTCGTCGGCACCTTCTGGGTGCTGCGCTACTCCACCGCGCAGAGCGACAGCGTGGAGGGGCTCGAGCTCACGGTCGTCGCCGCGGTCCTGCTGGGCGGGGTCTCGATCTTCGGCGGCTCCGGCGGCATCGTCGGCGTGGTCGCCGGCGTGCTGCTCATCCGCACGGTGACCTACGCCCTGCAGCTCGCGGGCCTGCCGGACACCGCGCTCACCATCGTGACCGGCGGCCTGCTCGTCGTGTCCGTCGTCGCCCCCACGGTGTCCGCCCGCATCTCCGCCGCCCTCGCCCGCCGACGCGGACGACGCCCGGACGTCGGCGTCGCCACCGCCTGAGACCCCCGTCGGCGCAGCGCGACGGGCCATCCCCACACCGAGAAGGAGCAGTACCGTGCAGAACTCGAACACCCGGCGGCGCCCCCGCACCGCCGTCCTCGGGCTGGGGGCGACCGCCGTGTCGCTCGCCCTGGCCCTCACCGCGTGCTCCGGCTCGTCCACCCCCGGCTCGTCGTCGAGCGGCTCGGCGGCGAGCAAGGACTTCAGCATCGCCTTCATCCCGAAGCAGCTGAACAACCCGTACACGGACGTCGAGCTGTCCGGCGGCACCTCGGCGGCGAAGGCCGTCGGCGCGACGTCGTCGATCGTCGGCCCGAACGACGCGAGCGCGTCGTCGCAGGTGTCGTACATCAACACCCTCACGCAGAAGCGCGTCAAGGTCATCGCCATCGCGGCGAACGACCCGAACGCGGTCTGCTCGTCGCTGAACCAGGCGAAGGCCGCCGGCGCGAAGATCATCACCTTCGACTCCGACGCGAACTGCCGCAGCATCTTCATCAACCAGGTCGAGTCGAAGGACGTCGCGCTGGTGGAGCTGAAGCAGCTGCACGAGCAGCTGCCGGACGGCGGCCAGATCGCCATCCTCTCCGCGACCGCGAACGCCACGAACCAGAACACCTGGATCCAGTTCATGAAGGACGAGCTGAAGTCGAACGCCGACTACAAGAACCTCGACCTGGTGACGACCGTCTACGGCGACGACGACGACACGAAGTCGTTCCAGGCCGCGCAGGGCCTGCTGAAGTCGTACCCGAACCTGAAGGGGATCATCTCCCCCACGACGGTCGGCATCGCGGCGACGGCGCGCTACCTCTCCAAGTCGCAGTACAAGGGCAAGGTCGCCCTGGTCGGGCTCGGTCTGCCGAAGCAGATGCGCGCCTACATCAAGGACGGCACCGTCAAGGGCTTCGCGCTCTGGGACCCGTCGCAGATCGGTGAGGCCGCGGTCTACGCGGGCAAGGCGCTCGTCGCGGGCACCATCACGGGCAAGGAGGGCGACAGCTTCGACGCCGGCGACCTCGGCACGCTGAAGGTCGGCGCGAAGGGCACCGTCATCGTCGGCCCGCCGATCGAGTTCACCGCGGACAACATCGACAAGTACCACTTCGACGACAACCTCTGATCGCCCGAGCCGCCGGCCCCCGGAACGATCCGGGGGCCGGCGGTCCGTGCGCCCGTCCCGTCATGGAAGGAGCCCGGATGGAACGCGTCTGCTTCCAGCTGCAGGTGAGGCCCGAGCGGCTCGCCGAGTACCGGCGCCGCCACGCGGCCGTCTGGCCCGACATGCTGCAGGCCCTGAGCGACACGGGCTGGCGGAACTACTCCCTCTTCGTCCGCGACGACGGCCTGCTGATCGGCTACTTCGAGACGGACTCGCTCGAGGCGTCGCTCGCGGGCATGGCCGCGACCGGGGTGAACGCGCGGTGGCAGGCCGAGATGGCGCCGTTCTTCGTCGCGCTCGACGGCGCGCCGGACACCGGCTTCCTCCGCCTGACCGAGGTCTTCCACCTCCAGTCGCAACTCGCCGATCCGCAGGGTTGACCCCACCCCGCCCGCGTCCCTACGCTGGCACTTGAAACGATTCACGACGGTCGAGGCCGTCAGAGAGGCGGAGGCACGATGCCGTCCTTCGATGCGATAGCCGACCGGCTCGCCGACCAGGCGATCGAGCTGCCCTCCTGGGCCTTCGGCAACTCGGGGACGCGCTTCCGCGTCTTCCCGCAGGCCGGCGTGCCGCGGGACCCGTTCGAGAAGATCGCGGACGCGGCCGAGGTCAACCGGCTCACCGGGCTCGCGCCCAGCGTCGCGCTGCACATCCCGTGGGACCTCGTCGACGACTTCGGCGCCCTCCGCGCGCACGCCGAGGGGCTCGGCGTGCGGCTCGGCACCATCAACTCCAACACGTTCCAGGACGAGGCGTACAAGCTCGGCAGCCTCGCCCACCGCGACGCCGCCGTGCGCCGCAGGGCCATCGACCACCACCTGCGCTGCATCGAGGTGATGGACGCGACCGGGTCGCGCGACCTGAAGATCTGGCTCGCGGACGGCACGAACTACCCGGGCCAGGACGACATGCGCACCCGGCAGGACCACCTGGCCGAGTCGCTCGCGGAGATCTACGCCGCGATCGGCGACGAGCAGCGCCTGGTCCTCGAGTACAAGATCTTCGAACCCGCGTTCTACCACACGGACGTGCCGGACTGGGGCACCTCCTACGCCCAGGTCACCGCGCTCGGGGAGAAGGCGTTCGTGTGCCTCGACACCGGGCACCACGCGCCGAGCACGAACATCGAGTTCATCGTCATGCAGCTGCTGCGCCTCGGCCGGCTCGGCTCGTTCGACTTCAACAGCCGCTTCTACGCGGACGACGACCTGATCGTCGGCGCCGCCGACCCGTTCCAGCTGTTCCGCATCCTCGTCGAGGTGATCCGTGGAGGCGGGTACGGGGCGGCCTCCGGCGTCGCGTTCATGCTCGACCAGTGCCACAACATCGAGCAGAAGATCCCGGGCCAGATCCGCAGCGTGCTGAACGTGCAGGAGATGACGGCCCGCGCGCTGCTGCTCGACCGGGACGCGCTCGACGCCGCGCAGCGCGAGGGCGACGTGCTCACCGCGAACGGGATCCTGATGGACGCGTTCTCCACCGACGTGCGCCCGGCGCTCGCCGACTGGCGGGAGGCGCGGGGCCTGCCGCGTGACCCGATGCGGGCGTACGCCGCGAGCGACTACCAGTCCCGCATCGAGGCCGACCGCGTCGGCGGCGCGCAGGCCGGATGGGGCGCCTGATGCCCACGATCGCCGAGCTGCTGCCGCCGAAGCAGCGCCGCAAGCCGCGCATCGGCCTCGTCGCCGGCGGACTCGGCACCTACTGGCCCCAGTTCCCCGACCTGCTGCCGCAGCTGCAGGAGTCCGCGCGGTACGCGTCGCAGCGGTTCGAGGGGATGGACGCCGAGGTCACCGACGTCGGGTTCATCTCCGACGCGCAGGAGGGCGCGGTCGCGGCCGAGCGCCTCCGCCAGGCCGACTGCGACCTGATCGTGCTGTTCCTCACCACCTACCTCACCTCCTCGATGGTGCTGCCGATCGCGCAGCGGGCGAACAGCCCCGTGCTCGTCATCGACCTGCAGCCGACGGAGAAGATGGACCACGCCTCGTTCGACACCGGCGCGTGGCTGGCGTACTGCGGCCAGTGCCCGGTGCCCGAGGTCGGCAACCTGTTCGGCCGCGCCGGCATCCCGTTCCGCTCGGTGTCCGGCTACCTGCGCCAGGAGTCGGCGTGGGCGCGGATCGAGCGGTGGATCAACGCCGCCCACGTCCGGTCGGCGCTGCGCCACGCCCGGCACGGCCTGATGGGCCACGTCTATCCGGGCATGCTCGACGTCTCCACCGATCTCACCCTGCTGCCGACCACGTTCGGCTCGCACGTGGAGGTGCTCGAGTTCGACGACCTGCGGCACCGCGTCGAGCAGGTGACGGAGGCGGAGACCGCGGCGCGGATGGACCTCGCGCGGCAGGTGTTCACGCTCGACGAGACCGTCGTCGACGACGACTTCGCCTGGGGCGCCAGGGTCTCCGTCGGCCTCGACCGCCTGGTGGAGGACTTCGACCTCGACTCGATCGCCTACTACCACCGCGGGCTCGACGGGGAGCAGCACGAGCGGCTCGGCGCGGGCATGATCCTCGGCGCCTCCCTGCTCACCGCGCGCGGCATCCCCACGACCGGCGAGTACGAGCTGCGCACGACCGTCGCGCAGCTCGCGACCCACGTGATCGGGGCCGGCGGCTCCTTCTGCGAGATCCAGGCGCTGAACTTCGAGGACGGCGTGGTCGAGATGGGCCACGACGGCCCCGCGCACCTCGCCGTCTCCTCCCGCGAGCCGCTGCTGCGCGGGCTCGGGGTCTACCACGGCAAGCGCGGCTGGGGCGTCTCCGTCGAGTTCGACGTGCAGCCCGGGCCGGTGACCCTGCTCGGTCTCGGGCAGGACCGCGACGGCACGCTCGCCTTCGTCGCGTGCGAGGGCACCGTCGTGCCCGGACCGCTGCTCGCGATCGGCAACACCACCTCCCGCGTCGACTTCGGCCGCGACCCCGGCGAGTGGGTGGACGAGTGGAGTGCGACCGGCATCGGCCACCACTGGTCGCTGTCCGTCGGCGCGCACGCGGCGGACTACCGGGCGGCGGCGTCCCTCCTGAACATCCCCTTCCGGCAGGTCTGACATGACGATCACCACCGCGGCCTTGCCACTTCCTGCAGGCGACACCCCGTATCCGCCGCAGAAAGCGGCAAGCCCGCGTCCCGGACTGGAGCACCTGTGACCAACCAGACCGCCGCCGCGCTGATCGCGCGCTCCAACCGCCTCGGCGCCGACCCCACGGTCACGAACTACGCGGGCGGCAACACCTCCGCGAAGGGCGTCGAGACCGATCCGGTCACCGGCGACCCGGTCGAGCTGATGTGGGTGAAGGGTTCCGGCGGCGACCTCGGCACGCTGACGGAGGCGGGCCTCGCCGTGCTGCGCGTCGACCGCCTCCGCGCGATGCAGGGGGTGTACCCCGGCGTCGAGCGCGAGGACGAGATGGTCGCCGCGTTCGACTTCACCCTGTTCGGGAAGGGCGGCGCGGCCCCCTCCATCGACACCGCGATGCACGGGCTCGTCAACGCCGCGCACGTCGACCACCTGCACCCCGACGCCGGCATCGCGATCGCGACCGCCGCCGACGGCGAGCGCCTCACCGCCGAGGTCTTCGGCGGCAAGGTCGTCTGGGTGCCGTGGCGTCGCCCCGGCTTCCAACTGGGGCTCGACATCGCGGCGATCAAGGCGGCGAACCCCGACGCCGTCGGGTGCATCCTCGGCGGCCACGGCATCACCGCGTGGGGCGACACGAGCGAGGAGGCGGAGGCGAGCTCCCTCTGGATCATCCGCACCGCGGAGGCGCACATCGCCGAGCACGGGCGGCCGGAGCCCTTCGGGCCGGCGCTCGAGGGGTTCGCGGCGCTCCCGGACGCCGAGCGCCGCGCGCGCGCCGTCGCGCTCGCGCCGACGATCCGCGGCATCGCCTCGCACGACCGGCCGATGGTGGGCCACTTCACCGACGCGTCCGCGGTCCTCGACTTCCTGGCCCGGAGCGAGCACCCGCGCCTGGCCGCGCTCGGCACCTCCTGCCCGGACCACTTCCTGCGCACGAAGGTGCAGCCGCTGCTGCTCGACCTGCCGGCGACCGCGACGGCGGAGGAGCAGATCGCGCGGCTGCGGCAGCTGCACGAGACCTACCGCGCCGACTACCAGGCGTACTACGACCGCCACGCGACCTCGGACTCCCCCGCGATCCGCGGCGCGGACCCGCTGATCGTGCTCGTGCCCGGCGTCGGGATGTTCAGCTGGGGCGCGAACAAGCAGACCGCCCGCGTCGCCGGTGAGTTCTACGTCAACGCGATCAACGTCATGCGCGGCGCCGAGGCGCTGTCCACCTACGCGCCGATCGACGAGGCGGAGAAGTTCCGCATCGAGTACTGGGCGCTGGAGGAGGCGAAGCTGCAGCGGCTGCCGAAGCCGAAGAGCCACGCGACCCGCATCGCGCTGGTCACCGGCGCCGCCTCCGGCATCGGCAAGGCGATCGCGACCCGGCTGGCCGCGGAGGGGGCGTGCGTCGTCATCGCGGACCTCGACCTCGCGAAGGCGCAGGCCGCCGCGGCGGAGCTCGGGAACGCCGACGTCGCGATCGGTGTGCAGGCGGACGTGACCGACGAGGCGGCCGTGCAGGCCGCGATCGATGCGACCGTGCTCGCCTTCGGCGGCCTCGACCTGGTGGTCAACAACGCCGGCCTGTCGCTGTCGAAGCCGCTGCTCGAGACCACCGCTGCGGACTGGGACCTGCAGCACGACGTGATGGCGAAGGGCTCGTTCCTCGTCTCGAAGGCGTCGGCGCGGGTGCTGATCGACCAGGGGCTCGGCGGCGACGTGATCTACATCTCGAGCAAGAACTCGGTGTTCGCCGGCCCGAACAACATCGCCTACTCCGCGACGAAGGCGGACCAGGCGCACCAGGTGCGGCTGCTCGCCGTCGAGCTCGGCGAGCACGGCGTGAAGGTGAACGGCATCAACCCCGACGGGGTCGTGCGCGGCTCCGGCATCTTCGCCTCCGGCTGGGGAGCGAACCGGGCCAAGACCTACGGCATCGCCGAGGACGACCTCGGAAGGTTCTACGCCCAGCGCACCATCCTGAAGCGGGAGGTGCTGCCCGAGCACGTGGCGAACGCGGTCGCCGTGCTCACCGGCCCGGACCTGTCGCACACGACGGGCCTGCACATCCCGGTGGACGCCGGCGTCGCCGCCGCCTTCCTCCGATGACGCCCTCATTTCGTTGTGAAGGCGTTCTGGGGGCCTTCGGCTGCCCAGAACGCCTTCGCAACGAAGGGTGTCGGGGATGAGCAGCGTCGCGGCGATCGACCTCGGCGCGACGAGCGGCAGGGTCGTCGTCGGCGCGCTCGACGGCGGCGAGCTGC
>NZ_CAXTOQ010000063.1:0-18435 GCF_964245895.1 uncultured Amnibacterium sp.
AAGAACGCCGGCACCGTCGGCGGGAACGTCGGCACCGGCAGCCCGATCGGCGACCTCGAGATCGTCGCCGGGCAACGGGTCGAGATCGAGATCGGCTCCCTCGGCCGCCTGGTCAACCCGGTCCGCGACCGTCCGTGATCCGCGGGCTCGCGCTCGCGCTGCTCGCCGTCGGCATCGGCTCCGGCGTCCACCTGCTGGTGCCGGCCGTCCCGCAGCTCACGGTCTGCGTCGTGCTCGGCGTCCTCGCCGGCCAGATCCCCGCGGCGACCCGGGTGCTCGACGGACCGCTGCGGCCGGGGATCGCTGCCGCCGCGCGTCGCTGCCTCCGGATCGGGGTGGTCCTGCTGGGGCTGCAGCTGGTGCTCGGCGACGTCGTGCGGCTGGGCTGGCCGACGGTCGTCGCCGTGGTGCTGGTCACGGCGGTCGCGTTCGCCGGCACGTACGCGATCGCTCGGCTGGCGCGCCTGCCGGGCAACGAGCCGATCCTGCTCGCCGCCGGCTTCTCGATCTGCGGCGCGTCCGCGATCGGTGCGATGGCCGCCGTCACCCGCAGCGACCCGGAGGAGCAGTCCCGGCCGGTCGCGCTCGTCACGCTGTGCGGCACGCTCGCCATCGTGGTGATCCCGCTGCTCGCGACGGCGATGCGCCTCTCGACCGACGCGTTCGGCCGGTGGACCGGCGCGAGCGTCCACGACGTCGGCCAGGTCGTCGCGACCGCGCAGCAGTGGGGCAGCGCCGCGCTCGCCGTCGCGGTCGTCGTGAAGCTGCTGCGGGTGCTGCTGCTGGCCCCGCTGGTGGCCGGCACGGGACTCGTCCTGCGGCTGCGGGGCGCCGCGGAGGGGGTGAGGGCGCCGATCGTGCCGCTCTTCGTACTGGGGTTCGTGGTCGCCGTCGCGGTGCGCAGCCTGCTGCCGGTGCCGCAGCCCGTGCTCGACGTCGCGCAGCTGCTGCAGACCGTCCTGCTCGGCATGGCCCTGTTCGCGCTCGGCTCGGGCATCCGCCTCCGGCGGCTGCTGGGCACCGGGCTGGCCACGGCCGCCGCCGGGCTGGGAGCCTGGGCGCTGATCGCGGTCGCGGCGCTGGCGGTCGTGGCCGCCTGACCGCGCCCTCGGTAGACTCGCCGATCGCCATGTCGACCGAGCACCCCTTCTCCACCGCAACGGGCTCCGACGTCCGCGTCCGCTTCTGCCCGTCCCCGACCGGCCTGCCGCACGTCGGCCTGGTCCGCACCGCGCTCTTCAACTGGGCGCAGGCGCGGCACACCGGCGGCACGTTCGTGTTCCGCATCGAGGACACGGACGCCGCGCGCGACAGCGAGCAGTCGTTCGCGCAGATCATCGACGCGCTGACCTGGATGGGGCTCGACTGGGACGAGGGGATAATCACGGGCGGCCCCGACGGCCCGTACCGGCAGTCCGAGCGCGGCGAGATCTACCAGGACGTCATCGCGCGGCTCACCGCCTCCCGTCATCTCTACGAGTCGTACATGACGGCGGCGGAGATCGAGGCGCGGAACCTCGCCGAGGGCCGCGCCGTCCAGCAGGGCTACGGCAACTGGGAGCGCGACGCCGCGGTGCGTGCGGAGTTCGCGATCGAGGGCAGGCAGCCCGCGCTGCGCCTCCGGGTTCCGGACGAGGACCTCTCCTTCGACGACCTGGTCCGCGGCCCGATCACGTTCGCGGCCGGCTCGTTCCCCGACTTCGTCGTCGTGCGCCCCGGCGGGCAGCCGCTGTACACGCTCGTCAACCCGGTCGACGACGCCCTGATGCGTGTCACGGACGTGCTGCGGGGGGAGGACCTGCTGCCCTCCACACCGCGGCAGATCGCGCTCTACCACGCGCTGATCGACATCGGCGTGGCCCGCTGGGTGCCTCGCTTCGGGCACATGCCGCTGGTGCTGGGGGACGGCACGAAGAAGCTGTCGAAGCGCGATCCCGAGTCGAACCTGTTCCTCCACCGCGAGCGCGGGTTCATCCCCGAGGGCCTGCTGAACTACCTCGCGCTGCTCGGCTGGTCGATCGGCCCGGACCGCGACGTGTTCTCGCGGGCCGAGCTGGCGGCGGCCTTCGACATCCGGAACGTCAACCCGAACCCGGCTCGCTTCGACCTGAAGAAGGCCGAGTCGATCAACGGCGACCACATCCGCCTGCTCGACCCGGACGACCTCGCCGGCCGGATGGTGCCGTACCTGCAGGTGCAGGGCGTGCTGCCCGAGCAGCCCGCGGAGGCGCAGCTGGCGCTGCTCCGCACGCTGACGCCGCTCGTGCAGGAACGCATGCAGCTGCTGGGTCAGGCGCCGGACCTGCTCGCCTCGTTCTTCGTCGGCGTGGACGCGCTGACGCCCGACGAGCCGGCCCTCGCGGGCCTGCCGAAGAACGCGGCGGAGGTGCTGGCGGCAGCGGAGGCGGCGCTCGACGGGGTGGGGGAGTGGACGGTGGACGGGGTGCGCGTCGCCCTCGAGGCCGCGCTGATCGAGGACCTGGGCCTGAAGCCGCGGGTCGCCTTCGGTCCCGTCCGGGTGGCGGCGAGCGGGCGGCGCGTGTCGCCGCCGCTGTTCGAGTCGCTCGCGATCCTGGGACGGAACGAGTCGCTCGCCCGCGTGCGGAAGCTGCGCGGCCTGCTGCCGACCGCGGCGTGAGCGCGGAGGCGGTACCCGGCGAGCGCCGGCGGTGGCCGTGGTTCGCCGCGGCGCTCCTGGTGCTGGCCGTGGTCGTCGTCGTGATCGCGCGGGTGATCCGCTTCTCCGAGGTGGGGGAGGCGTTCCTCGAGGTCTATCCCGGGCATGCGCCCCAGCCGGCCGGCGTCGCGGCGGGCTTCCCCGCCTGGGCGGCGTGGCAGCACGGGCTGAACGCCGTGTTCCTGCTCTTCACCGTGCGGTCCGGCTGGCGCATCCACCGCGGCGGGCGCCCCTCGACGTTCTGGACCCGCCGCAACGACGGCCGCCTCCGCACCGCGAACCCGCCGATCCGCATCGCGATCGACCTGTGGTCGCACTACGTCGCGGACACGCTGTGGGTGCTGAACGGCGTGCTGTTCGTCGTGCTCGCCGCGGTGAGCGGCCACTGGGCGCGCATCGTGCCGACGGACTGGGCCGTCGTGCCGCAGGCGATCTCCGCGGGCCTGCAGTACGCCTCCCTCGCCTGGCCCACCGAGGACGGCTGGGTGAACTACAACGCGCTGCAGCAGCTGAGCTACTTCCTGGTCGTCTACGTCGCCGGCCCGATCGCGGTGCTCACGGGACTGCGCGCGGCGCCGGGGTTCGCGGCGCGCCTCCGGCCTCTCGACCGGTGGTTCCCGCTGCGGACGGCGAAGACCGCGCACCGGTGGACGATGTGGTTCCTGGTCGGGTTCACCGTCGTGCACGTGTTCCTGGTGCTCGCGACCGGCGCGGTGCGGAACCTGAACCACATGTACGCGGTCCGCGACGACCAGAGCCCGGCCGGCGTGATCGTGTTCGCGGTCTCGCTGGTCCTCACCGCGGGACTCGTGCTCGCGCTGCGCCCGCCGGTGGTCCGGTGGTTCGCGGGTCGGACGGGCACCGTGCTGCACCGCCCGCCCCGGGCTTCGCCGCCGCGCTGACGCGCCTTGCCCGGTGTGGTGGCGACTCGGATCACGATCCGGAACGGGGTCCCGCGTCGAGCGCGCCGCCGCGGGGCGACCGCCTCCACCGTCGGGTATGCTTGCCGACCGGCCCCCGCACCAGGAGCCACCCGCCTGCAACCGATCGGTTGCAGCATTGGGGTATGGTGTAATTGGCAACACGGCTGATTCTGGTTCAGTTGTTCTTGGTTCGAGTCCAGGTACCCCAGCCATAAAGGCCCGCCTCCGGCGGGCCTTTCGCGTTCCTCCGGCGGGCGCCGATCGCTTCGCCCTCCTCGGTGTTTCATATAGGAGGAGCGCCGTGCTTCTCCGTGTCCGGGTGCGTGCGCCAACTCCTTCGACGCGGGCGGGGGCAGGCTCGCGCGAGCAACCGCTTCAGAGCGCGCAATCAGCGGCTATCTCTGACCTGAACGGATTGTGTAATCGCCGCCTCACAAGGAGGCACTTGAGGGCCGCTTGGACGGCCTTGTCTCGCCGACGCCCGGGTCGACGTGCCCCTTCACAATGGATCGGCCGAGGACAGCGCAACACTTGGTCTCGACGCTTCCATCACAGGATGGCGATCGCAGACGAGCGGCAGTATCTGCGCGGTCTGGTCTTCCGGCTGCAGCTGATCGAGGAGATCGAGCAGCACGAGCGGGTAAGGGAATGGACCCTGGCCTGCCGGAGTCCGACCTTTCAGATGACGACAGTGCGATCCGCCCGTTCCGTGTCAGTCATCTCGTCGGGCACGCGTTGGCACTATCCCTTGATGTGATGGTTGGTAGCCGCCTGCTTGTCCAGGACCCGGCCAAGCCCCGAACTACTCGGGCTGCTCTTCCGCAGGTTGGAGCCCCTTCTTTCGCTTCTTTGGGTTCAGGTTGTCGATGTCGTTGACAAACAAAGCCATCAACTCCAAGTTTGGACGCGCCGGAACATCGTGACCGAGGTCCTTCCGCATCTCGCGGAAAACATTCTCGAAGGCTGCAATGAAGTCGCCTTGACTGGGTGAGCCCTGCTGCCCCAACTTGCGAAAGTTGTTCCAGGCGAGCACGACGCCGCGCGACGCGTACAGGATGAACTCCGGCGTGATGTCCGCGAAAAACTTCATCTGCTGGTTGGGAGTGGAGGGCTTCGCGGTCTTGTCGAGATTGAACATCCGGAGCATGCCGCGGATGGCCATGTCGTAGAACTGCGTTCGCTTCTCGCGGATTGCATCGTCGCGGGCGCGCCGACGCTCCTGAGCCCGTGATGTGAAGAACGTAATGACAGGCACCAGTACGATCCCCACCAGGCCGATGACAGCAGTCCTCGTGTCGCCGGGAAGTCTGCCGAGCCACTGGCCCGTCGAGGTCAGGAGAATCCATGCGCCGAGTAGGAAAAGCACGATCCCGACCCACATCGTGATGCGCTGCCTGACAGTCACGACCACCTCCGCCCTGGATGATCCACGACGGGTCCGACACCGCTGGCATCGCATACCGTCGGCTGCGGGGGTTCAGGCATCTTTGGAGCACGGCCCGGTCGAGTTGAGCCCTTGATCAGGACGACGTGAGGCTGACGAACACCACGCCGGCGAGCACGACTTGATCGTGGTGACCGGAGACCCTGGAGGAGCACGAATCAGCGAATTCGACCCGCTGTCTGTTTGTACCCAGCGCCACCGTTTACGCCATGGGATCCCTACAAACACGGGATCTCAGCAATTTCGCGGCGCGGGACTGACGAGCCAAGTGGCGCTCAGTTGTTCGTGGTTCGAGTCCAGGTACCCCAGCCATCAAAGGCCCGCCTCCGGTGGGTCTTTCGCGTTCTTGCTGGCGCCGGCCCCCGTCCTGCGCTCCTGGGCGACTGCTTGCATCTACTCTAATAATGTTAGAGTAGATACATGTCATCGAACGACGTCGACCGCGCTCTGGCGGCTCCAATCGAGTCGACGGGCCGCCTCCTGCTCGAGCTGGACGAGGATCAATGGCTCGAACGGAAGTCGTCCCGAGTCGGAGCGAAGGACGTTGCGATCGCTCTCGTCGCTCTGGCGAATGCGGAGGGTGGCGTCCTCGTCGTCGGGCTGCATGACGGCCGGGTGGAGGGGACCAAGTCGGACGTCCGCAAGACGAACGAGCTGCGGCAGGCTGCGATCGACCACTCCGTGCCGCCGGTGCCGCATCGCATCGAGCAGGCATCGTGCGTGAACGACCTCGGCGAGGTCGACACCCTCCTCGTGTTCCGAGTCCCGCCATCCGAGTCGGTCCACGAGCTGAAGAACGGTGACTGCTACCTCCGCGTCGGTGATGAATCGCGCAGGCTGACGTTCACGCAGCGTCAGGAGCTGCACTTCGATCGTGGGGCGCAGTTCGACGGCACCTCCATCGCCGGCGTGAAGGTCGGCATGCTCGACACGACGCTCGTCCGGCAGTACCGGGACGCCGCCGGGTTCACCGGAACCGACACGCAGCTGCTCAGGAACCGGGGCCTGCTGACGGGCAATGGGGCGGTGACCGCAGCGGGGTACCTGCTCTTCGCCGAGCACCCCGAGCAGCGCTTCCCGAGTGCATCTGTCCGGGTCGTGCGCTACCGCGCGAACGACCGAGGCGCGGGCAGCAGGTTGACTCTGGACGCCGGCTACGACGAACGGGTGGAGGGGCCGATCCCTCGCCTCATCGAGCGAGCAGCCGCGCTCGTCGACCAGTGGCAGCCGAGGCGTACTGCACTCGACGCGTCCGGACGGTTCGCGGACCTCCCGATCGTCCCCCGGGATGCGTGGCTGGAAGGCATCGTCAACGCGGTCGTGCATCGGTCCTACAACCTGGCGGGGGACCACATCCGCGTCGAGATCTTTCCGAACCGGATCGAGATCACCAGCCCGGGGAGGTTCCCCGGTCTCGCGGATCCGTCCCGGCCTCTGGAGATCGACCGCTATGCCCGGAATCCCCGAATCGCTCGGGTGTGCACCGATCTCCGGATCACGAGGGAGTTCGGCGAGGGCATCCGGCGGATGTTCGAGGAGATGCGCTTGCAGGGGTTGACCGATCCCAGCTACACCCAGGGGCAGGCGTCGGTCCGCCTCGCCCTCCTGGGCGTCTCGCGCATCCCGCAGGACGTGATCGATAGCCTTCCGCGCGGTGCGGTGGCGACCCTCCGTGCGCTGCGGAGTGCTGGGACGAGTCTCGGGACCGGCGAGGTGCAGGATCTGACCGGGCTGGCGCGGCCGACGGTGATCCGGCACCTCACCGCGCTGCGCGACGAGTCCTTGGTCGTCTGGAGCGGCAAGTCTGCGAAGGATCCCCGAGCGACGTGGACCGCCGTCGAGTGATGGCTCTGCGGAATCGTCCACCTGGCGCGGCCTGAAGGCCGCACCGAAGCCTCGATCCAGGCAGCGAGCCGACCGCGCCTGCCTCCTACCGGACGCTCGCGCCCCGCAGCAGCGCGTACTGGCCGCTCGTGCCCAGAGCGACCACGAGGAGCGCCGCGACGACGAGCCACCAGGGCTGGAACGCGGTGAGGGCCGCGAGGATCGGCGGCAGGGCCAGCAGCAGGACCAGGGTCACGACCGCGGCCAGGACGATGCCGAGCACGGCGGGTCCCCGCGATCCGAACCGCACGAAGGCGGCGCCGAACAGACCGCCCGCCGCGAGCGCGGACAGCGACGCGAGGAGCATCGTCACGATCAGCACGCCGGGGTTCCCGCCGCCGAGCGTCGCGTCGCCCAGCACGCGGGCGCCGACGAACCAGCCGCCGCTCACCCCCTCCAGTCCGAGCAGCACCAGCGCCACGGCGGCGAGCAGCACGGACTGGAGCAGCTGGGTGGTCAGCACGCCGAGCGCGAAGGTCCTGCGGGTGGTGCCGAGCGCGAGGGCGAGCGGGAAGGCGGCCGTGACGGCCTGCACACCGGTCGCGACGACGAAGCCGAAGAGGCTCCAGATCACGGCCCCGTTGTAATCCAGGTCGCTGCTGCGGCCTCCCGCGTCGACGACCGCGAAGGTGACGCAGGTCATCACGACGACGACGGCGACGATGATGCCGATCGGGATGGTGACCATCCGGGTCGGGTTGGCGTACTGCAGCGCGACGACGTCGGCGGGCGACGCGGGGCGCGCGACGGTGGAGGTGCTCACGGGGGAGGTCCTTCCGGGACGGGGAGGGGGATCAGCGGACGCTGGCGCGCCGCAGCAGGAGGTACTGGCCGACGATCGACAGCCCGATCACGACCGCGCCGGCGACCGCGAGCCGCCACGGCTGGAACGCTCCCGAGAGCTCGACGAGGCGGGGTCCGAGCAGCAGGATCGCGAGCACCACGGCGGCGACGCCGCCGAGGCCGAGCGCCGCCGGTCCGGCTGCGCCGAACCGGACCCAGGCCGCGCCGAACACGCCGCCGACGGCGAGCGCGGTGAGGACCGACAGGAACATCACGCCGGCCAGCAGCAGCGGGTTCCCGCCGCCGAGCAGCACCGACGACACCACGCGGGCGCCGATGAACCACCCGCCGGTGACCAGCTCGAGGCCCAGCAGGACGACCGCCGCCGCCGAGACGACCGCCGCCTGCACCACGGAGGTGAGCAGCGCGCCGAGCACGAAGGTGCGGCGCGTGGAGCCGAGCGCGAGCGCGAACGGGAAGCTCGTGGCCGTCGTCTGCACGCCGATCGCGACCGTGTAGCCCAGGACGCTCCACAGGATGCTCGCGTTGGAGTCGGAGCCCTTCAGGGTGCCGCCGGCGCGCAGGACCGCGATGCTGATCGCGACCGACAGCACCACGACGACGCCGAGGATGAGCAGCGGGATGCCGAGCATCCGGTTCCGGTTGGCGTACTGCAGCGCGACGACGTCCACCGGGGAAGCGGGGCGCGCGGTGACGGGGGCTGCGGCGCTCACGCGGCGGCCTCCTGACGGCTCGACCCGGTGGTGGAGGCGGGCTGCACGTCGCCGAACGCGGCGACGAGGTCCTGCAGGCCGACCGGCGCGAGCTGCACGCCGGCGGCTCGGGCCTCCGCCGCCAGGGCGGGAGGCGCCTCGCCGGCGAACACCAGCGACAGCAGCCCGCCGACGCGGTGCGCGCTGAGGGGCGTGCGGCCGGCGACGAGCCGCCCGACCGCCTCCGCGGGGCCGCTCAGCGAGTGGGCGCCGGCCGTGACCTCCTCGGTGCTGCCGGAGCGGACCAGGCGACCGCTGTCGAGGATGACGACGTGGTCGAGCAGCTGCTCCATCTCGTCGATCAGGTGCGTCGACAGCACGATCGTGCGCGCGTCGGTCGCATCCAGGCGGGTGGCGAGCAGCCGGTCGGCGAAGATCCGCCGCGCCGTCGCATCGAGGCCCAGGTACGGCTCGTCGAAGACCGTGAGCGGGGCGCGGGAGGCGAGGCCGATCACGATGCCGAGCCCGGACTGCTGGCCGCGGGACATCTTCTTCACCTGCGGGCGGGACGGCAGGCGGAAGGCGTCGACCAGCTCGGCCGCGAGCTGCGCGTCCCACCGCTCGTGGAAGCGGGGTGCGACGCGCAGCACGTGCTTCAGCTTGAAGTCCTCCGGGTACCGCTGGTTGTCGCGGATGAGGCTGATCGAGCCCATCACGGCGGCGTGCTCGAACGGGTCGCTGCCGAGCACCTCGACCGAGCCGGAGGAGGGGCGGTCGTGGCCCGCGAGGATCGACATGAGGGTCGTCTTCCCGGCGCCGTTGCGGCCGAGCAGCCCGCAGACGATGCCAGCGGGCACCTCCACGGACACGTCGGCGAGGGCGATCGTGCGGCCGAACCGGCGGCTCACGTCGGTGAGCCGGATGGCGGGTGCGGTCATTGCTCCACTTCCTGATCGATGATGCGGTGCACCTCGGTGCGGGCGAGGCCCAGGGAGCGGGCCTCGGTCAGCAGGGGGGCGACGAAGTCGCGGGCGAAGGCCGCCCGCCGGTCGGCGAGGAGGCGCTCGCGGGCGCCGTCCGTGACGTACATCCCGAGGCCCCGGCGCTTCTCGAGCACGCCGGCGTCGACCAGGACGTTCACGCCCTTGCCGACGGTCGCGGGGTTGATGCGGTGGAACGCGGCCAGCTCGTTGGTCGACGGCACAGGCGCTCCCGGCGGGTACGTGCCCGCGAGGATGCCGTCCGCCAGCTGGTCCGCGATCTGCTGGAAGATCGGGCGGTCGTCCGAGAGCACTTCACCTCCTTGGTTCGTTACTTGACTAATGAACCTAGGAACCTCGTCATCGTTTGTCAACCGCGGACCTCGGCGGGTCGCTACCGTCGCGGCATGGAGCGGGTGGACGTCGTCGTCGTCGGAGGCGGGCACAACGGGCTGGTCGCGGCCGCGTACCTTGCGCGCGCGGGCCGCGACGTGCTGGTGCTCGAGCGCCTCCCTCGCATGGGCGGCGCAGCGGTCTCGGAGCGCGTGTTCGCCGGCGTCGACGCGCGGCTGTCGCGCTACTCGTACCTCGTGAGCCTGCTGCCCGACCGCATCCGCCGCGACCTCGGGGTCGACGTGCCGCTCGTCCGGCGCCGGTACGCGTCGTACACCCCGCTGCCGGGCACGGAGGCGGGCCTGCTCGTCGATGCGGAGGACCCGACCGCCACCCGCGCCTCCTTCGCCCGGATCGGAGCCGCGGACGACGCGGTGGCGTTCGCCCGCTGGCAGCAGGACCTCGGGGCGCTCTCCGCAGCGGTCTGGCCGACGCTCACCGAACCGCTGCCATCGCGGGAGGCGCTGCGGGCGCGGGTGGGCGACCGGCTCTGGGCAGAGTTCTTCGAGCGCCCGATCGGCGAGTCCCTGCGCGCCCGCTTCCGCAGCGATCTCGTCCGCGGGGTGCTCGCGACGGACGGGCTGATCGGCACCTTCGCGTCCCTGGACGACGCGTCGCTCGCGCAGAACGTCTGCCTCCTCTACCACGTGATCGGCGGCGGCACCGGGGACTGGGACGTGCCGGTGCACGGCATGGGCGCCGTGACCGACGCGCTCGCCGCTGCGGCGCTCGCGGCCGGGGCGACGATCCGGACCGGCGCGGAGGTGCTCGCGATCGACCCCGACGGCACGGTGACCGGCGCGGACTTCGCCGTGCGGGCCGAGCAGGTGCTCGTGAACGTCGCGCCGGCGGAGCTCGCCCGGCTGCTGAGCGAGCCGGCCGAGGCGCCCGAGGGCGCGCAGATCAAGGTCAACATGCTGCTGCGCCGCCTGCCGCGGCTGCGCGACGCGACGGTGCCCGTCGAGGCGGCGTTCGGCGGCACCTTCCACGTGCACGAAGCGCTGTCCGAGCTGGAGGCGGCGCACGCGGCTGCGATCGCGGGGCGCCTGCCGGACCCGGTCCCCGTCGAGCTGTACTGCCACTCGCTCGCCGACCGCTCGATCCTCGGCGCGCAGCTCGACGCCTCCGGCGCGCAGACGCTCACCGCGTTCGCGCTGCAGGTGCCGCACCGGCTCGGCGTCGACCGCGCGGCGGCGCAGGCGGCGGTGCTCGCGTCGCTGGACGGCGTGCTCGCGGAACCGATCGAGCCCCTGCTGGTGATCGGCGCGGACGGCCGGGCGTGCATCGAGACGCGGACGACCGCCGATCTCGAGGCGGAGCTGCGGCTGCCGGGCGGCAACATCTTCCACGGGCCGCTGGCGTTCCCGTTCCGGTCCGACTCGGGCGCGGAAGGGGACTGGGGCGTCCGCACCGCCCACGACCGGATCCTGCTCTGCGGCTCGGGGTCGACCCGCGGCGGCGGCGTCTCCGGGCTCGGCGGCTACGCCGCGGCGCAGGCGGTGCTCGCCGCGGGCTGAGGCGCTTCCGCTACCGTGCGCGCATGCTGCTCGCCGAGGACCTGCTGCTGCTCCTGCTCGACGACGAGAAGGGCACGACGCCCGGGCTCTGGGTGGCCGTGCGGGTGCCGCTCGGCGCTGCGGTGCTCGCCGAGCTGGCGATCGACGACGCCGTCGAGCTGGAGCCCCGCGAGAGCCGGTGGCGCACGCCGAAGATCCGCGTGACGGGCGCGACCGAGCAGGACGACGTGCTCGCGGCCGCGCTGCAGGTCGTCGCCCAGAAGCCGCGGACCGCGGTGGACCTCGTCGGTCGGGTCGGTGACGGGCTGAAGGACCGGCTCGCGGAGCGCCTGGCCGGCCAAGGGTTGCTGGAGCGGCACGACGGCACCGTGCTCGGGCTGTTCCCGCGCACCACCTGGCCCGCGGCCGCCTCCACGCACGAGGCGCAGGTGCGGGAGGGGCTGCGCGCGGTCGTGGTCGACGGCGCGGCGCCCGACGAGCGCACCGCCGCGCTCGCCGGCATCCTGCAGGCGCTCGACCGGCTGCGGCCCGTCCTCGGCCTGTCCGGTGCCGAGGCCCGCGCGGCGAAGAAGCGCGTCGCCGAGCTGACCAAGGGCGACCTCGCCACGAAGGCGGTCCGCGACGCGGTGGAGGCGGCGATCGTCGCCGTCACCACCGCCACGACCGCGGCGACGAGCGTCGCCGTCATCAGCTGAGCGCCGCTACGCCGCCCGGTGCAGCATGACGACCTCGTCGGCGCCGCCGTCCGGCGACGCCGGGTGCTCGACCATCGCCACGACCCGCTGCGCCATGAACCGCGCGGTGCGCACCGGCGTGCCCCCGCGGGTCACCTCGACGACCTCGACCAGGCCGCGCCCGGTCCGCACGTCCACGCGGCGCCCGGCGCGGGTCGCCTCCACCTCGTACGTCCTCGTGCCGTCGCCGACATCGACGACCACCTCGACTCGATCTCCTCGCACGGTCTCCTCCTTCTTCCGCTGGGTACAACGACCCTGGTCAGCACGATGTTCCACCCGGGCACCGACACGGCACGGGTCGACGCGCACCCCGGATCCCTCCGCATGCTTCCTTCATTTTGAAGGCGATCTGGTCGACCAGAACGCCTTCAAGATGCATCACGCGGCGCGGGTGCAACCTGCCGAATCGGCACATCGGGGCCGCCGCGCGTAGCGTGGCGGCGGGCGCCGCCGGTGCTGCCCGGAAGGACCACCACGTGACCGACACCGCCAGACCCGCGCTCGACAACCTCGCCACCGAGGACCGCAGGTTCCCCCCGAGCCCGGAGTTCGCCGCCCAGGCGAACGTCGACGCCTCGATCTACGCCGAGGCCGACGCGGACCGCGTCGCGTTCTGGGGCGAGCGCGCGAAGCGCCTCACCTGGGCGGAGCCCTTCACCCAGGTGCTCGACTGGTCCGACGCGCCCTTCGCGAAGTGGTTCGTCGGCGGCAAGCTGAACGTCGCCGTCAACTGCCTCGACCGCCACGTCGAGGCCGGTCTCGGCGACCGCGTCGCGTACTACTTCGAGGGCGAGCCCGACGGCGAGCGGTCCGAGATCACCTACCGCGAGCTGACCGAGCGCGTCTGCCAGGCTGCGAACGTGCTCGAGGGCCTCGGCGTCCAGGCCGGCGACCGGGTCGCGATCTACATGCCGATGGTCCCGGAGACGGTGATCGCGATGCTCGCCTGCGCCCGCATCGGCGCCCCGCACACGGTCGTGTTCGGCGGCTTCTCCGCAGACGCGCTCGCCACCCGGATCCTCGACTGCGACGCCCGGGTCGTGCTCACCGCGGACGGCGGCTGGCGCAAGGGCGCGGAGGTGCCGCTCAAGTCGGTCGTGGACGAGGCGCTCGAGCGCTGCCCCGACGTGCGCAGCACGGTCGTCGTCAAGCGCACCGGGTCGGACGTGACGATGGCCGAGGGCCGCGACCTGTGGTGGCACGACACGGTCGACGTCGCCGAGCGCACGCACGAGGCGCAGGCGTTCGACGCCGAGCACCCGCTGTACGTGATGTACACCTCCGGCACGACGGGCAAGCCGAAGGGGATCCTGCACACCTCCGCGGGCTACCTGCTCGGCGCCTCCTGGACCCAGTGGGAGGTCTTCGACCTCAAGCCGGAGACGGACGTCTACTGGACCGCCGCCGACATCGGCTGGGTCACGGGGCACTCCTACGTCGTCTACGGGCCGCTCGCGAACGCGACGTCGTCCGTCATCTACGAGGGCGCGCCCGACGCGCCCCACCGCGGCCGCTGGTGGGAGATCGTCGAGCGCTACGGCGTCTCGATCCTGTACTGCGCACCGACCGCGATCCGCACCTTCATGAAGTGGGGCGCGGACATCCCGGCGAAGTACGACCTGTCCAGCCTGCGGCTGATCGGCAGCGTGGGGGAGCCGATCAACCCGGAGGCGTACGTCTGGTACCGCCAGACGATCGGGGGCGGGCGCACCCCCGTGATCGACACGTGGTGGCAGACCGAGACCGGCTCGGTGATGATCAGCCCGCTGCCCGGCGTGACCGCGGGCAAGCCCGGCGCCGCGATGAAGGCGCTGCCCGGCATCGGGGCGGACGTCGTCGACGACGCGGGCGAGTCGGTGCCGGACGGCTCCGGCGGCTACCTCGTGCTCACCGAGCCGTGGCCGAGCATGCTGCGCACGATCTGGGGCGACGACGACCGGTACCGGGAGACCTACTGGTCGCGGTTCCCGGGGAAGTACTTCGCCGGCGACGGCGCGAAGAAGGACGCCGACGGCGACCTGTGGCTGCTCGGCCGGGTCGACGACGTGATGAACGTGGCCGGGCACCGGCTGTCGACGACCGAGATCGAGTCCGCCCTCGTCTCGAACGCGAAGGTCGCGGAGGCGGCGGTCGTCGGCGCGGCGGACGAGACGACCGGGCAGGCCGTCGTCGCGTTCGTCATCCTCCGGGGCGAGGCGGGGGACGGCGGGCCGGAGGTGGCGAAGGAGCTGCGCGACCACGTCGCGAAGCAGATCGGCAAGATCGCCCGCCCCCGCCAGATCCTCGTCGTCGCCGAGCTGCCGAAGACCAGGTCCGGCAAGATCATGCGCCGCCTGCTGCGCGACGTCGCCGAGAACCGCACGGTCGGCGACGTCACCACCCTGGCGGACACGACCGTGATGGACACGATCCGGTCCGGGATGGCCGCGGCGCCTCCGGAGGACTGACCCCCGCTTTCGCTTCGACGGAGGTCCTGCGCCGACGGCGCAGGATCTCCTTCACAACGGAACCGTCAGCCGACCGGGTCGCCGATCCCGATCTCGGCCAGCTGCATGTTGTGGTCCGTGCCCTGCAGGTCCTTGCGGAACGTGCCGTCCGGGTTCAGGCGCAGCACGTTCGCGTACGAGTACGTGTGCGGCGAGTTCTTCAGCAGGATGTAGTCGATCCGGCTGGTCTCGTAGGGGTGGTGGATCGGCTTCGAGCCGTAGCCCTGGTCCGTCCCGTCCTGCGCGCCCGAGCCGTTCGCGGTGCTGACCTTCATGCCCGTGCGGAGGCTCTTGCTCGCCACCGCGGCGGCGTCGAACCAGCCGTTGCGGATGAAGACCGGCTGCACGGGCTTCGCGGCGCGGGTGGCGTCCGAGTTCACGTCGCCGCCGAACACGATGGGCAGCGATCCCGCGCGGGACTGGATGGCGGAGACGAGCGCCGCCGCCTCCTGGGCGCGGGCGTCGACGACAGCGGAGGCGTTGCCGACCGGGAAGTGCGCCGCGACGGCGTAGAACTGCCGGCCGCTCGACGTCACCTGCAGCTTCGCCCAGGTGAGCCAGCGGTCCGAGCCGACCGTCCGGACGCTCCACGGCGAGACGCCGAGGCCCTCGACGCGGCGGATGGAGTGGTCGGTCGTCGCCATCGCCGGGGCGTAGTAGCCCCAGTCGAGCACGGTCAGCCGGTCCGGGTTGTAGAAGATGTGGGCGCCGTTCGTGACCTCGGCGTTCCAGGCAGGCGCGGCCTTCATCCGGTCGCTGACGCGGTCGTAGGCGTCGGTGTCGGCCAGCCGCAGCCCGGTCAGCTCCTTCGCGAGGCTCGCGACCTGCGTGTGGCTGCTGCAGAGGTACGGGTTCACCAGCTTGTTGCGGCAGCCGTCGAGCACGTTGGTGGCCAGCTCCGCGGTGGTGAGCAGGTCGAGCGACGGCGACGTCGTGTTGATGTACTTCGCGACGCGGGGGAGCCGGGCCGCCCACTGGTTCGCCCGGCTGTACGACGCGGTCGCGCCGACGCTCTGGATGTTCAGCTCGCCCACAGTGATCCGGTCGACCGGCGCGGTCGCGACGCCGGCGCCGGCGAACGCCCAGGTGCCGACCGGGGACGGGCGGTACTTGCGGTCGTAGGAGTACGACGGGCCGAACGCCATCGAGGTGCTGTTCGACTGCACGACCTTGACCCAGACGGGGTTGCCCGACCCGGCACCGAGGGTGGAGCGGTACTGCTCGGGGACGGTGATCGTGATCGAGCGGGTCGTCGCGGGGTACCAGGCCGAGTGGAAGGACCGCTGGTCCGTGACGACGGTCGATCCGGCGACGACGGCGACCTTCTGCGCGCGCCCGCCTCCCGCCCAGGTGACGGTGATCTCGTTCGCGCCGGGACCCGAGGCCGCGACGACGCGGGAGGTCTCGAACGGTACGCCCGCCGCGGGGGTCGCGGCGGCGACGGCGCTGCGCACGACCGCGGGGGTCTGCAGCGTCACGCCGTTCGCGGTGACGGCGACGTAGGTCGGCTCCCCGTTCCGCAGCTTCGGCAGCCGGATCGCCTGCTTCGTCGTGGTGACGGTCCTGGCATGGCTGAGGGACCGCTTCGCGGACCAGCGCACCGTGTACGAGGTGGCGCCGGCGACGCCGGCCCACGCCGCGGTCAGGGCGCGGTCGCCCGGCACCAGCCGGACCTTCGGCGCGACGACGGCGGCCTGCGCGGGCGCCACGACGGCCGCGCCGGCGAGCGCCACGCAGCCGAGCACGAGCGCGGCCGCGCCGGTGCGGACCCGACGGCGGAGACGGAGCGCGGTCCTTCGCGGACGCGCGGAATCGGTACTGCGCATGGCGTTCCCCCCAGAGCGGATGCGGCACGCCCACGATAGGTGGGGAGGCGGCCCGGGCGGGTGGTCGCGGGCACCCCCAGAGTCGGGGGCACCTCCGCCGGGACATCGGCGACACGCCCGCGCGATCCGCGCGCGCCGCGGCCGCCTTCCGCAGGTCGGAAGCCGGTGCTCCGTGGATGCGGGGGCTCTCCCCGGGATCCAGGTACACCGTCAGCCGGTCGGGCCGAAGCGCTCCGTCCGGACGCGGTCCTCGGGGTGGCCCAGTGCGGTCAGCGCGTCCGCGACCGCCTCCACGAACCCGGTCGGCCCGCACACGAACACGGTCGGGCGCTGCTCGGGCGGGACGGTGAGCGCCGCGAGGTCCTGGGGGCCGATGCGGCCGGCCACGAGCTCGCTCCCGTCGGGCACGCGCCGCGAGTAGCGGATGTCGACGGTCACGCCGAGGTCCCGCAGGTGCGCGAGCTCCTCCGCGAAGTAGACGCGGTCCGGGTCGGTGACGCCGTACAGCAGGCGGAACGGGATCGTCGAGCCCGTCGCCTCCCGGGTGCGCAGCATCGACATCAGCGGCGCGACGCCGGAGCCGCCGCCGATCAGCTGCACGGGTCCGGTGTCCTGCTCCGGCCGCCAGACCAGCCAGCCGCCGATCGGCCCGCGCACCTCGACGGCGTCCCCGATCTCGATGTCGTCGACGAGGTAGGGCGACACCTCGCCGTCCTCGAAGCGCTCGACGGTCACCTGGATCGGGTCGGCGGCCGCCGCGGAGGAGAGGGAGTAGGACCGCTGCGCGGTGTACCCGTCGGGCGCGCTCAGCCGGATGTCGACGTGCTGCCCGGCGAGCGCGCCGCGCAGCCCGGGAGCGGAGAACCGCAGGGTGCGGGCGCTCCGCGTCTCGACGTGGTCGCTGACGAGCGTCGCGATCACCCAGCGGTTCGGGTCAGCGATAGCGCTCCTCCAGCCACGGGTCGCCGTGCATGTGGTACCCGAGGCTCTCCCAGAAGCCGGCCCGGTCGTGCGTCATCAGGGTCAGGGAGTTGACCCACTTCGCGCTCTTCCAGAAGTAGAGGTGCGGCACGAGCAGGCGCGCGGGCCCGCCGTGCTCCGCGGCGAGGGGCTGCCCGTCGAACTCGAACGCGACCCAGGCCTTGCCGCCCAGCAGATCCGCGACCGGCAGGTTGGTCGTGTAGCCGCCGTAGCTGCCGGCCATCACGTACCCCGCCGAGGTGTCGGTGCCCGCGAGCAGCTTGTCGACGGAGACGCCCCGCCAGGAGGTGCCGAACTTCGACCAGCTGGTCACGCAGTGGATGTCGGTGTCGATGGTCTCGGGGCCGAGGGCCATCAGGTCCGCCCACGACCACGAGGTGGCGGCGCCCGCCTCCGTGGTGAGGGTGAAGCGCCAGTCGTCGGTGCGGACCCGCTGCGTCGGGCCGGCGGTGAGCACGGGGAAGCCGTGCTCCTCGTACTGGCCGGGCGGCAGGCCGGGATTCGTGCTGCGGCGGCGCCCGCGGAACCCGGGGGAGAAGACGGCCATGACATGCCCCTTTCCTGCTCCCGACCATGGTTCCACGCGGACGCCCCTCCGCGCTGTGCGAGATTGGACGGGTGACGGCCCTCAACCTCGGTGCGCCCCGCGCCGCGGCTCGGGCCGCCGTCGACACGGGGGACCGGCCCGCCTCCACGGACCTGCTCGACCGCTTCGGCAGGACCGCGCGCGACCTGCGCGTCTCCGTGACCGAGAAGTGCTCCCTGCGCTGCACCTACTGCATGCCGGAGGAGGGGCTGCCGGCGATCGCGCGCCGCGACCTCCTGACCCCCGCGGAGATCGGGCGGCTGGTCGGCATCGCCTCCCGCGACCTCGGGGTGCGGGAGGTCCGGTTCACCGGCGGCGAGCCGCTGATGCGCGCGGATCTGGCGGCGATCCTCGCCGCCACGCGGGCGGCCGCGCCCGCGATGCCGATCGCGCTGACGACGAACGGCATCGGGCTCGACCGGCGGCTGCCCGCGCTGCTCGACGCGGGCCTGGATCGGGTGAACATCTCGCTCGACACGGTCGACCGCGAGCACTTCGCGCGGCT
>NZ_CAXTOQ010000064.1:0-18279 GCF_964245895.1 uncultured Amnibacterium sp.
GCAGCAGCCCGACCAGCTGCAGCAGGATCGCGAGCGTCAGGAACCCGGTCCCGAGCAGCCACCCGCCGCTCGAGAACAGGGCGGCCGCGCGCCGCAGCCCGGATGGGCCGCTGCTCGCGCCGCCGCTGCTGTCGCTGAGCGCCCGCACCCCGCGCCCTTGGAGCTGCGCGCCGAAGGCGAGCAGCACCGCGCCGAGCAGCGCGGCGACGACGCCCCCGATCACCACCCGGCGACGGTAGGCGACCGGGCTGCGCCGGACCTGCAGGACGGCGAGTCCTCACGGGCAGCGCGGCTCAGTCCAGGTCGGCCTCGAGCTCGTCGGTGGTCAGCCGGTCGCCGGCATCCGGCGTCACGAAGCGGTCGGGCTGGTCGGCGCGCTCCGCGGCGGCGAGCTCCGACGGGTCGTCCCCTCCGGCTTCGGGCAGCACGTCCGGCTCCCGGTCGTCCTCGGCATCGCTCACCTCGCGCTGCTCCGCGAGGTCGGCGATCTCCTCGGGAGGGATCGGCAGGAAGGGGTCGCTCATCGACATGGCCCCAGCGTCCGGCCGACGGGTGTCCGGCTGCTGGGAGCCGCGGTCCTGGGAGGCGCTGTCAGCGGCTGCCGCGACCATCGCCGGATGAGGCGCACCCGCACCGCGATCGCGGCGATCGCGGCCGCGGCGCTGCTCCTCGGGCTGTCCGCCGCGCCTGCAGCGGCCGCGGGCCGGTCGCCGACCACGCGGTCGTTCTTCACGACCGTGCCGGAGGCGCCGGGGTCGGCCGCCACGATCCGGCTCGACGCGACGCTCTACACGCCGGCGGCGACCCCGGCACCCGCGGTGCTGCTCGCCCACGGGTTCGGGCAGACGAAGGCGGATCTCGCGCCGGAGGCGCGGCGCCTGCAGGCGGAGGGCTACGTCGTCCTCGCCTACACCGCTCGCGGCTTCGGCGCCTCCGGCGGGCGCATCGGGCTGGACTCGCTGGACGGCGAGGTGCCGGACGGCCGGGCGATGGTCGACGTGCTCGCGCGCGACGGCGCCGTCCAGCGGCGCGGCGGGGACCCGGTGATCGGGGTCGTCGGCGGCTCCTACGGCGGCGCGCTCGCGCTGATGCTCGGCGCGACCGACCCGCGTATCGACACCGTCGTCGCCGCGATCACCTGGCACGACCTCGCCGACGCGCTCGCCCCGCCCTCCGCCGGGGTCGTCGCGGGAGGCGCCGGAGGCGGGGAGGCACCGCTGCGCGACTTCAAGACCGGCTGGGCCGCCCGCCTGTTCGGCGCGGGCATCGCCCGCGCCACGACCGGCTGCGGCAGGTTCACCCCCGCGTTCTGCGACCTCTACGGCCGGCTCGTCACGGGCGGCACGCCGTCGACGGCCGACCTCGCGCTGCTGCGGCGCTCGTCGCCCTCCGCCGTGCTCGACCGGATGACCGCGCCGACCCTGCTGCTGCAGGGCGTGCAGGACCGCCTGTTCGGCCTCGACCAGGCGGACGCGAACGCGCGGCAGCTGGCCGCAGCGGACGCACCGGTCCAGGTGCGCTGGTTCGACGGCGGGCACGACGGCGACGGTATCGACGGCACGGACGGGCTGGTCGACGACTGGCTGGCCGCCCACCTGCGGGCGTCGACGCGCGTCGGCTCGGAGTTCCACTTCTCGGTGCCCGCCAGCGCCACCTCGTTCCCGGAGGCGCGGACCGCCGCCCGGTACCCCGGGCTCTCGGGCAGCGGCGCGACCCGGATCGCGCTGCGGGGCCCGCCGCAGACCGTCGTCAACCCGCCCGGCGGCGAACCCGCCTCCGTGACCGGCATCCCCGGGCTCGGCACCGGCACCGCCGTCGGCCGCACCGCCGCCGGCCTGCTCGCCGCGGGGAACCCGCCCGCGGAGGCCGCCGAGTTCGCCTCAGCCCCCGCGGCGGTGCCGACGGTGCTCGCCGGGGCGGCGACGCTGCCGCTGCGCGTGACGCCGGGCGGGACCGGTCCGACGGTCCTCTACGCGCAGCTCTCGGTCCGCACCGGCGACGCGGCGCGGACGCTGCCTGGCGGGGTCGCGCCGATCCGCGTCGTCGTGCCGGCGGCCGGCGCCGACGTGGCCGTGACGCTGCCCGCGACCGTGTGGAGCATCGCGCCTGGCGACCGGCTGGTGCTGACGGTGCGCACCAGCGACACTGAGCTCGCCGGCAGCACCACCGCGTCGAGCACCCGGGTCGCGGTCGTCGGCCCGATCGCCCTGCCGACGGTGGCGACCACCGCCGCGAGCCGCACGGCCGGGCTGCCCGCGCCGGGCGTGCTGATCGGCATCGCGATCGCGCTGCTCGTCGCCGCGGGGCTGGTGATCGCCGGCGCCGTCGTCGGCCGGCGGGCCTCCCGGATCCCGGCCGCGCAGGCGGCGGACGCGCCGCCGCTCCAGCTCGTGGGCCTCGTCAAGCGGTTCCGGGGCGGGTTCCTCGCGGTCGACGACGTCGGCTTCACGGTCGAGCGCGGCCAGGTGCTCGGCCTGCTCGGCGAGAACGGCGCCGGCAAGACGACGACCCTGCGCATGGTCGCCGGGCTGCTGCGGCCCGACGCGGGGACGGTTCGAGCGTTCGGCGCCCCGCTCGGTCCCGGCTCGCCCGCCCTCGACCGGATCGGCTGCTTCATCGAGGGGCCCGGCTTCCTGCCGCACCTGTCCGGTCGGCGGAACCTCGAGCTGTACTGGGCGTCGACCGGCCGTCCGAGGTCGGAGGCGCACCTCGCGGAAGCGCTCGCCGTCGCCGACCTCGGCGGCGCGATCCGCAAGCGGGTCGGCGGCTACAGCCAGGGCATGCGGCAGCGGCTCGCGATCGCGCAGGCGATGCTCGGCCTGCCGGACCTGCTCGTGCTCGACGAGCCGACGAACGGGCTCGACCCCCCGCAGATCACGGCCCTGCGCGGGGTGCTGCGCGACTACGCGGCCTCCGGGCGGACCGTCGTCGTCTCCTCCCACCTGCTCGGCGAGGTCGAGCGGACCTGCAGCCACGTCGTCGTGATGTCGCACGGCCGAGTCGTCGCCGCCGGCCCCGTCGCCGAGGTCGCGGGGGAGGCGTCGGAGCTGGTCGTCGGGGTGACGGACGTCGCAGGGGCCCTCGCCGCGCTCGCGGCCGCGGACGTCGAGCGCGGGGAGGCGCGCGGCGACGACGCGATCCGGGTGCTGCCGGGCCAGCTCTCGCCGCAGGACGTCGTCGCCGCGCTCGTGGGCGCCGGGGTCGGCGTCACCTCGGTCACGCGAGGGCGCCATCTCGAGGAGGCCTTCCTGGACCTCATCGGCGCGACGGAGCCGAGCGCGTGACCGCGGTCGCGCGCCCCGTGCGCCTCCCGTTCCGCGTCGAGCTGGCCCGGCAGCTGAGCCAGTGGCGGGTCCGCATCGCGCTCGGCGTGCTCGCGGTGCTGCCGCTGATCGTGCGCGTCGCGCTGCTCATCGGCGGCCCGCCGCCGGCCCGCAGCACCGGCTCGACCGATCTGACCGCGCTCGCGCAGGTGAGCGGGGGCACCTTCGCGGCGTTCGTGCTCGTGCTGACCGGCGGCTTCCTCGCGACGCTGGTCGCGGCGCTGCTCTTCGGCGACCTGATCGCGGGGGAGGCGTCCCGCTCGACGCTGAAGTACCTGCTGACCGTGCCGGTGCCGCGCCTCCGGCTGCTCGCGGTGAAGGCGCAGGTCGCGACGGTGCTGCTGCTCGGCGGCCTGCTGGCGCTGACCCTGGTCGCCCTGCTGGTCGGCGTGCTCTCCTACGGACCCGGGGGCATCCAGGTGCCGGGCGGCCCGCGGCTCGCGCTCGGCGAATCGGTGGTGCGGCTGCTCGCGACGACGGGCACGGCCGCTGCGGGGCTGCTCTGGGCTGCGGCGCTCGGCACCCTGCTCACGGTCGTGTCGGACTCGCCCCTCGCCGCGGCGGGCGGCGTGGTGCTGGGCTCGATCCTGTCGCGGATCCTCGACCAGATCCCGGACCTCGGCGACCTGCGGGTCGTGCTGCCGACCCACTACTCGCTCGCGTACCAGGCGTTCTTCGACTCGCCGGTCGACCTGGCGCCGGTGGCGTCCTCGGTGCTGTCCGGGCTGATCTGGGCGACCGTGCTCGGGACCCTGGCCGCCTGGCGCTTCAGCCGGAAGGACATCAGCGGCTGAGCGCCGGCGGCGGTCAGCGCCCCGCGGCGTAGCCCTGCATCGCCCGGGCGTTCGCCGCGGCGTGCACGACGCCGGTCGCGGGGTCGCGGCCGACGGTGGAGAGCCGTCCGAGCGTCCGGGCACCGGCGCGGGTGACGACGTGCCCCCGCGCCTCCAGCTCGCGGATCACGTCGTCGCCCAGGTCGTCCTCGACGACGAGGCCGCCCGGCTCCCAGGTGCGCGGCCAGAACGAGCCGGGGAACGAGGTGGTGTGGAAGGCGGGCGCGTCGATCGCCTGCTGCGGGCTCCAGCCGCCGACGAGGGTGCGCAGCAGGTAGAGCAGCTGCCACTGGTCCTGCTGGTCGCCGCCGGGGGAGCCGAGCGCGCCGACCGCCCTGTCATCGCGCAGCAGCAGGGTCGGGGTGAGGGTCGTCCGCGGCCGGCGGCCGGGGCGGAGCGCCGACGGCGAGCGCTCGTCGAGCCAGGTCATCTGCAGGCGGGTGCCGAGGCAGAAGCCGAGCCCTGGGATCGTCGGCGACGACTGCAGCCAGCCGCCGGAGGGGGTCGCCGCGACGATGTTGCCCCAGCGGTCCACGACGTCGAGGTGGCAGGTGTCGCCGCGGAGGTCCCCGGTGGACAGGGCGGTCGGCTCGCCGACCCCGCCGACGCCGGCCACGTACTCCTCCGCGGTCCGCAGGCTGGGGAGCGCGTCGAGCGAGCCGAGCGCGGGCCGCAGCTCGTGCGACGCCCGGTCGCCGATCAGCGCGCGGCGGGCGGCGATCGCCTCCGGCGCGAGCAGCGCGGCGAGCGGGACGTCGGTGTCGCCGAACGACGCCTCCCGGTCGGCCATCGCGAGCTTGATCGCCTCCGCGGCGGTGTGCGCGCCGAGGGCGGTCGACGGATCCAGCGCCTCGTCGGGCAGCGGCTCGAGGATCGCCAGCATCTCGAGCAGCACCGGGCCCTGCCCCCACGGCCCGGTCTTCGCGATGGTCGTGCCGCGGAAGGTCCCGGTGGTCGCCGACTCGAACGACGCCCGGAACCCCGCGAGGTCGCTCGCCCGGATCACGCCGGCGTGATCGGTGCCGGAGGAGTGCCGGTGCGGCGTGCGGACGAAGGCGTCGATCTGCTGCGCGACCCGTCCGGTCGCCCAGGCGTCCCGGACGGCGCGGACGCGGTCGGCGCGGGACGCCTCCGGCCCCAGGGCGTCGCCCGCGGCGACCAGCTCGTCCAGCACCGCGGCCCAGGCCGGGTTCTGCACCAGCTCGCCCGGCGCGGGCGGGGTGCCGTCGGCGTGCAGCCACAGCGCGGCGGAGGTCGGCCAGTGCTCGAGGAAGAACCCCGCCATGCTCGCGATGGACCGGGCGACCGCCGGGGTGAGCGGGTGGCCGTCGCGGGCGTACCCGACCGCGAAGGCGAGCACGTCCCGCGCCTCCCAGGTGCCGCGGGCCTCGAGCAGCAGCAGCCACGCGTCGACCGCGCCCGGCACCGCGGCCGCGAGCGCTCCGGCGCCGGGCACCATCTCGAGCCCCTCCGCACGGAAGCGGTCGATGGAGGCGCCGGCGGGTGCGGGGCCCTGCCCCATCAGCACGACGGGCGTGCCCGGCTCCTCGGCGGTCGCGAGGATCGCGGCGAGGTCGCCGCCCGGCCCGTTCAGGTGCGGCTCGACGACGTGCAGCACGAAGGCGGCGGCGACCGCGGCGTCGAACGCGTTCCCGCCGCGCTCGAGCACGGCCTGCCCGGTCGCAGTCGCGAGCCAGTGCGTGGAGGCGGTCATCCCGAACGTCCCGGTCAGGTCGGGACGCGTGGTGAAGGCGGGCGGGGCGGTGAAGGGCACCCGCCCAGCCTGCCGCCTCCTCACCCGTCGTCCGTGTCCGACCATCCCGCGATGTCGACGCCGTGCCGGTCGGGGGAGGCGAGCGTCCACCAGTCCGGGGCGTGGGAGTCGTCCACCACGACGCCTCCTGCGGCGACCGCGGCCGCGACCCGCGCCTCGGCCTGGTCGGCCGGCAGGGAAAGGTCGACGTGGGTCCGACCGCGCCCGGGCCGACCCGAGCGGATGGGGTGGAACCAGAGGAACGGGTTGCGGCGGTTCGGGTCGATCGCGCCCTCGTCGCCCACCGGGTCGTAGCCGAGGGCCGCCGCCCAGAACGGCCGCACGTCCACCCCGGGCGCGTGCGCGACGGCGAGGTTCACGACCTGCACCCGAGAGGGCTCCGCCACGAGCCCGAGCTGCGCCGCGATCGCCCCGATCGCCTGCGCGAGCGCCAGCTCCCGCAGCGAGATGCGGTCGGTCTCGGCGGACTGCAGCCGGATCGTCACCCCGTCCGCACGGAGGTCGAGATCGGGCGCGACGCCGATCCGCTCCGCCGCCTCCGCGATCCGGGCGGCGAACCGCACGCCGTCGGCGAGCCCCGCGCAGCGGTAGCGCGCATGCGGACCGGAGACCAGCACGCGCCAGTCCTCGACGCCCGTCGCGGCGTGGAAGGCGACCGCCGTCAGGTCATCGGCCATGCGCCGCAGCGTACCGAGGAGGGCACCAGGATGGTCGGGTGACCGGATTCGTGCTCGGCGGCCTCGCCGGCGTCCCCGCCCGCGACCGCCCCGACCTGCTCGCCGAGCCGACCCTGGCGGCCCTGACCGCGCTCGGCCTGCTCGACGCCGTCGGCGTGGTCGAGATCGACCCCGCGATCTCCGACACCGCGGCGACGCAGCAGGCCTACGGCCTCGAGCCGCAGCACCTCGTGAACTGCGTGCTCGTCGCCGGGCGGCGCGACGGCATCGAGCGCGTCGCGGCGGCCCTCGTCCCTGCAGGGAAGCGCGCCGACGTCAACGGGTTCGTCCGCCGCCGGCTCGACGTGCGCAAGGCCTCGTTCCTGCCGCTCGACACCGCCGTCGCGGCGTCCGGGATGGAGTACGGCGGCATCACGCCGATCGGCCTGCCGGCCGCCTGGCCGCTGCTGCTCGACGCGGACGCCGCGGTCGAGCCGATGGTCGTCATCGGCTCGGGCGTGCGGCGCTCGAAGCTGCTGCTGCCGGGCGCCGTGCTCGCCGGGCTGCCCGGCGCCGAGGTGAGCGCCGCCCTCGCCCGGACCGTGCAGTAGGCCTGTCGGAGGGCGCTGCCGGACTCGCCGCGAGGAACCATGGAGACCCTGGTCGCGGCGCTGGTACTGCTCGTCTTGCTGGCGGCCGGGTTCGCCCTGCTCGCCCTGCCGTTCGTCCTGGTCTGGATGATCCTCCGTGCCCCGCGGCATCCCGCGCCGCCGATCCGTCCGCAGGACTGGACCGACGACGACGAGATCCTCGCCCGCTACCACCACTGACGAAGCCAGGCCGGGATCAGCCTCCCCTCGGCTCCTCATGAGAGCGCGAGCGATCGCGACGCGCTGCTGCTCACCTCCGGAGCGCTCGCTCGGCAGGTGGGACCTCGACCACCGTGATCCGTCCCGTGTGCAGGATCAGGTCCGGGGATCAGGACCAGAACGGCGGATCCGTCCTGATCCCGGCACAGCGTCCTGCACGCGGGACCGCGCGGGCGAGGGGCGCCCCCTCCGGGCTAGGCGGAGGCGAGGAACCGGTCCGCGGTGCGCAGGGCGAGCGCCATGATCGTCAGCGCCGGGTTCGCGATCAGGGAGCTCGGGAACACCGAGTTGTCGCAGATCCAGAGGTTCGCCACGTCGTGGCTGCGCCCGTCGCGGTCGACCACCGAGGTCTCGCGGTCGTCACCCATCCGGTTGGTGCCCTCGGCGTGCGCGGTCCTGGCCAGCACGAACACGTCCTGCGCGCCCGCCGCCTCCCAGATCGCGCGCATCGTGGCGATCGAGTGCGCCTCGAGCGCCCGCTCGTTGTCGCTGTAGGAGAAGTCGATGCGCGCCCGGCGCAGCCCGACCTCGTCGGTCTCGTCGACGAGGGTCAGCCGGTTCGACTCGGACGGCAGGCACTCGCCGTTCACCCCGATCCCGGCGAAGCGGTCGTAGTGCTCGAGCAGGTCCATCAGCCGCTCGCCGCGGATGCCCGAGCGCGCCATGGTCGACGCGAGCGTGACCGGCAGCACGCCGAGGCTCTGCATCAGGTAGCCGCCGGCGAAGCCCGCGTCCGTCGGCCGCACCATGTCCTCGGAGATCAGGGAGGAGGGCCACCCGCGCCACATCCGCATCGGCCGGTCGAACCGGCCCCACACCTGCGCGGCCGGGTGCGCCATGTAGTTGCGGCCGACCTGCCCGCTCGAGTTCGCGAGGTCGAGGTTCAGCAGCAGCCGGGCGGACTCGACGCCGCCGCCGCAGAGCAGCACGGCCTTCGTCCGCTGCCGGTGGTCGATCCCGCCCTGCCGGTACACGACCGCGGTGATCCGGCCGCTCGCGTCGCGCTCGAGGCCGTGGACCATCGCCTCCGGGCGGATCTCCGCCCCGTGGGCGACGGCGAGCGGCAGGTAGGTGACGTCCATGCTCGCCTTGGAGGCGACCCGGTCGCCCTGGTGCGTCGCCCCGCTGTTGATCGCCCCGTGCCGCACCCCGAAGTGCGGCTGCTGCACGTCCCGCGACACGATCGCGGCGGGGGAGTCGGTGGTCCGGATGCCGAGCGCCGCGGCGCCGACCGCCATGACGTCGGCGGAGGCGTTCCGCGCGACGGGCGGCAGCGGGTAGCGGCGGGTCGGGTCCCAGGGGTAGTCGGCGGGGCCGGACACCTGGATGAACCGCTCGACCTCCTCGATGTAGGGCAGCAGTTCGGCGTGGGCGAGCGGCCAGTCGACGCCGACGCCCTGGTCGGAGGCGAGCCGCAGGTCGCGCTCGTCCGGGCGCGGGCAGAACGCGCCCCAGTGCAGGGTCGAGCCGCCGACGCCGATGCCGGAGTTGTTGCCGCCGAACGCCTCCGGCTCGGTGCCGCCGGAGAGCCGCTCGCCGGTCCAGTAGAGGCTGCCGGCGTCGACCTCGTCGGGCGTGTGGTCCGTGGGCTCCCAGTTTCGCCCGGCCTCGAGCGCGACGACCGACAGCCCGGCCCGGGCCAGGCGGGCCAGGATCGGCGCACCGCCCGCGCCCGTCCCGATGACGACCGCGTCGACCTCGTCGCCCTCGGCGAACGTCCGCATCCCGGTCAGGTTCACGCCTGCAGCTCCTCTCCGGTGCGCCAGTCGCGCTGCCACGCCTCCCACTCGCCCGCGTGCGTCGTGACGAACCCCTGCTTGCGGGGACCGTCGCCGCCGTCCGCGAACCCGTCGTAACGCAGCCACGCCTGCGCGGCCGGGTGGGCGAGCCAGGTTCGGACCGCCTCCGCCTGCACGTCCGTGAACCACAGCGCCATCCGCGGCCCGGTCAGCAGGGCGTCGTCGTCGGAGCCGGCCTCGCCCCCGGCGAAGCGGTCGATCGCGGCGTCCTGCGCCTCGGCGGCGAGGGCGGCGAACCCCGGCTCCATCGCCGCGACGGTGTCGAGCCCGCGCCGCCACGCCTCGGCGTCCGCCGGCAGCTCCGCGAAGCGCCAGCCGTCGCCCGCACCGGTCGCGAGCCGCGCGTCGATGCGGCCGGCGAGGTCGATGCGGACCCCGCGCTGCGGCACGACGCGCTCGAGCAGGGCCGTCAGCAGGGCGCGCTGCGCGGGGGAGAGGGCGCGCGGCGCGTCCTCGGCGGGCTCGTCGAGCCGGGCGAGCATCACCCGGCGGGTGCGGGCGGCGACGCGGTCGGAGGCGATCAGCCGCGCGAACGCGGACGGCAGGCGTGGGCGCTCCCGCACGGCGCTCCACAGGTCGACGAGGCGGCGGGCGACCTCGGCGGGCTGCTCGAGCAGCACGTCGTGGCCGGCGCCGTCGATCTCGTGGATCGGCGCCGACGGCACGTGGGGGAGGGTGAGCCGCTGCTGGTTCGCGGGGCCGAGGTCCGGGTCCTCCGCGCCGACGACGACCACGGCGGGGGTGCGCAGCACGCCGATCTCCGCCGACCGGTCCTCGAGGCTGCCGCGCCCCAGCCACTCGAGCCACGCGGTCCGGCTGGAAGCCCGCACGTCGTCGATCGCCCGCTGCCGGACCGCCGCCGGCACGTCCGGGCTCACGAGGTTCGCATCGACGTACCCGGCGGCGTCGTCGGCCGAGATCCGGCCGCCCGCCCACCACGCCGCCATCGCGGCCCGGCGGTCCTCCGCCATCGGCTCGGGACCCGGCGTGGAGGCGCTGACGAGCGCCAGCGCGGCCGGCGCGATCAGGCCGTGCTCGCCCGCCTCCGCCCACGAGGTGACGAGCGCGGCGACCTTGCCGCCCATGCTGTGCCCGGCGATCAGCCAGACGTCCGGCTCGCGCTCGCGCACCTGCACGGCCACCCACTCGGCGGTCTCGTCGAGGGTGACCGCCGGGGATGCGGCGTTCGCGCCGTACCCGGGCAGGTCGAGCGCCACGACCTTGAAGGCGTCGCCGAGCGCGGCGACCACGCCGTCCCAGGAGCGGGCCGACAGGCCCAGGGCGTGCAGCAGGAACAGCGTCGGCCGGGTCATCCGGCTCCTCTCGTCAGCGTGCCCCCCGGGGGCATCCGTCATCCTGCCGTGTCCGGCGGACGCCGCCGCGCGTCAGGGGAGCAGCAGCGCCGCCCCGCCGACGGCGAGGCCCGCGGCGAGCGACGCGGCGAGGATCCGCCTGGCCTTCCGCTGGTCCTCCTCGCGGAACTCCGCCTGCTCGACCGTGTCGGTGGCGCCCGTGTCCCCGAAGTTGAAGACGCCCCGCATGCCGAACCCGGCGCAGAAGTGCGTGGCGGCCTGGATGAAGCCGGTGGCGCCCAGGCTCGCCGGCAGCACCGCGAGCAGCCGGACCGGCTTCGGGGCGCCCGTCGCGAACACGACCGCGAGCACGGCGGCGGTGACGGCCGTGCCGCCGTACCCGGAGCGCCGGCGCCGGGCGATCTCGGCCGGCCCGATGTTGCAGACACCCGGGATGTACGCGTTCGTCATGGCTCCGATCCTCGTTCTCGGCGCCTGTCAGAGACCGGTGGGAGGGTGCCGCACATGCCGACCGAACGCTTCGACGTCCCCCTCCCCGACGGCACCCGGCTCGCGGGGGAGCGCCGCCCCGCCGCAGGCGCCCCGACCGTCGTGCTGCTGCACGCCGGCGTCGCCGACCGCCGGGCGTGGTCCGCCGTGATCGGCCTGCTGGACGGCGACCACCTCGACCTGATCGCGTCGGACCGCCGCGGATACGGCGACACCCCGCGCGCGACCGGCGGCTTCACCCACCTCGACGACCTCGTCGCCGTGCTCGACGCGGCCGGTGCCGAGCGGGCCGTGGTCGTCGGCAACTCGATGGGCGGCGCGCTCGCGCTCGACCTCGCGCTGACCCGCCCGGACCGCGTCTCGTCCGTGCTGCTCGTCGGCGGCGCGGTCAGCGGCATGACCGACGAGGGGGAGGCGGTCGAGTGGGCGCCCGACGAGGCGACCGGCCCGATCCTGTCGGCGCTCGAGCGCGCCGAGCAGGCGAACGACGTCGACGAGCAGGTGCGGCTCGAGCTGCACCTGTGGCTCGACGGTCCGACCGCGCCGGAGGGCCGCGTCGGCGGCGCGGCCCGCGAGCTCGCCGCCGCGATGAACCGGCGCGTCCTCGAGGCCGGCACCGTCGGCTCCGACGGCGATGCCGGCCTCGACACCTGGCACCGGCTCGGCGAGATCGCCGCCCCGGTGCTGGCCACGTGGGGGTCGCTCGACCTGCCGCCGGACCTGCCGTTCTACGGCATCACCGCCGACCGGCTCGCGAACGCGGAGGCGCGGGTGCTGGACGGCGTCGCGCACCTGCCGAGCCTCGAGCGCCCGCAGCTGGTCGCCGACCTGATCCGGGAGGCGGTCGCCCGCGCCTGAACCCGCTCCGCCGCGCGGGACGGCCGCCTCCGCGGCGGCGTGACGTACCGTCGGCACGATGCCCGACGTCGATCTCGTCACGCTCGCCGACGCGGGGACGTTCGTGTCCCACGAGCACCAGGCGCACCTGGCCGAGACCGTCGGGCTCCGCGCGGGGCGGATCGACCCCGCGACCTCGACCTTCGTGTTCACCGACACGGCGGGGGCCGAGCGCGCGGTGCGCGCGCACCTGATCGGCACCGCCTCGCCGGAGGACGGCACCTGGCTGTGGGGCTGGCGCAACATCAACGGCTTCCCGCCCGCGTTCGTGCGGTGGAGCGAGCGGGTGAGGGCGCTGGGGGAGCGCTACGGCATCCCGGAGCTGACCACCGGCACCCTCCCGCTGGACGACGGGCTGCCGCTGCGCCTGGTGAACGCGGTCAAGGCGCTCACCGGGGTGACCGCCCACGTCGCGACGCCGATCGGCAACGGCCAGACGCGCGCCTTCCTGCTGCTCGACGACCCCTCGCTCGCGCTGCCGCCGCCGACCGCGGCCCGCGCCGTCGCGGTCGTGACCAGCGCGCTCGCCGGTGGCGAGGCGACCGACCACCGCCGGGCGCTGGCGGCCTGGGCCGAGCAGCGCGGGGTCCCGCTGACGCGCGTCGACACCGAGGTCGAGCAGCTGACGCTCACCGACGGGTCGCTGCAGGTGCGGTTCGACGCGTCCGGGCGGATCGCGGGCCTCGGCCGTCGGCTGCGCGGCGCGCCGCGGCCGGCGCCCTCGCCCGAGCCGGGCCCGTCGCCCGAGCCGCCACGGCCAGCGGCGGCCGCGGCCGAGCCCGAGTCCGAGCCGCCGAGCGGGGCCGAGGCGCCGGAGCGGGTCGGTCCGCCGCCACGTCGCGGCCTCCTGCAGCGGCTGCTCGGGCGCTGATCCCGGCCCGGCTGTCGATCCTGCGGCACGGCGTTCGTCATCACTGATGACGGAGCCGGACAGGCCGGCCCGCGACGGAAGTGCAGGAGGCAGTCCCATGGCCAGGTACGCGATCCTCATCTACGAGGACCCGGCCTTCTACGCGAGCGTGTCGCCCGAGGCGTGGCCCGCGGTGGTCGGCGCCCACAGCACGTTCGTCGAGCAGGTCTTCGCGCTCGGTGGGTCACTGGCGGGCGGGGAGGCGCTGGCGCCCCCGACGGCGGCCACCACGATCAAGGGCGGCAGCACCGTGACGGACGGCCCGTTCCTCGAGACCAGGGAGGCCCTCAACGGCATCTACGTCATCGAGGCGCGCGACCTCGATCACGCCGTCGAGATCGCCAAGCGGTGCCCGGTCCCGGCCGCCGGCGGTGGCGTCGAGGTCCGCCCGGTCGTGGACCCGACGACCAACCCGTTCTGATCGCTCCGTCGGCGAGCCGGCCGCGTCCGCCGTCCAGGCGGACGCGGCGGCACGGATCGCCCGGGCCGAGAAGGCGATGGCCGCAGATCGGCGGTCGTCGAGCGGGTCCTCGACGCGCTAGCCCTCCTGCTCGGTGGGCCGCATGGTCAGCTCGCTGATGGCCTGCCGGCGGGGGCGGGTGACCATGTAGGCGACGCCCTCGGCGACGTCCTCCGGCTGCAGCGGCTCCATCGTCTCGAACCGCTTCGCCTGCGCGGCGCGCTGCTCGGGCCGCAGGTGGTCGCGCAGCTCCGTCGCGGTCGCTCCCGGCTCGATCAGGCCGACCCGCACGTGCCGCCGGGTGACCTCCTGCCGCAGCGCCTCGGCGAAGGCGCCGACGCCGGACTTCGTCAGGTTGTAGACCGCGGAACCCGACCGGGCGGCGCGGCCGGCGGTGCTGCTGACGATCGCCAGGTCGCTGACGCCCCGGGGGGAGGTCGCCGCGGCGTCAAGCAGATGGGGGAGCGCCGCGTGGATCGTGTGCAGCACCCCCTGCACGTTCAGGGCGACCATACGGTCCCACTCCTCGAGCGGCGCGCCGACCGCCGGCCCGAGCAGCATCACGCCCGCGTTGGCCAGCAGCACGTCGAGCCGACCGCCGGCCTCGACCGTGCGGGCCACCGCGTCCGCGGCCTGCTCGGGGACCGTGACGTCCGCCTCGATCACGATCGCGCCTCCGCCGATCCGCTCGGCGAGCGCCTCGAGCCGGTCCCGCCGCCGCGCGACGAGGGCCACGCGGGCCCCCTCCGCCGCGAGGGCGAGCGCGGAGGCCTCGCCGATCCCGCTGCTCGCCCCCGTCACCAAGGCCGTCGCGCCATCGAGCCGTCCCGCCATATTCCGCCTCCGATCAGGGAGGATCCACCCTATGCCCCCCGTTCGGGATGCAATCGTGACGTGACCCCCGGAGGGGGGATGCGCCAGGATGAGCGACATGCCCCGCTCCCTCTCCGCTGCCGAATGCCTCGACGAGTTCTTCTCGGACCGCCGCCGCGGCGCGACCGGCCATCGCCTGGCGCTGATCGCGCGCGCGGAGCAGGTGCTGCGGACCACGGTGGAGCGCACCGCCGAGCTCGTGCTCACCGACGACGAGCAGGTGCTCGTGCACGCGGAGCGGCAGTTCGAGGTCGCCGGCGCGGTCGCCCGGGTGATGCCCGCCTCGGGCCTGCTGCTCGTGCTGGAGGCCTACCTCGCGCACCTCGAGTGGCACCCGGCCCGCGGCGCCGCCCGGCGCATGGAGCTCGACACCTGCGCCGCGCTGACCCGCTTCCTCTCCCACGAGCTGGCGCACCTCGACGTGCTGCCGGCGACGCACCGGATCGAGCTGGCGCTCGCCGGGTTCGGGCCCGTGATGCAGCGCCCCACCGGGCCGCGGTTCCTGCTCAAGGCGTTCGGCCTGCGGTGACCGGTCAGCGGGTCAGCTGCTCGAGCAGCCCCGCGTCGTCCGCGGTGCCGGCGTACTCGACGATCCGCCCCTCCGCGACCCGGTAGAAGGCGAACTCGGCGACGCCGACGTGCCGACCGGTCGCCTGGACGCCCCGGAACGGACCGCGATGGGTGCCGCGGGTGCGCAGGTGCGCCGCGATCCGGTCGTCCTCGACGACGAGGGCGATGCGCTTCCACCGGTAGTCCGGGAAGGCGGTCAGCACGTCGGCGATGCCCTCGAGCCAGGCGTCCGCCCCCGTCGCCGCTCCCGCTCGCCGCACGTCGGGGTGCAGCAGCGCGCGCATCGCTTCGAGGTCGTGCCGGTTCACGACCTCGAGGTAGTGCTCGTACCAGGCGTGGAGGTCCTCCGGCGTCATCCCGCCAGTCTGCGCGAGGTGACGGCCGGGATCAGCCGCTGGTCAGCACGGCGACTCCCCACCGCGCGTCACCTGGCGCGGTGACGAGCAGCCGGGTCGGGCGGCTGCGCCCGCTGAAGTCGAGCCGGCCGATCGCCGGGACGCCGGCTCGCAGCGCGCCGGACCGCTCCGAGGTCGGCTCGAGGTGGATCGTCCGGTCGTCGTGCACCACGAGGTGCGCGGTCGACCAGCCGGCCGCTCCGTCCTCCGCGAGCACCAGCAGCACGGTCAGCCGCCCGCCGCCGTCCACCGGCGAGCCGGGGACGGTCACGGCGGCGTCGCCCGACCCGTGCGTCTCGACGAACCGGTCGCCCGGCAGGCCGACGACGCCGAAGCGGCGGTCGAGCCAGTCGCCGAGCCCGGCGTCGCGACCGGCGAGCAGGTTCACCGCGAGCGACGACCTGGTCGCGGCGTCGACCGCCGCCGTGGGCAACGGGTCAGCCGGGACGGCGGGCCCGGCCTCGACCGGCAGGGGGAGCACCTGCGGCCCGGCGCCGCGGACGAGCAGGAGCAGGCCGGCCAGCACGGCGATGCCGGCGGCGGCACCGACGACCCGTCGCCTCCGCACCCGCGAACGCGTGCCTGGATCCGGGGATGCGGCCGGATCCCCGGATCCAGGCACACCTTCGCGGAGCAGGAGGTAGGCGCGCAGGTCGTCCGCGCCGGCGTCCGGCCGGTAGAGGCGCCGACGCAGGTCCTCTGAGTCCGGAGGCGTCACGGCTGCAGCCGGGAGATCCGCCAGGTGCCGTCGCCGCGGGTGTACACGAGCCGGTCGTGCAGGCGGGAGGGGCGCCCCTGCCAGAACTCGATGCGGCGTGGCTCCACGAGCCAGGCGCCCCAGAACGGCGGGCGCGGCACGTCCTCGTCCGCGAACCGCTGCTCCTCCTCCGCGACCTGCGCCTCCAGCGCGGCGCGATCGGCGATCGGCTGCGACTGCCGGCTGGCCCACGCCCCGATGCGGCTGCCGCGGGGCCGCGTGACCCAGTAGGCGTCGCTGGTCGCGCGAGGCGCCGGCCGGGCGTCGCCGTCGACGAGCACCTGCCGCTGCAGCGGGTACCACGGGAACGCCAGGGAGACGCGGCCGTCGAGGGCGAGGGCGTGGCCCTTCCGCGACCCGGCGTTCGTGACGAGCTCGAAGCAGCCCTCGAGCAGCCCCTTGAGCAGGACCGTCCGGGAGGTCGGCCCGGTCGTGTCGACCGTGGACAGCACCATCGCGTTCGGCTCGGCAAGGCCCGCGGCCTCCGCGTCGGCCAGCCAGCGGCGGAACTGCACGATCGGGTCGGGATCCAGCCGGTCGGCGGACAGGGCGTCCCGGTCGTAGTCGTCGTGCCGGTCCATGGAGCCCACGCCGTCATTCTGCTCCGGCGACGCGACCGCTCAGGGAACTCCCGGGGGCGTGGGGGATGGTGCCCGCGTGCGCGCCCTGCCGACCGCGGACCCCTTCCTCACCGCGTTCTTCGCCGAGCGGCGACGCGGTGCGTCCCGCGTGCTGCGCGACCGGATCGACCGGACCGAGGCCGACCTGCGGCTCGCGATCGAGCTGGCCGAGGACGACGTGCTCGGCACGGAGGAACGGCTGCTCGTCGTCGCCGAGCGCGAGTTCGAGCCGGTCGCGGCCGTCGCCCGGGTGCTGCCGCTGCCGCTGCTGCCGGCCGTGCTGCAGCGCTACCTGACCGATCCGCTCTACCTGCCCGGGGCGGCCGACGAGGCGCGCGACCGGCTCGAGACGTGCGCCGGTCTCGTCCGGACGCTCGCCCGCGAGCCCGCGCTCGCGGGGTCGACGCGCTCGCTGCGCCGGCTCGACGAGCGCATCCGGATGGACACGGCGACGCTCAGGGGGCGCCGCAAGCCCCTGCGCCTCCGTCGAGTCCGCGGCTGACTCCGCTTCCGCGGAGCGGACGGGACCCGCTCGAGTCCGCGGCTGAAGCGGCGTGTCTGCCGCGTCGGCCGCGCGAGCGGGAGTAGCCATGGCCTCACGACCCGGGTGGAGCCGGCCAGGACAGCCGCATCGCCCGTGACGACGTGTCGCCGCGGGACGGTCGGCGACCGGCCGCCACCCGGGTCGTCCACCGCTCAGGCCTCGGGGTCGCGCAGCTCCCACGGCACGTCGCCGACCAGGACGACTGGCTCTGCGGGCGGCAGGTCGAACTCGCCCGGCTGGAAGGCCGCGTCGCCGATCACGCTGGCGCGCCCGAGGTGCGCCGTCGTGTCCCGGCCGTCCGGCGTGTGCACGGGCGCGTCGCCGAGCCGGTGGGCCTCGAGCTGGTGGTCGTCGGTCGTCGTGGAGCTCATGGGTCCGGTCTAGGCGGCGGCCGCCGTCAGCGACGCGAGGCGGGCGGCGGACCGGCTGATCGTCGGTCCGCTCCGAGCCGACACTCAGGAACGGGTCGGCCCCGCGAGGCGGCGCAGCGCGGGGACGAGCGGCGCGGCGCGCACCAGCACCTCGACGTGCCCCGCGCCGGGCACGATCTCCACCTCCGCGCCGGGCACCCGGCCGGCGAGCCAGCGGCCGTGCTGCACCGGCACCATGCGGTCGTCGGCGCCGTGGACGATCCGCACGGGGAGGCGGATCGCCGCCGGATCGAAGCCCCACGGTCGCCCGGCGGCGAGCAGGTCGTCGGCCATCGGCTGCGGCCCGTCCGCCGTCGCCGCCTGCACCACCGCCCCGAACCAGCTCCACTCGCCGTCGAGCGCGGCCCGGTCGCCGGGGGTGAACGACGTCTCGTCGAAGTCGTCCTCGGCCAGCAGCGCCTCGAGCGCCGCGCGGCCCGCGCCGACCGCGTGCTGCTCGCGCACGATGCCGGTCGCCATGCCGCGGTACCGGTCCAGCCCGTCCGCGTCGGGGGGCGCGGGGGAGGCGACGGCGACGGCCGCCAGCACCCGGTCGGCGGCGAGCGCCGCGCACGCGAGCGCCCGCGGACCGCCGCCGGAGTGCCCGAGCACCGCGAACCTCGCGACGCCGAGCGCGTCGGCGACGGCGAGCACGTCCGGCACGATGTCCGCGATCCCGGCCGCGGGATCCCGGGTCGTCCCGCCGTAGCCGGGGCGGTCAGCGCCGAGGAACCGGACGCCCGCCTCCGCCGCTGCCGCGTGCAGGGGCGCTGGCGGTTGGCCGGTG
>NZ_CAXTOQ010000065.1:0-18105 GCF_964245895.1 uncultured Amnibacterium sp.
GGCATCCCGGCGACGGGGAACCGGTGGCTGCTCACCGACGTGCTGCGCGACGCGCTCGGGTTCGAGGGCTTCGTGGTCAGCGACGCGAACGCGGCCAGGAACCTGACGACGCACGGGTTCGCGCCGGACCTCGAGGTCGCCGCGGCGCGGGCCCTCGACGCCGGGCTCGACATGGAGATGGCGATCTTCGACCCGGCGTTCGACCGGCTGCCCGCCGCGCTGGCGTCGGGAGCGGTGCGTGCGGAGGCGCTCGACGCCGCCGTGCGGCGCGTCCTCGAGGTGAAGGTGCGGCTCGGGCTGCTCGACGACCCGTACGTCGACGAGGAGCGCGCGCGGGCCGTGCTCGCCGACCCGGCGCACCGCGAGGTCGCGCGCGACGCCGCCCGCCGTGCCGCCGTCCTCCTCCGCAACGAGGGCGACCTGCTGCCGCTCGACGCGACCGCGCTCGGGTCGATCGCGGTGCTGGGGCCGCTCGCGGACTCGCAGCGGGACACCCTCGGCCCGTGGGTCTTCGACTTCGACCTCGACGAGACCGTCACCGTGCTGCAGGGCATCCGCGACCGCGTCGGTGCGGGAGTGACCGTCACCGCCGCCCGGGGCGTCGAGGTCGGGCAGCGGACCTACCCGTCGATGTTCGACATGTTCGGCGGCAACGCGCCGGCCGACCCGGAGGGGTTCGACCCCGACGCCGAGTTCGCACAGGCAGTGCAGGCGGCGCAGGACGCCGACGTGGCCGTCGTGGTGGTCGGCGAGTGGCAGAACATGATCGGCGAGGCGGCCTCCCGGTCCTCGCTCGACCTGCCCGGCCGCCAGCTCGAGCTGCTGCAGGCGGTGGTCGCCACCGGGACCCCGACCGTCGCGGTCGTGATGAACGGGCGACCGCTCGACCTCACCTGGGCGGCCGAGCACGTCCCGGCGATCCTCGACGTCTGGTACCCGGGGTCGCAGGGCGGCGCGGCCGTCGCGGACCTGCTGCTCGGCGACGCCGCGCCCGGCGGCAGGCTGCCGTTCACCTGGCCGCGGTCCGTCGGGCAGGTGCCGGTCGTCTACTCGCACCTCGCCTCCCACGAGCCCGAGAACATCGGCCGCCGATACTGGGACGAGCCGAGCACCCCGCTGTTCCCGTTCGGTCACGGCCTGGGCTACGGGCGGTTCGCCTACTCGGACCTGGCCATCGACGCCGAGACCGTCGGGCGGGACGGCACGGTCGAGGTGTCGGTCACGGTGCGCAACGAGGGCACCAAGGACGGCGACGAGGTGGTGCAGCTGTACCTGCACCAGCGGTCCGGCACGGCCGCGCGACCCGTCCGCGAGCTGAAGGGCTTCGAGCGGCTGCCGATCCCGGCGGGGGAGGAGCGGCGCGTGACGTTCCGCGTCGGCCCGGCCGGGCGCCGCTACTGGAACGCCGCCGCGCGCGACTTCGTGCTCGATCCCGCGACCTTCGACGTGTGGGTCGGCGGCGACTCGACCGCCTCCCTCGGCGCGACCTTCACCGTCACCGCCTGACCTCCTCCTCCTGCTCACGCTGCCGCCGGACCGCGGTCCTGCGGCAGCGTGAGCGAAGTCGGGGTGGGGATCGGCGCCGCGTGCCACGTGCCCGCGCGGTACGCACACAGCGGGCGTCCTGTCCAGCCCCTGATGCCTCCCAGCGGAATCGTGGTCCGCTCCCACCATGAGCATCACACCGCCCGAGGACGGCACCCCGGGGACCACCCCGCTGTACGACGAGACCATCGCCGCTCCCCCGTACGAGGAGCTGCGGGTCCCCGGCGGCATCGACGACGGCGCCCACGACGACCCGTCCGCGAAGGACCAGGCGAAGGAGCGCGCGAAGCAGACCGCCGGCACCGCGAAGGACGCGGCGGCCGGCGTCGCCTCCGGCGCGAAGGACGCCGCCGGCTCCGTGGCCGCCACCGGCAAGGAGCAGGCCGGCAAGGTCGCGAAGGACGCCCTGGGGCAGGCCCGGGACCTGTACGGCCAGGCCACCGAGCAGCTGTCCGAGCAGGCCGGCACCCAGCAGCAGAAGGCGGCGGGCACGCTGCACACCTTCGCCGACGACCTCGCCGGCATGCGCGGCGACCAGCAGGGCCTCGCGGCCGAGCTGCTCGAGAACGTCGGCGACCGGGCGAAGGGCGTCGCGCAGTGGCTCGAGGACCGCGAGCCGGGCGAGGTGCTGGCCGAGGTCAAGCGATTCGCCGCCAACCGCCCGTGGGTCTTCATCGGCCTCGCGGCCGGTGCGGGGCTGCTCGCCGGCCGGCTGACGAAGGCGCTCGTCGCCGAGGCGAAGGACGACGCCGAGCCGACCGCCGCCGACACGGCCGCCACGTCCTCGACGTCGACCTACGACGCCGGCATCCCCGGCTACGACGCCCCCGCCGCCTCCTACGACCCGGCCTCGTCCTACGACCCGGCCGTGCCCGGCTCGACCGCGCTGGGCGGCGTTCGATGAGCACCCCGGGAGCGGAGGAGCGCGCGGCGACCACCGGCGTCGGCGAGCTGCTCGGCGGCGTCACCCGCGACCTCTCGACGCTCTTCCGTCAGGAGATCGACCTCGCGAAGGCGGAGCTGACCGAGTCCGCGAAGAAGGCGGGCAAGGGCGCCGGGATGTTCGGCGGAGCCGGCGTCGCCGGGCTGTTCGCGCTGCTGTTCCTGTCCATCACGATCTGGTGGGCCCTCGGCTACCTGATCGGCAACGCCTGGTCCGGTCTGATCGTCACGGTCGTCTACGCGATCGTCGCGGCGATCCTGTTCGCCCGCGGCCGCGCCCAGCTGAAGACGATCCAGGGCGCCCCCCGGACCGTCGACTCCCTCAAGAAGATCCCCGACACCCTGAAGCCCGGAGGCACCCAGTGAGCGACCCCGACACCATCCGCCGCGACATCGAAGCGACGCGCAGCACGCTCGGCAGCGACGTCGACGCCCTGGCCGAGAAGGTCAACCCGTCGAGCATCGCCCACCGCCAGACCGAGAAGGTCAAGGGCAGGGTGCGGGGCGTGCGCGACACCCTGATGGGCGCGAAGGACTCCGTGACCGACGCGCTGCCGCACCCGCACCCCGGTGCCGCTGCGGGCTCCGCGGCTGAGGCGGCGAAGGGCAACGCGCTCGTCGTCGGCCTGGTCGCCTTCGGCGCCGGCATGCTGCTCTCCTCCCTGATCCCGGCAGCGCCCGCCGAGCGGCGGCTCGCCTCGACCGCCAAGGAGAAGGCCGCGCCGCTCGTCGACGCCGCCAAGGACGCGGCGAAGGACACCGCGCAGAGCCTGAAGGAGCCGGCGCAGGACGCCGCCCAGCACCTGAAGGAGACCGCGACGGACGCGGCGAGCACCGTCAAGCAGGAGGGCCAGGCCGCGGCTTCCGATGTCAAGGACCAGGCCGCCGGCGCCAAGGAGGACGTGTCCGGAGCGGCCCGCGGCCAGTAGCCCCAGGACGCGCACGACGAAGGGGATCCGGCGAGCCGGATCCCCTTCGTCGACTCCGTCGCGCGTCGCCGGAGCACGACAGCAGGAAGAACCGAGCACGACAGCAGGAAGCAGGACGATCAGCAGGAAGAGCACCGCGGATTCTTCCTGCTGAAGCGGATTCTTCCTGCTGACGGACTCGGCTCCGGCGGCGCGGGCGGCAGTCGATCCGCTGAGGCGGCTACCGGCGGAGCACGCCGCGGACGACGTGCAGGGCGAGCCGGCCGACCACCACGGACGAGGCACCGGAGACGTCGACACGGTCGCCGGCGATCAGCAGCAGCCGGTGCGCCAGCCGCGCCTCGCTGCGGCGGGAGGCGGACGTGCGGCCGCCGCCCAGGACGCCTGCCGCCTCCGCGTCTACCGTCCCCGGGTGACGAACGACCAGGACAGGGACCCGCGGCGCCGGGGCGGCTGGCTGACCAGCAGGCAGGACGACCTGGAGGCCTGGCTGCGCGGGCATCGCGAGCGGGCGGGGGAGGGCGGCCCGCTGCATCCCGCCGTGCGCGCCTTCGGCGACCTCGTCGAGGGCGACCCGATCCTGCGGATGCACGCGCACCGGATGATCGAGGAGGAGCCGCAGGCGAAGGGCTACAGCGAGCAACCCGTCGAGAGCCTCGATCAGCTGCTCGTGCTGATGGACGAGGTCCTCACGACCGCGCCCGAGTACGGCGAGGCGATGGTCGCGACGCCGCTGGGCGCGGTCCTCGACTGGACCATGGGCACGCCCGCCGGCTTCGCCTTCTACCGCGACCCGCGCGTGAACGCGGCCCTGCGCGACGTCCTGAACGCCTGGGCCGAGTACCTCGAGGGGCCCGACTCGCTGTCGGTGCTGAACGCCTCCCCGAGCGGCTGGATGGGGCAGGCGGCGCGGGAGGCGATCGGCATCGAGCGGTTCCAGCACGATCCGGACGCGCCGCACTGGGGGTTCACCTCCTGGAACGACTTCTTCACGCGGCGGCTGGCGGAGCAGGCGCGGCCGGTCGCGGAGCCCGACGACGACACGGTCGTCGTCGCGGCCTGCGAGGCGACGCCGTACCGGATCGCGAACGGCGTGCAGCGGTCGGACGACTTCTGGATCAAGCGCGAGCCGTACTCGCTGGTCGAAATGCTCGCGGGCGACGAGTCGGTCGACGCCCTCGTCGGCGGCACCGTGTTCCAGGCGTTCCTGAGCCCCACCGACTACCACCGATGGCACAGCCCGGTCGCCGGCCGGATCCTGCGCGCGACCGTCGTGCCCGGCACGTACTACTCCGAGGCCGACTCGCAGGGCGACGCGGCCGCGGAGCCGACGGTCTCGCAGGGGTACCTGACGCACGTCGCCACCCGCGCGGTCGTCGTGCTGGAGGCGGACGCCGCGTCCATCGGCACGCTCGCGCTCGTGTTCGTGGGCATGTCCGACGTCTCCTCCTGCATCGTCGCGCCGGGCATCGCGCCCGGCGCGCACGTCGCGAAGGGCGATGAGCTCGGCTGGTTCCAGTACGGCGGCTCGTCCTGGTGCGGGGTGTTCGCGCCCGGGGTGATCGCGGACTTCGCGCTCGACGCGGTGCCGCAGGAGGCGGCGGGCCCGCTGCCGGTGCGGTCCCGCCTCGCGCGGGTCGCCTCCGCACGCTGAGCGACCCCGCCGGAGCCGCGTGCGGAGGGCCGTGCAGCCCCCGTCAGATCGCGTCGAGCGGCTGCCAGTCGGCGATCGTGAAGCCCCTCCCGTCTGCTCGGACGGTGAAGCCGGCGTGGCCGCCGAAGTGGGCGGGGAACAGCGGGATGCCGCGCTCGGCCGCCTCGGCGAAGATGCGGAGACGGGTCCTGCCGGCCACGTCGGTGTCCTCGTCGAAGCAGCTGGAGGTGCGCGCGTCGGCGACCTGGGCAGGGCTGTGCAGCGTGTCGCCGACGAAGAGCGCTTCGGCGTCCCCGGAGCGCACGCGGACGACCGAGGCGCCGGGCGTGTGGCCCGGGGCGGCCTCCACGGTCACGGCGTCGTCGATCCGGTACGCGCCGGTCCAGGCGGTCACGACCCCGGCGTCGAGCAGCGGCTGAACGCTGTCGGCCCAGACCTGCTTCGCGTCGGGGCCCTTCGACGGGTTGGCCGCCGCCGGGTCCCAGAACTGCAGCTCCGCCTGGTCGATCAGGTACCGGGCGTTCGGGAAGGTGGGCACCCAGCGGCCGTCGACGGATCGGGTGTTCCAGCCGACGTGGTCGGCGTGGAGGTGCGTGTTCACGACGACGTCGACCTCCGCGGGTGCGACGCCGGCCTCGGCGAGCCGGTCGAGGAACCCGGTCGACAGGTGGTGCCACGCGGGGACGTCGGCGCGGTCCTTGCCGTCGCCGATCGCGGTGTCGATCAGGATCGTCCTCCCGCCGCTCCTGATGATCCAGGTCTGGAACGCGGTGCGCGCGGTGCTGGCCATGACCGACCCGCCGTCGCTCTCGAGGAAGTGCGGCCGCAGCCACCCCTCCTGCCCCTCCCACGCGGCGGGATCGGTGCCGGGGAAGAACTGGTCGGGCGTCATGCCGATGCTGCCGACGCTCTCGACGGCTCGGGTCACGGTGACGTCACCGAAGGTCAGGGTCGGCGTGGTCGTGGTCGTTCCGGTGGGGTGCATGCGTGCTCTCTCGTGATGGTGGCGGTGGTGCCGGGCTCGGCGCGGACGACGGCCGAGCGGTCCTCACCCTCGCCGGGAGCGCGGGCCCGGCCCAGCCCCGGGGATTCCTACCCACGGCCGGGATGGGCGACGTCGCACCGGCCGAGCCTGACCCCACCAGGGGCTGGCACCGCCGGCGCAGCGGACTGCAGACTCGTCGGGTGAGCGCTCCCTCGACTCCGACGCGGCTCGGCAGCTTCCTCCGGGCCAGCCGCGCGCGACTGCAGCCCGAGGACGTCGGCCTGCCCCCGCACGGCAGCCGCCGCCGCGTGTCCGGGCTCCGGCGCGAGGAGCTCGCCCTGCTCGCGGGGGTCAGCCCGTCCTACTACACGCGCCTCGAGCAGGGGCAGAGCCGGAACGCGTCCGCCCAGGTGCTGGAAGCGATCGCGTCGGCCCTGCGCCTCACGGCATCGGAGCGGGCGCACCTCGTCACCCTCGCCGCCGCCGATCACTTCCGGTCGGATCCGGAGCCGACCACGCCCGAGACGCCCGACCCGGCTCTCGTGCAGTTGCTCCACGCGCTCGGCGACGTGCCGGCGATGATCATGGGCAGTCGGACCGACGTGCTCGCGTGGAACCCGGCCGGGCACGCCCTGCTCGCCGGTCACCTCGCCTTCACCGCCCCCGACGACGTCGCGGCGCGACCGAACATGGCCGAGCTCGTGTTCCTCGACGCGCACACGCGCGACCTCTACCGCATGTGGCGCGCCAAGGCGGAGGCGGTCGTCGGCAACCTGCGCATCGTCGCCGGCGCCCACCCGCACGACCGGCTCCTCGCCACGCTCATCGGCTCCCTGATCATCGAGAGCCCGGACTTCGCCGCCATGTGGTCCGACAACCGGATCCGGCCGTGCGCCGCCGCGAGCTACGCGCTCCGGCACCCCCTGCTCGGCCGGCTCACGCTGCTGCAGCAGACGCTGCGCTCCGTGGCCACGCCCGAGCAGGTCCTCGTCACCCACACCGCGGCGGCCGGCTCCGAGGACGCCGAAGCGCTGAGCCTGCTCGCCCACTACCTCGCGGACTCCAGGGCGCCGGAGCGCTCAGCGGGTCCGCGCCGGCCCGCGTCGGTGTCGATCTGACCGCGCGGATCGCGATGCGGGCCGTCGGCGACGGCTGCCGAGACGACCCCGAGGAGCCGCGACCGCGCGGCCCCCGTACGACGGAGGAGAGCAGACGATGAACCGGGATGCAGCGAACGAGCTGGTGACGAAGTGGGTCGCGATGTGGAACGGCGAGGACGCGATCGCCGAGACCATCATCGATGTGGACAACCGCGTGCACGCGGCGATGTTCGACGGCGGCGACGGCAGCGCTGCCGGCGGCGTGTCCGGGATGCAGGATCTCGTCGCGCAGATGCGGTCGCTGATGGCCGACCTGGTCTTCTCCGTCGAGGTCGGCCCCATCGTCGACGGGGACCACGTCGTCGTCCGCTGGGTCGCGGCCGGCCACTACGGCGGCGGGGTCCCCGGAGCCGCGGCGCCGGTCGGCACCGCCGTCTCGTTCCACGGCACGGACATCCTGCGGATCGCGGAGGACCGTGTCGCCGAGTACTGGCTCAACGCCGACACGCTCGATCTCATGACGCAGCTGCGCGTCGGCGCGAGCCGGCCGTGACGGAAGGAGCGGCCTGATCCGCCGTCCGCCGGACGAGCGTCGTCTGCCGATCTGGGCCGGACGCACCGCGGCGCTGCTCGGGATCGTGCTGCTGTCGTTCACGTTGCGGCAGGCCGTCGCGGCGATCTCCCCGATCCTCGACGTGATCCGGGTCGACGTCCCGATGTCGAGCATCGGCATCGGACTGCTGGGAACCCTGCCTCCCGTCCTGTTCGCGATCTCCGGCCTGATCGCGCCACGCGTCGCGCGCGGCGTCGGGCTCGACGGCGGCATCGTGGTCGCGCTGGTGCTGATGACCGCGGGGCACCTGATCCGCGCGGCCGCTCCGGGGTTCGGGGTGCTGCTCGCCGGCAGCGTCGTGGCGTTCGCCGGCACGGGCATCGGCAACGTGCTGCTGCCGCCCATCGTCCGCCGGTACTTCCCCGACCGGGTCGCTCTGCTCATCGCCGTCTACACCTGCATCGTCGGCGTGAGCACCGCGCTGCCGGCAGCCGTCGCCGCGCCCATCGCCGGGCTCGCCGGCTGGCGGTTCTCTCTCGGGCTCTGGGCCGCGACCTCGATCGTCGCCCTCGCTCCCTGGATCGTGATGATCGTGCGGGATCGTCGACGGGCGGCCGCGAAGGCGGCCGTGCTCACGGCTCCGCCGGCGACCCTCCTGACGCGGCTGTGGCGATCGCGGACCGCATCGTCGATCACGCTCCTCTTCTCCACCAGCACGATCTGCACGTACGCGAACTTCGCCTGGCTGCCGCAGATCCTGCGCGACGTCGCCGGCTCGACGGCCGCCGAGGGCGGTGCGCTGCTCGCCGTCACCGGCATCGTCAGCGTGCCCTGCGCGCTGCTGGCACCGCTCCTCGTCGCGCGGTTCCGCGACGTGGGATGGGTGATCGCCGCCGGCACCGCGAGCTTCGTGCTCGGCTACGCCGGGCTGCTGCTCGCGCCCAGGTCGCCGACGCTGCTCTGGGTGCTCCTCATCGGGATGGGATCGATCCTCTTCCCGGTGTGCCTGGTGCTCATCGACGCGCGGACCCGGACGGCCCGGGGGACCGTCGCGCTGAGCGGGTTCGCACAGGGCGTCGCCTACGGACTCGGCGCGATCGGCCCGCTGGCCGTCGGGGTCCTGCACGACGTCAGTCGTGGCTGGACCGTGCCGCTGCTGCTCCTGCTCCTCACGGCCCTCGCGGCGGTCTCTTCGATCCCGCCGCTCTCGAGATGCGCGTTCGTCGAGGACGACCTCGCCCGGTGACGCCGTGCATACCGGGCGCTGCTCGACCGCACCAGCCCTCCGCGCTGTGAGCGCATCGGTGATGGGATCGCCGTTCGTGCTGCGTGCACCGGACCAGGGGGAGGAGCGCCGATGGACGACGACTCGCCGGCCGTGCCGCCGGTCTCCGTGGTGATCCCCGTGCGGAACGACGCGGAGGCGCTCGAGCGCTGCCTCGCGGCGCTCGCCGTGCAGACCGTGACCCCGCTCGAGATCGTCGTCGTCGACAACGGCTCGCGGGACGACGGCGCCGCGCGGGCACGTCGCGCGGGCGCCATGGTGGTCGACGAGCCGGAGGCGGGCATCGCCGCGGCGGCCTCGCACGGCTACGACGCGGCGGTGGGCGACCTGATCCTGCGGCTCGACGCGGACAGCCTGCCCTCGCCCGACTGGATCGAGCGCATGGTCGCGGCGCTCGACGCCGACCAGGGCCTCGCCGCCGTGACCGGCTCCGCCCGCTTCACCGGCCTGCCTCCGCTCGTCGACCGCCTCGCCTCCGCCGCGTACCTGGGCATCTACTTCCGCATCGTCGGAGCCGTGATCGGGCGCGAGCCGCTGTTCGGATCGAACCTCGGGATGCGCCGCGACGCCTGGCGGACGATCCGCGGGGAGGCGCACCGCTGGGACCGCGGCGTGCACGACGACCTCGATCTCACGCTGCATCTCGCCCAGCGATACCGGACCGCCGTCGATCGGTCGATCGTCGTCGGCATCTCCGCGCGGCCGCTCGGCTCCGCCTTCGGCCTGCTGGGCCGGCTGACGCGAGCCGTGCACACGATCCGGCTGCACCGGCACGACCTGGAAGCGATCCGGCTCGTCGGTGCTGCGGCCGAACACGGGCTGGTGCGGTCCTCACCGGAGCGGTGACGTCGCGGATCCGCAGTTCCTGTCCGACGCGCCGCGCACGAGCAGCCGACGACGGCGTGTCGGCCCAGAACTGCGGAACGGCGAAAGAGGGAGCGACCCCGGCCCGCTACTGCAGCCGCGAGTGGTCGCCGAGGGAGTGGTAGGCGCGGTTGTGGTAGACGAGCGGAGGAGCGTCCCCGGCGTCCACGGGCAGCTTCGCCTGCAGCGCGTGCACGGCGACGACGGTGGAGGCGCCCGCCTCCATCCGGTTCACGACCCGGCCGCGGATCCAGGCGTGCGCGGAGGGGAAGTAGGGCTCGCCGGTGATGAGCCGGTCCCAGATCGTCCGGTCGGCGAACCGGTCGATGCCGCTCGTCGCGCACAGCCGGGCGAGCGCGATCTGGTCGGCGCCGAGCAGGTGCACGATCACCGTGTCGGCCGCCCGGATGGTCGGCGCGGACGACGAGCTGCTGGAGAGCGAGAAGATGAGCAGCGGCGGCTCGGCGCTGACGGAGAAGACCGACGTGGCGGTCAGGCCGACGGGACCGTCGCCCGCGTCGGCGGTGATCACGGCGACGCCGGCCGCGTGGTTGCGGAAGGCGAGCTTGAACTCCTCCGCAGTCAGCCCGCCGATCGGACCCAGGGAGGGGTGCGACGGCTCGATCCGCGGGGAGTCCGGCGCGGTCGCATCGGCGCTGTCGTGACCCATGTCCGCTCCTCCCCGGGAGCGCCGCCCGAGCGGTCCCGCGTCCACCAGCGTCGTCGGCGCCGGCCGCTCGTGCAAACGCGGTGTCGTCCCGTGACATTCCGTGCCGCGCGTCTCCGCCGGCGCACGGTGCGCGTCGAGCCGCGGACGGGAGGATGCGCGGATGGCCGAGATCGTGCACGTGGTCCTCGTCGAGTGGGCGGCGGAGGCGCCGCCCGACGTCGCGCGGCAGGCGGAGGCGGTCGTCGACGCGAACCTGGTGGCGCTGCCCGGCGTCCTCACCGTGGAGCGGGGCGGCAGCATCAGCGGCGAGGGGCTCGAGGACGGGTTCGACTGGGCGCTCGTCATCCGGTTCGCGAGCGAGCAGGCGCTCGCGGACTACCTTCCCCACCCGGACCACCGGGTGGTCGGCGGCCTCCTGCAGGCGAGCTCGAGGCGGCTCGTCGTCTTCGACGTCGCAGCCCGCTGATCCGGTCGGTCAATCCGCCTGCAGCGCGCTGATCTCCGCCTCGGCGAGCAGGGCGAGATCCCGGAGCACCGTCTCGTCGATCTCGTCGCGCTCGTGCGGCACGAAGTCGAACACGCACAGCGTGCCGATCCGGTAGCCGTCGAGCGACTCGATCGGGTGCGCCGCGTAGAAGCGGACCGGGTAGAGCGCGTCGTGCACGTGGGGGTTCGCATCGAGCCGGTGGTCGTCCCAGGTGTCGGCGATGATCGTCGGGCCCGTACCGCCGACGGTGATCGTGCAGAGGGGCTGCTCGGCGCTGTCGCCCGGCGCACCCACGAACGCGAGCGTCCGGATCCTGCCGTGGTCGAGCAGGTTCACCTGCACGAACGGCACCTCGAAGGTGTTCCTGGCGAGCAGCACGACCCGCTCGAGATCCGGGGTGATGCCGCCGAGCGCCTCGTGCGTGCGGTCGACGGCCCGCTGCCGGTCCCGCTCCGGCTCCGGCAGCGCGCGTCGCTCGGGCGCCGTCTCGCCGTCGCCGCGGCCGGCACGGGCGTCCGCGCGCCCGAGCATCCGCGCGACGCGGTCCGCGATCCCGCCGACGTGATCCCGCCGCACGGACTCGTCGCAGCCCTGGCCGAGCACGATCGCCATCGACGCCACGGTCGACGACCCGTCGCCGATCCGCGGGAACGGGCCATCGGGTCCGGTCGGCTGCCGCAGGCGGACGAGCAGCACGCCGCTCGCCTCCGCCAGCTCCGGGATCACCCGGTGGGCGAGGCGGGGGATCCGGCCGGGCCGCCCGCGGCCCGGCTCCTGCAGCTGCGGCTCCTCGAGCACGACGACGACGGCCTCGTAGCGCCACAGGCGCCACGCCCGCGTCGCGGCGCCGACCGCCTGCAGCGCGGGCGCCAGGTCGAAGACGACGTCGAGGTCGAGCCCACGACCGGTCCTGGCGGCGACGGCGTCCGCGACGAGGTCCGCCAGCCGCGCGCCGCCCGGCTCCGTCGGCTCGGCGACGACGGCGCCGTCGCCGACCAGCAGCACCCGCTGCGGCGCGCGACCGCTGCGGTGCAGGCGGGTCACCGCGAGGTGCCGCCAGAGGCGGCCACGGGTTCCGGTCACGTGCACGCTCCTCGCGGGAGGCAGCATCCTCGCGCAGGGTCCATCGGAGAAGGCCCGGAGCTCACCCCTGGAAGTCCTCCGGGTCGACGTCGTCGAGGAACCGGCGGAACTCCTCCACCTTCTCCTCCGGGTCCGCGCCGTCATCCGCGTCGTCGCCCTCGAGCACCCCGGTTTTGGCGATCACCGCCTCCGCGACGAACAGCGGCGCCCCGACCCTGGCCGCCAGCGCGATGCCGTCGGAGGGCCGGCAGTCGATGCGCACGCGGCCGTCCTTCGTGGTGAGGCTGAGCTCCGCGTAGAAGGTGCCGTGCTCGATCCGCGTGACGTCGACGCGGTCCACCGACGCCTCCACGGCGACGAGGAGGCGCTGCATGAGGTCGTGGGAGAGGGGCCTCGCGGGCTGCTCGCCGCTGACCGCGACGGAGATCGAGGCCGCCTCCTGCGAACCGACCCAGATCGGCACCAGCGTGCGCGGGGCGTCGCCCGCGTCGCCGGCGTCGAGCGGGGTGAGCAGGACGACCGGCTGCATGCCGGCGTCGACGGCGAGACCGAGCAAACGGACCGGGACCACGGCCGACCTCCTTCGCGAGACCCTCAGGGTAGGCACCTCCCCTCCGCGGATCCGGATTCCTTGCGCGGATCCGGATGCACGGCACGACACGCCGGGCGCGGAGGCGCGGGGCGCGGGGTGTCGCGCGATCCATCCGGATCCGCGACATCGGGGATGCGGTCAGTCGGCGGTGCGGACCCGGCGCATCTCCTGCGCGAGATCGGGGTTCCGGGCGTCGAGCTGCCCGATGATGCGGTCGGCGACCTCGGCCGACTTGTTCTGGCTCAGCTTCGCCCGGGCGTCGAAGCGGGTGACCCGCATCCGCAGCCCGACGGTGCCCTTCGCGACCCGCCGCGACTTCTCCTCGTCGAGCGAGAGCGACCGGCCCTGAGCGAACCCGCCCTCGAAGTGGTCGGTCAGCCGCGAGAGGACGGCGAAGTTCTCCTCCTCCGACAGGATCTCCGGCACGCCGTAGAGGTGGGCGGTCACGTGGTTCCAGGTCGGGATGTCATCGCCCCGGTCGTACCAGCTGGACGACACGTAGTCGTGCGGGCCCTGGACGACGACGAGCAGCTCGTGCTGCCCCAGCTCGTGCAGCTGCTCGTCCGGCCGCCCGAAGTGGCTGAGGATCGTCAGGTCCTGCGCGCCCTCGTCGAGCAGCGTCGGGTAGTGGGAGGCGACCAGCCCGCCCGCCGTGGCCGAGACGTAGGTGGCCCACGGGTTGCCGCGCACGAGCCGCGCGACCTCGGCCGGGTCCGTCATCAGGTAGTGCGGGGTGTGCCGCATGGGCGTCTCCTCCGGTCGGTCCCTCCAGTCTCGCGCTCGGAGGCGGGCGGGCGGACCTGGCAGGGTTGCGCCGCATGACCCGGAGGCTCACCCTGCTGTTCGCGATCGCCGGCGGCGCCGCGGTCGGCAACCTGTACTGGGCGCAGCCGCTGCTCGACTTCATCGCGCGGGACCTGCGCACCAACACGGCGGCGGCGGGTGCGCTGGTCACCTCGACCCAGCTCGGCTACGCGACCGGCGTGCTGCTGCTGGTGCCGCTCGGCGACGTGCTGAACCGGCGCCTGCTCGTGCCGGTCGCGATGCTCTGCGCCGCAGCCGCCCTGCTCGCGAGCGCGCTCGCGCCCACCTTCGCGGTGCTGCTCGCGACGCTCGCGCTCGTCGGCCTGACCACCGTGGCCGGCCAGATCCTGGCGCCGCTCGCGGGTGACCTGGCGGACGACGCGACCCGGGGGCGGGTGGTCGGCACCGTCGTGTCGGGCATCCTCACCGGCATCCTCGTGTCGCGGACCGTCAGCGGGCTCATCGCGGGGGCCGCGGGCTGGCGCGCGATCTACGTCGTCGCGGCGCTGCTCGCGATCGTGCTCGCGATGCTGCTGCGGCGCGCGATCCCCGACCTCCCGCCGCGGACCCGCCTGCGGTACCCCGCGCTCATCGCCTCCGTGTTCGGCATCGTGCGTCGTGAGGCCGCGGTCCGCTGGAGCCTCGTGCTCGGCGGCACGTCGTTCGGCGTCTTCACGATGTTCTGGACTGCGCTGACCTTCCTGCTGAGCGCGCCGCCCTTCTCGTTCTCGGTGACCGCCATCGGGCTGTTCGGCCTGATCGGGCTCGCCGGCGCGATCGCGGCGCAGCGGGCGGGCCGGCTGGCCGACCGCGGGCTGGGGCTGCCGGCGATCGGCGCGGCCTGGCTGCTCGTGCTGGTGTCGTTCGTCGTCGCGGGGCTCGGCGGCGCCTCGGTGGCAGTGGTGGTCGTCGCGATCGTGCTGCTCGACGTCGCGATCCAGGGGCACAACATCCTGGTGCAGTCGCGGATGTTCCAGATCGACCCGGCCGCTCGCAGCCGCATCAACACGGCCTTCGTCACCAACAACTTCGTCTGGGGAGCGGTCGGCTCCGCGCTCGCCGCGGTGCTGTGGGAGGCGGGCGGCTGGAGCGTGATCTGCATCGCCGGCGCCGTGCTCAGCGGGTTCGCCTTCACCGTGTGGCTCGTCGGCCGGAGGGGGCCGCTCGCGGTGGGGACGGAGCGCGCGGCGAGTCGCTGAGCTCGGCGCCCATCCGCTCCGCGCGGCTGCACCGATGCCTCGCTGGTCGGAGTGTGGCCGAGGGAGCCTCACGACCCCTCGGGGTGTTCGCTGCGGCCGGAGTGACGCGCTGTGGAGGAGACGGAACAGCCCTCATGAGGCCCCTGTTTTCGTGACCCGCTGTCGGTGCCCCATGGTGGAGTACGGGCATGCCGGAAGCCACCGATCTGCTCGCGTTGCGCGTTGCTGCGCTCGCAGTCGTCGACCGGTTCTGCACCGCCTCCGACGACGAGCTGCTCACCGATCTCGCGTTGGTGGAGGCGATCGGGACGGTGGTCGACAGCCTCCGCATCCAGGCCGCGGCGCAGGTCGAGCACCGGTCGAGGAGGATCCTCGACTCCGACGGACTCGCCCACCGCAACGGCGCCCGCGACGGCATCCAGCTCGTCCAGCTCGTCACGAGGGTCAGCGCCCAGGAGGCGAAGCGGCGGGTCGGGATCGGTGCCGCGCTCGCTCCCGTCCCGGATCTGCTGGGCACCCGCCCGTCCCGCCACCCGGAGCTCGCCGCCGCCCTCGCCGCGGGGGAGGTGGGGGTCGAGGCGGCGCGGGTGATCGTGAACCTGTGGAAGGCCGTCCACCACCGGGCCGACCCCGCCCTGCTGCAGGTGGCGATGCGGTCCCTGCTCGACGCCGCGAAGACCACGGACGAGGAGGGGCTGCGGGAGGTCGTCGCGGCGTGGGATCTCGCCCTGGACCCGGATGGACCGGAAGAGCGGCACCGGAACCAACGCCGGAAGCGGGCCCTGCGGATCGGGCGGACCCTCCGCGACGGGACCACCACCGTCACCCTCGTGCTGGGACCGGAGGATCTGGCGACCCTGCAGGACCTCCTCCAGTCCCGACGCCGCGGCAGGACCCTGATCCGCACCGAGGCCGGCGGGGACGACACCGACGACTCCCTCGGCCCGGAGTGGCGCGAGAGCCCCGACGACGTCCCCCGAGCCGGTGGAGCCGAGATCGACCCGGGGCAGGTGGACCCGGATCGGGTGGATCCGGATCGGGTGGATCCGGAGCGGGAGGATCCGCGGTCGCGGGCGATGCAGGACCACGACACCCTGATGGAGGCCATCGCCCTCGCCGCCCGCGCCGAGACGGCAGGGATCGGTGGGACCACCACCACGCACACCGTCGTGATCACCGCGACCGCGGCGGAGGTCGAAGCCCGCCGAGTGCAGGGATGGGCGGCGGGGATCATGGCCGGCCTCCCGATGCCGGTCGTGGAACGGATCGCGTGCGACGGGGAGACGCGTCTCCTCGTCATCGACCCCGACGGGGCGCCCCTGCACCTCGGGAGCGCGCACCGGCTGTTCAGCCCGGCGCAGAAGCTCGCCCTCGTGATCGCCGCCGGGGGCCGGTGCCAGTACCCGGGCTGCCGAACCCCGCACCCCTACCTCGAAGCGCACCACGCGAGGTGGTGGGACCGGGACACCGGACCCACCGACATCGACAACGGCATCCTCCTCTGCTCCTACCACCACCACCTCGTGCACGCGAAGGACAGCCCCATCGAGATCAGGTCACACGACGGCGACCTGCACATCGTGCCCAAGCACTGGATCGGACCACCCGACCCGCACCATCGCAGGCAAGCCGACACCCGACGCCACCCACGCAGCCGACCCCGTCCCCGACCCGACACGCCTTCACGACTCTGAGCACTGCGTCGCTTCAGAAGATGCCGTCACTCGCCGCATCAGAGATCGATGGTCCCCGCGTCGACCGAAGGCGGGCATCCGACGCGATCCAGGCAGCGGGAGCGGGGGCGCCAGCGGCAGCGGCATGCGCGCCCGCGCGGGGACTCAGGCGAAGTCGGTGCTCCTCGAGAGCGCCTCCCACTCGTCGACCTCGGTGCGCAGGGCGTCGAGCGCGGCGCGGAACCCGGTGGAGGCGTCGTTCCCCAGCAGCAGCATGAACGGCGGGTGCTCGGACTCGACGGCGGTGATCAGCGCCCGCGCCGCCTCGGCCGGGTCGCCCGGCTGGGTGCCGTGCCCGGTCCCCGCCTCCTTGCGACGCCTGCCGGCCGTCTCGGCGTAGTCGGCGATCGGCTCGGCGGCCTGGGTGAGGGAGCGTCCCGCGAAGTCGGTCCGGAAGCCGCCCGGCTCGACCACCATCGCGGTGATGCCCAGCGGGGCCACCTCCTTGCGCAGGGACAGCGTGAGCGCCTCGATCGCCGCCTTCACCGCCGAGTAGTAGCCCGACCCCTCCGGCGACAGTCGCGCGCCGATCGACGACAGGTTCACGATCGTGCCCGAGCGGCGGGCCCGCATGCCGGGCAGCACCGCCTTGATCGTCCGCACCGTGCCGAACACGTGCGTCTCGAACAGGCGGCGGACGGCCTCGTCCTCCCCCTCCTCCACCGCCGCGCGGTAGCCGTAGCCCGCGTTGTTCACCAGCACGTCCACCCCGCCGAACCGCTCGATCGCGGCGGCGACGGCGGCCGCGACCTGCGCGTCGTCGGTCACGTCGAGCGCCACCGCGAGCGCGGAGGCGGGGTGAGCGTCCGCGAGGTCCTGCACGGCGGCGACGTCCCGGGCGGTGACGACGGCGTTGTGGCCGCGCGCGAGCACGGCCTCCGCGAACGCGCGGCCGAGGCCGGTCGAGCAGCCCGTGATGAGCCAGGTGGGGGAGGAGGTCATGCGCTCAGCGAACCCGGCCTCCGCTGGGAGGAGGGCGGGACCCGGTGGCCGGATCCCGCCCTCCCGGCCTCAGTGGTGGTGGTGCCGCTTGACCACGACGACCTTCGCGGCTCCGCCCGTCGAGACGACGTCGACCGATCCGTGCCGCCCGATCCGGACGGTCGCGCTCGTCGCCGCGGCCAGGTCCAGCCGCTGCCACGCGCCGGCGGAGGTGCCGGTGCCGTCCAGCGGGAAGCCGGAGGTCAGCTCGGTCTGGGCGAGCACGCTCGTGCGCTGCTTCGCCGTCAGGGTCGGGAAGGCCGTGCGGAGCAGGTTCTGCGCGCCGGCCGGGACGGAGGGCGCGAGGTGCTTCGTACCGATCCGCGGGAAGCCGTAGGTCAGGCGCTCGCTGTAGACCCGCACGGCCGAGGCGCGGTCCTGGACGATCTGCGCGGTGCCGCCGGGCAGCGCCTTCCCGCCGTAGGGGTTCGCCGAGTAGACCTTCTGGTGCTTGATCGTCCACGCGATCGAGTGCCCGGTCGACTTCTCGAGGTACCGCACCAGCTCCTTCCGCGCCGGCTCCAGCACCTCCGTGCGGAACGTCGGGTCCGACCAGCGGGCCGCGATCGCGGCCTCGCCGTCGATCCGTCCGCCCATGATGTCGAGCGGGTAGTGCACCCCGAGCACGATGCGGTCGTTGCCGGCCTCGGAGGCGCGGGACAGGATCTCGGGCGCCAGCTCCGGCAGCAGCGTGGCGAG
>NZ_CAXTOQ010000066.1:0-18082 GCF_964245895.1 uncultured Amnibacterium sp.
CTCGCCCGTCCGCGCCCCGATCGAGTGCACCAGCACCAGCGCGCCGCCGTACCCGGAGACGACCCCGCTGTTCGCGCGGAACTCCGCGATCACCCGGTCGTTGTAGGCGGTCATCGGAGGGGGAACCAGACGGAGGCCGCCGCGCGCCTGTCCTCGGTCAGGACCGTGTACGGCACCGGTTCGTGGCCCGCGGCGTGCACCAGCACGACCAGCCGGTCGCGGACGAGCCAGACGTCCTCCGGGCGGGACCGCGACGACACGCGCACCGCCTCCCGCCACTCGTGCTCGTCGAGCCCCGTGCCGGACCTGGCGTGCGACTCCGTCACGCCGGCGAGCACGAGGTTCGCGTGCAGCTCCTCCGCGGTCCGCCGCCGCTGCTCGGTGCTCAACGTCATCGTCGGCCTCCTCGGTCGCGCTCCGCACGATACGCCCGCGGCGGCCCGCGGCGGCCCGCGGCGATCAGGGGCCTCATGCTCGGTTCCGCGGTCAGCCAGCTGACCTCACGCGAGCCGATACCGGCGGTTCCTACTCGTGGGCGGCGCGGTCGCGACGATCTGGCCTCGTTCGACCATGCCCCTGAGTCGGTATCTCAACGTCGACAGTCCGATACCCGTCTCCCGAGCGAGTTCCTGGATGGACATCTCTGTGCCACCTCCGAGGAGCGCTAGCAGCGGATCGGCCCTCAGGCTCTCCACGCTGGGAACTTCGAGCGGCAGCTGCCCCGTCGCGCGCGGCCCCGCAAGGAATCGTCCGTTCCGCCCCTCGCTGAGCCAGCCATCGCGCGCGAGGGTCCGCATCAGGGTCAGGGCGTCAAAACTGTCCATGTCGAGCTGAGCTCGGACGGTCTGGTCGTCGATCTTCCGTCCGGTACTGACCAGAGCGAGAACTGCGCGCGACCGTTCGTCGAGCGCGCTCGCCCCGATACCCGCCAACCACTCGATCGTGCCAGGGTCCAGCAGGCCGTGACGGCTCAGTAGCGCCGAGAAGAAGGTCGGTCGAGCAGTCAAGGACGGGACCGGCAGACCACGCTGCTTCATCGAACCGACCATGAGCCGAAGACCGACTCCCGCGTTCTCGGAGACCATCTGGTCGGAGCGCCCAGTCGGGACGTCTTCCAGCAGACGAGTCAACGTCGCGTTCCGAGACCTCGAACCACCGTCGAACAGTTCCCGCTCTGTTCGACCGCCCCAGATCCCGCCTGGGCTCACGATCTCGAGACGATTCGAATAGAGCTCGACCCGAACCTGTTCCGATTCGGCGAACGACGAATAGTCGCGGTGCGCAAGCGCGTTCACGAGTGCTTCGCGAACCGCGTCGAGAGGGATCTCCGGGTGGTCCGCAGAGAGGGCGCCAGACGCGACGCGGCGAGTCGAGAGGTTTCGAGCGATACGGATCAACGCATCAGCGACCATCGTGGGAACGGGCCCCTCCAACGTCGCGCGGTCGAGCATCCGGGTCCCGTCTGCGAGCGCGTCTTTCGTAGGTCCGGGGAAGACCGAGAGGCTGATCATCAGCTGTGGAAAGAACTGCTGCGGATACCTCCCCAGCGCCAGCAGGCCGGCGAACGTGGCGTGGCCGTCCTCCCCCACAGCCTTGACCAGCCTGAGCAGCGCGTCGTCGGTTCCTGCCACGTCGCTGAGTCGCGGTCGCGTCGTCCGCACCCTTTGGATGTAACGATCAAGCAGCGCGGGGTCGAAGTCGTCCACGGACGAACCGGGAACACTCTCGACGTCGCGAAGCGGCTGAGTACGGTTGCTGCTCAACAGAAAGACCGCGTGTGAGCCCATCCGGTGGTCGCCGTCGAAGATCCGCTCGTAGCTTCCGAGTTCCATCCCCTGCGCGCTCACGAAGCAGGGCTTCGACTCAGGGGCGAGCTCGTCGATGTCGATCACGACGACGAAGGCTCCTTCGAACTCGGCGGTCTCGACCTTCGAGGGCGGAACGGGGTGAACCGGCCCCTGGACGTCCCTCGTGCCGCGCTGACGAAGCAGATCAGCGACCTGCGCTTCGACTCGGTTCGCGTCGAAGCCGTCCGCGGGCCGGAAGCCGTCGCCTTCCTTCAATCCGAGCAGAATCGTCCCGCCGGACGTGTTCGCGAACGCGCTTATCGTCTCCGGCAACGACTTCGGCACGCCGCCGACCGCCGCCGTAACTTCGACGGACGAGAAGTCGCGTCCCCGGGCCCGAAGAACGCGGACGAACTCGCTCACTCGTTCGTCGATCTCTCGCATCGCCACTTCTCACTTCACTCGACCGACACTCAACTTGAAGTCATTGTAGTGACAACGGGCAGTGACTGACTGAACTTTCAAGTGATGCCAACGCCCGCGGCGGCCCGCGGACCGCGGCGGCCGTAGGCTCGGGGAACGTGACGAGCGAGGCACCCGCGATCCACGTCGACTCCGTCGAGCGGGCCGCCGCCACCCCGGACCGCGAGCAGCCCTACGCGGCCCTCGGCCTGACCGACGACGAGTACGCCCGCATCCGCGAGATCCTCGGCCGCCGCCCCACCTCCGGCGAGCTCGCCATGTACTCGGTGATGTGGAGCGAGCACTGCTCCTACAAGTCGAGCAAGCCGTACCTGCGCCGCTTCGGCGAGAAGGTGACGCCGCGGATGCGCGAGCACCTCATGGTCGGCATGGGCCAGAACGCCGGCGTGGTCGACATCGGCCGCGGGTGGGCCGTCACCTTCAAGGTGGAGAGCCACAACCACCCCTCGTACATCGAGCCGTTCCAGGGCGCCGCGACGGGTGTCGGCGGCATCGTCCGCGACATCATCTCGATGGGCGCGCGACCCGTCGCGATCATGGACCAGCTGCGGTTCGGCGACATCGAGCAGGCCGACACCCTCCGCGTCGTGCACGGGGTCGTCGCGGGCATCGCGCACTACGGGAACTGCCTCGGACTGCCGAACATCGGCGGCGAGACCGTCTTCGACCGGGTGTACCAGGGCAACCCGCTCGTCAACGCCCTCGCCGTCGGGGTCCTGCGGCACGAGGACCTGCGCCTCGCGAACGCGACCGGTCCCGGCAACAAGGTCGTGCTCTTCGGCGCCCGCACCGGCGGGGACGGCATCGGCGGCGCCTCCATCCTCGCCTCCGACACCTTCGGCGCGGCGGGACCCACCAAGCGACCCGCCGTGCAGGTCGGCGACCCGTTCGCGGAGAAGGTGCTCATCGAGTGCTGCCTCGAGCTGTTCGCGGGGAACCTGGTGGAGGCGATCCAGGACCTGGGCGCGGCCGGCATCAGCTGCGCGACGAGCGAGCTGGCCGCGAACGGCGACGGCGGCATGCACGTCGACCTCGACGCCGTGCTGCTGCGCGACCCCACGCTCACGGCCGAGGAGATCCTCATGTCCGAGAGCCAGGAGCGGATGATGGCGATCGTCGCGCCCGAGAGGCTGGCCGGCTTCCTCGCGGTGACGGCGCGGTGGGACGTCGAGACGAGCGTGCTCGGCGAGGTGACCGACACCGGCCGGCTCGTGATCACCTGGCACGGCGAGACGATCGTCGACGTCGAACCCGGCACGGTCGCGGTCGACGGCCCCGTCTACGACCGGCCGGTCGCCCGCCCCGCCCGGCTCGACGCGCTGCAGGCCGACACCGCAGCCGTGCTGCCCCGCCCGACGTCCGGTGACGAGCTGCTGGCGCAGGCGCTCGCGGTGCTCGCCTCCCCCTCCCTCGCCTCCGCCGCGTGGATCACCGACCAGTACGACCGCTACGTGCTCGGTAACACCGCGCTCTCGTTCCCGGACGACGGCGGGATGATCCGCGTCGATGAGGAGACCGGGCTCGGCGTCGCGATCGCGACGGATGCCAACGGCCGCTGGTGCGCGCTCGACCCGAGGGCCGGCGCGCAGCTGGCGCTGTCGGAGGCGTACCGGAACGTCGCCGTGACCGGTGCGGTGCCGCTGGCGATCACCGACTGCCTGAACTTCGGTGCGCCCACGAATCCCGAGGTGATGTGGCAGCTGTCGGAGGCGGTCGACGGCCTGTCCGACGCCTGCCTGGCGCTCGAGGTGCCGGTGACCGGCGGCAACGTGTCGCTGTACAACCAGACCGGCTCGACGGCGATCCACCCCACGCCGGTGGTCGGCGTGCTCGGCGTGATCGACGACGTCGCGAAGCGGATCCCCTCCGGCTGGCAGGACGACGGCCTCAACCTGTACCTGCTCGGCACGACGGCGCTCGAGCTGGACGGGTCCGCCTGGGCGGGCGTCGTGCACGACCACCTCGGCGGCCGCCCGCCCGCCGTCCGGCTGGAGGCGGAGCGCGACCTCGCCGGTCTGCTCGCCGCGGGCAACGACGAGGGCCTGATCGCCGCTGCGCACGACCTGGGCGAGGGCGGCCTCGCGCAGACCCTCGCGGAGGGCGTGCTGCGGTTCGGGGTCGGCGCCCGCGTCTGGCTCGGCGACATCGAGGAGCGCGACCACGTCGACACGGCGACCGCGCTGTTCAGCGAGTCGACCGCGCGGGTGCTCGTCGCGGTGCCCCGGGAGGAGGACGTGAAGTTCGTCGGCCTGTGCGCCGGCCGCCGCGTGCCGGCCCTCCGGATCGGCGTGACCGACGCCGAGAGCGGGACGCTCGAGGTGCAGGACCGCTACACGGTCGGGATCGAGGACCTGCGGGCCGCGTACGAGGGCACGCTCCCGGCGCACCTCGGCCCCCGCGTGGGCGGCTGAACCCCTCCGCCTCCCTTCGCGGATCCGCACTTCCTTCGCAGATCCGCAGATCTGAGGCGACACGCCGGGCGGACGCGCACACGCGCGGCGCGTCGAGCAAGAACTGCGGATCCGCGAGACGTCCGCTGGGCGTCAGGCCCTCGCGGCGTCCTCCGCGATGTGCTCGTGGTGGTGGATGACCTCGGCGACGATGAACGCGAGGAACGCCTCCGCGAACGCGGGATCGAGGTGCGACTCCTCCGCGAGCGCGCGGAGGCGGGCGATCTGCTGCTGCTCCCGCGCGGGGTCGGCGGCGGGCAGCCCGACCGCCGCCTTCAGGTGCCCGACGCGCTGCGTGCACTTGAAGCGCTCGGCGAGCAGGTGCACGAGGGCGGCGTCGATGTTGTCGATGCTGTCGCGCAGCGACTGCAGCTCGCTCGCCTCGTCCTCGGTCATGTCCCGACCCTACGGCTCGGCCGTAGCGTGACCGGATGCGCTTCGCGAACGTCGGCACCCTCGAGACCGTGCCCGGACGCCGGGACGACCTGGTCGCCCTGCTCACCCGCCGCAGCGACCGGCTCGCCGAGATCGGCTGCCTGCTCTACGAGGTGGGCGTCGGCGAGGAGCACCCCGACACCGTCTTCGTGCTCGAGCTGTGGGAGTCCGCCGACGCGCACCGCGCCTCCCTCCGGCTGCCGGAGGTGCGGGCCGCGATCGAGGAGGCGCGCCCGTGGCTCACCGGCGAGTTCGGGGGGTTCCGCTTCGACGTGACGGGCTCGCCGCTCCGCGACTGAAGGTGTGCGTGGATCCGGGGAGTGCGCGAGCTCCCCGAATCCAGGAGAACCCTTCAACGGGTGTAGCGGCCCGCCTCGAGGTCGTCCCGCAGGGTCGGGCCGGTCGGCGTCCAGCCGAGGAGGCGGTGCGTGTCCGCGCTCTCCGCCCGCATGTCCAGCCCCCAGAAGCGGCTGATCCAGCCGAACGCGCGCTCCGCGTCCTCGGCGGCGACCGACCGCACCGGGACGCCGAGGCCGCGCCCGATCGCCTCCGCGATCGACCGCGTGCTCACGCCCCGCTCGGCCACGACGTGCAGCGCGGTGCCCGCCGGCGCGCCGTCGAGGCCGAGGGCGACGGCCCGCCCCGCATCGGAGCGGTGCACGGCCGCCCACTCGTTCGTCCCGTCCCCGATGTAGCCGGCGAACCCCCGCTCCCGCGCCGCCCGCGCGATCTCGGCGATGAACCCGTGGTCGCCCTCGCCGTGCACGGTCGGCGCGAATCGCAGGCTGACGGAGGCGACCTGCGGCACCGCGTCGAGCGCGAGGTTCTCGGTGCCGCCCCGTGGTGCCTGCGGCCCGCGCGCGTCGGTGCGGTCCGCCTCCGTCGACGGCCGGCCCTGCGCGAGTCCGGCGACGCCCGCGGCGAGCAGGAACGGCTTCCCCGACCCGGCGAGCGCGGCGGTGAACGTCTCCACCGCAGCCCGCTCCGCGCGCGCCGACTCCGCAGGGTTCGACCAGTCGTGCTTGTTCGCCAGGTGGATGACGGCGTCCGCCTCCAGCGCGCCGGCCCGAAGGCCGTCGAGGTCGTCGAGATCGGTGCGGCGCACGGTCGCACCCTGCCGCTCGAGCCGCGCGGCGGAGGCGTCGGACCGGGCGGCGCCGACGACCTCGTGACCGCGCGCCAGCAGCTCGTCGACGGCGGCGGAGCCGATCCAGCCGGACGCACCGGTGACGAACACGCGCATGAGGGTTCTCCTTCATCTGTAGTCAGGGACTGACATCACGGTACACCCTGATGTCAGGAACTGCCGTGAGTACCCTGGACCGCGTGGTCCGCTGGGAGCCGGGAGCACGCGAGCGGTTGCAGGGCGCCGCGATCGCGCTCTTCGTCGAGCGCGGCTACGAGCAGACGACGGTGCAGGACATCGCGGGCCGTGCAGGACTCACGGAGCGCACCTTCTTCCGGCACTTCGCCGACAAGCGCGAGGTGCTGTTCGTGGGGCAGGACGAGTACGCGGCCCACTTCCTCCGCGGGGTCGCGGAGGCCCCCGACGCGGCCCCCTTCGGCCTCGCCGTCGCGGCGATCACCGCCGCAGCGGACTTCTTCCCCGAGGAGCGCAGGCCCTGGTCCCGGCACCGCCAGACGGTCATCGACGCGAACGCGGCGCTGCAGGAGCGCGAGCTGCTGAAGCGGGCGTCGCTCGTCACGACCCTGACCGCGGCGCTGCGGGACCGGGGGGTCGCCGCGAGCGACGCCTCGCTCGCGGCCGAGACCGCGGTGGCCGCGTTCCACGTCGCCTTCCGCCGCTGGATCGCGGAGGGAGAGGACCGGTCGCTGCTCGAGATCGAGCAGGAGGTCCTCGGCCGGCTGGCGGCGATCGTGCCCGCGGCGGCGTCCTGACCCGGGCGGGACCTCGAGTACCCCCTGCCGGTATCCTCGATCGGGATGGAAGCCGCGCTGCTGCACGACCTCCCCCTCTTCGAGGTCGGCGGCGTCATCGCGATCGCCGTCATCGTCGCGGTCGCCGCGTTCTCCCGTCGCCTCGGCATCGCCGCGCCGATCCTCCTCGTCGTCGTCGGCGTCCTGCTGTCGTACGTCCCGGGCATCCCCGAATTCGAGGTACCCCCGGAGTTCGTGCTCGACGTGCTGCTGCCGCCGATCCTCTACGCGGCTGCGATCCGTCTCTCCTTCGTCGACTTCCGGCGGAACCTCGGCACGATCGTCAGCCTCTCGGTCGTCCTCGTCGTGGTGACGGCGTTCGGAACCGGATTCGCTCTGTTCGCGGTGCTGCCCGCCCTGAAGCTTCCCGCCGGCATCGCGCTCGGAGCGGTCCTGAGCCCGCCGGACGCCGTCGCCGCGACGTCGGTCGGTCGGCGTCTCGGGCTCCCCCCTCGGATCCTGGTCGTCCTCGAGGGCGAGGGCCTCGTCAACGACGCGACCGCGTTGGTCCTGTTCGGTTCAGCCCTCGCGATCGCCACGGGAACGCAGGAGTCCGGGCCCGTCGAGAGCTTCGTGTTCGCCGTCGTCATCGCCGTCGTGATCGGCCTGATCGTGGGCTTCGTCACGGTCAGGGTCCGGTCGAGACTCGACGATCCGGTCCTCGCGACCGCGATCTCCATCGCCGTTCCGTTCCTCGCCTTCGCACCGACGGCCCTCGTCGGCGCCTCCGGCGTCCTCGCGGTGGTCGTCGCCGGTCTCTACACGGGCTACGCCAACCCGGGATCGTTCTCCGTGGTGACCAGGACCAGCGACCGGATCAACTGGAGCACCATCCAGTTCCTGCTCGAGAACGCGGTCTTCCTGCTGATCGGCCTGCAGATCCGGTCGCTCGTGGAGGAGGTGGTCGACCCGCCGCCGAACACCGAGTCGCTCTCCCTCGAGGCCACGATCGCGATCGGCCTGCTCACGACCGCGCTCCTGATCCTCGTCCGCTTCCTGTGGGTGGGTCCGCTCGTCCTGCTGCTGCGTTTCCGTGAGCACCGCGCGGAGGCGCGGACGCTCGAGGCGCTGCTGTTCCTGCAGCAGCGCCTCCGCGTGCCCAGCCGTGGACCGCTGCGTCGGCAGATCACCCTTCTTCGCCGACGGTACGCGCGCCGACGCGCGGACTTGGAGCAGCTGCGCAGCCAGACGATGGACTGGCGCAGCGGCGTCGTACTCGGATGGAGCGGGATGCGCGGGGTGGTCACTCTGGCGGCAGCGCAGTCGATCCCTGACACGATCCCGTATCGCCCGCAGCTGATCCTGATCGCGTTCACCGTCGCGGTCGTCAGCCTCCTGCTGCAGGGCGCGACGCTGCCCGTGCTCATCCGGACCCTCCGGATCAGCGGCGGAGACGAGGTCGCCGACCAGCGGCAGCTGGCCTCCCTGCTGGACGAGCTGAGCTACCACGGCCTCTCGGTGCTGGACGACCCCGGCACCGTGGTCGAAGGCGCGGCCGACGTCGATCCCGAGGTCATCGAGCGGGTGCGGCAGGCGTCCTACCTCCGAGCGGAGGCGGCGTGGGAGCGCGGCCACAGCGCCGACCTGCCGCTCGAGGCGACGCCGCACCTGCTGTTCCGCCGCCTCCGGCTCGCCGTCGTGGAGGCGGAGCGGGAGCACCTGCTCGAGCTGCGCCGGCAGGGCACCTACCCGCCCCGCATCGAGGACCGCGCGCAGGCGCTGCTCGACCTGGAGGAGACGCGCCTCCGCCCGTCCGCCGCCGACCACTGACCGAGCTCAGCCGAGCAGGTCCCGCCGGACGATGACGCCGTCGCGCGCGGGGCCGACCCCGATCACCGAGATCGGGGCGCGGCTCATCTCCTCCAGCGCGAGCACGTAGTCCTGCGCCGCCTTCGGCAGCTCGTCGAACGACCGGGCGCCGGTGATGTCCTCGCTCCAGCCCGGCAGCTGCTCGTAGATCGGGGTCGCGTGGTGGAAGTCCGACTGGCTGACCGGCACCTCGTCCACGCGGCGGCCGTCGACGTCGTAGGCGACGCACACCGGGATCGTCTCGAGCCCGGTGAGCACGTCGAGCTTCGTCAGCACGAAGTCGGTCACGCCGTTGATGCGCTGGGCGTAGCGCGCGATGGGGGCGTCGTACCAGCCGGTCCGGCGCGGGCGCCCGGTGGTGGTGCCGAACTCGAAGCCCTTCGAGCGCAGGAACTCCCCCGACGAGTCGAACAGCTCCGTCGGGAACGGGCCGGCGCCGACCCGCGTCGTGTACGCCTTCGCCACGGCGATCACGCGCTCGAAGCGGTTCGGCGCGACCCCCGAGCCGGTCGCCGCGCCGCCGCTCGTGGCGTTGGAGGAGGTGACGAACGGGTAGGTGCCGTGGTCGACGTCGAGCATCGTCGCCTGTCCGCCCTCGAACAGCACCGTCCTGCCGGCGTCGAGCGCGGTGCTCAGCTCCAGCGCCGTGTCGGCGACCATCGGCCGCAGCCGCTCGACGTGCTGCAGCAGGTCGGCGACGACCTCGTCCACACCGATCGCGCGACGGTTGTAGATCTTCAGCAGCAGGTGGTTCTTCAGCTCGAGCGCGCCCTCGACCTTCTGCCGCAGGATCCCCTCGTCGAACAGGTCCTGGATGCGGATGCCGACGCGGTTGATCTTGTCCGCGTAGGTGGGCCCGATCCCCCGGCCGGTGGTACCGATCTGCCGCTTGCCGAGGAACCGCTCGGTCACCTTGTCGATGGTGCGGTGGTACTGGGTGATCACGTGCGCGTTCGCGGAGACGCGGAGGCGAGACACGTCCACGCCGCGGGCCGTCAGCGCCTCCAGCTCGTGGAACAGCACCTCGAGGTCGACGACGGTGCCGTTCGCGATGACCGGCACGACGCCGTCGCTGAGGATGCCGGACGGCAGCAGGTGCAGGGCGAACTTCTTGTCGCCGATCACGACCGTGTGGCCGGCGTTGTTGCCGCCGTTGAACTTCACGACGTAGTCGACGCGGCCGGCGAGCAGGTCGGTCGCCTTGCCCTTGCCTTCGTCGCCCCACTGGGCGCCGATCAGGACGATCGCGGGCATAGGAGGATCCTTCCTCTTGGGATTCGAACCTACCGGACGGGCCCCGCCCTCGTTCAAGTTGCACAGTTATGTGCAACTTAGGAGTACAGTGGCCGCATGACCGCCGCCACCCGGACGCGCGCGCCGCGCAGCGACGCCGCCAAGAACCGCGCCGCGCTGCTCGATGCCGCGCGCGCCGTGCTGAACCGCGATCCCGAGGCGTCGATCGACGTCGTCGCGGCCGAGGCGGGGCTCAGCCGCCGGTCGGTCTACGGCCACTTCGCGTCGCGGGAGGCGCTGATCGCCGAGCTCGCGCAGCTGGGCGCCGCCCGGGTCGCCGCGGCGGTCGACGCCCTGCACGACCCCGACCCCGTGCTCGACATCGCACTGGTCGGCCGGCTCGTGTGGGACGACGTCGCCGACGTCCGGGCCATGACCCGCTCCGTCGTGCGGGGCCCGCTGCGCGAGCAGGTGCTGTCGAGCGGGCTCGGCCCGATCCACGCGCGGATCGTCGCCGACGTCGAGCTCGCCGCTCGCGCCGGCACCGCGCGCACCGACCTGGACGTGGAGACGGTCGCGCACCTCGTCGAGGGCGCCGCGTTCGCGGTGCTGGACGAGAGCATCCGGCGGCCGATGTCGCGGGAGGAGGGCCGTCGCCTCGTCGTGCTCGCCGGCCTCGGCGCCCTGGGGCTCGGTTGGCGCGAAGCGCAGGCCGTGCTCGAGCAGCACGCCGCGCGCCTCCTCGACGAGGCGGCCGACCGATGAGCCTGCTCGAGATCACCGGCGCGGCCGTCGGCGACGAGCGCACCCCCTCCCTGGCGCCCTTCAGCGCCGCCCTCCCCCTCGACCGGCCGGCGTTCGTCGCGGCGGAGGGGGACCGCGGGCCGATGCTCGCCTCCCTGATCGCCGCCGGGCGGCTCGTGCCGGACCGCGGTCAGGTGCTGCTCGACGGGCGGACCGACGAGGCGGCGCTGCGCCGGGCGGTCGCGCTCGTCGACACCCCCGTCGTGGCCGAGCCCGCCCCCTCCCTCCCCGTGCGCTCGGTCGTGCGGGAGGAGCTGCGGTTCGCGTCGCGGCCGAGCGGGCGCCGGGACGCGGAGGCGCTGCTCACCCGGGTCGGGCTGGAGCGATGGGGCCGCGCCCCGCTGCTCGACCTGCCCCCGACCGAGCGGCTGCGGCTGCTGCTGGAGCTCGCCGCGCTGCGGGAGGGCGTGCGCGCCCTGGTGCTCACCTCCCCCGAGCGGCACGGCGGCCACGCCTCCGGCTGGCGGCGGCTCGCCGCCGAGTTCGCCGAGCGCGGCCTGCCCGTGCTCGTCATCGGCGGCGCCGCCGTGACCGAGTCCTCCCCCACCACCCAGACGACCGGGACCCTCCGATGACGATCCTCACCCTGCTGCGCACCGAGCTGCGCCGCCTCACCTCCACCCGCCTCGGGGTGCTCGCGTTCGTGGCGCTGATGGCCGTCCCGCTGCTGTACGGCGGCATGTACCTGTGGGGGAACCTCGACCCCTACGGCCGCTTCTCGAGCGTGCCCGCGGGCATCGTGGTCGCGGATGCGGGCGACTCGACCGGAGGCACCGCGGTGAACCGCGGGCGGGACGCCGCCGACGCCCTCGTCGACGACGGCTCCTTCGACTGGCACGAGCTGACGGCCGCGGAGGCGAAGCGGCAGCTGGCGGACGGCGGGGTCGACTTCGTCGTCACGTTCCCCGCGACGTTCTCCGCCGACCTCGCCTCCGCCGGCACCACCGACCCCACGAAGGCGCGGATCGACCTGGCCACGAACGACGCGAACAGCTACCTGTCGTCGACGATCGCGAAGTCGGTCACGGCGGAGGTCCGCGACCGCGTCGCCGAGCAGGTCGGCACCACCGCGGCGAAGCGGTTCCTGGTCTCGCTGTCGACGATCCGCGGCGACCTGTCGGACGCCGCCGACGGCGCCTCCTCCCTCGCCGACGGCGCCGGGACGGCCGCGGACGGCGCGAAGCGGCTCGCCTCCGGCACGGCCTCGCTGTCGACCGGCGCGGCGTCGGCGGCCTCGGGCGCCGCGAGCGCCGCGTCCGGCGCCTCGTCCCTTGCGTCGGGGCTCGACACCCTCGCCTCGCGGAGCGCGGGGCTGCCGTCCGGCGCCTCCTCCGTCGCGGACGGGGCGAAGCGGGTCGCGAGCGGGAACGCCGAGCTCGCCGACGCGCTGCGGACCGCCTCCCGATCGACCGCGGCGGGCACCGCGCTCGCGCGTCGGCTGGCAGCCGACGGTCTCAGCGAGGCGCAGATCCAGCAGGCGCTGGCCGTGCTGCAGCCGGGTCAGCAGGCGCTCGCCCGGGCCGCATCGTCGGCGGACACCCTGGCCACCGGTGCGTCGAAGGTCGCAGGCGGGGCCGCGGAGGTCGCTACCGGAGCCACGCAGGTCGCCGCCTCCACGAAGCGCGCAGCGAGCGGGGCGGACACCCTGGCGGCCGGCACCCGGTCCCTCGCCTCCGGCACCGCACGGCTCGCCTCCGGCGCCGAGTCCGCCGCCTCCGGCAGCAGCAGCCTGGCCGCCGGGACGGCGAAGCTGCGGACGGGAGCCGACTCGTTGCGGAGCGGGCTGTCGAAGGGGCTCGCTCGGATCCCCGCGACCACCGCGCAGCAGCGCACCGCGCAGGCGTCGGCGCTCGGCGACCCGGTCGCGGTCCGCACCAGCGACACGGCGAGCGCAGGCACGTACGGCGCGGGGCTGGCGCCGCTGTTCCTCAGCCTGTCGGCGTGGATCGGGTCGTACGCGCTGTTCCTGATCCTGCGGCCGCTGTCCCGCCGCGCCATCACGGCGGTGCGGCAGCCGATCCGCATCGCGCTGGCCGGCTGGCTGACGCCCGCGCTGCTCGGGGCCGCGCAGATGCTGGCGCTGTTCCTCATCGCGGTCGGCCCGCTCGGCATCGCCGTGGTGCACCCGGTCGCCACGATGGGGGTGCTGCTGCTCACCGCGGCGACGTTCGCCGCGATCCTGCTGCTGCTGAACGCGGCGCTCGGCAGCGTCGGGCAGTTCCTCGGGCTGATCCTGATGCTCGTGCAGCTCGTGACCGCCGGCGGCACGTTCCCGTGGCAGACGCTGCCGGGGCCGCTGGCGGCGATCCACCACGCGCTGCCGATGGCGTACGCCGTCGATGCGCTGCGGCAGGTCATGTACGGCGGCGACCTCGCCCTCGCCTGGGGCGACGCCGGCGTGCTCGCGATCTGGCTCGTCGTCGCGCTGGCGCTCACCGCCGCGGTCGCCGCGCGGATGACCCGCCACCGCACGCTCCGGGACCTGCAGCCGAGCCTCCTCGGCGGCTGACCGCCTTCCCTCTCGTTCTGCAGGTCTGCTGGACCTACAGAACGAAAGGGGCGGCTGACCTTCGTCCGGCGTCTTGAAGGCGATCGGGCGCGCCAGATCGCCTTCGAGATGCAGATCAGGAGGCGTCGAGCGCCTCCACGAGGCTGCCCTGCAGCCAGGTGAGCCAGGCGTAGACCAGGCCCTGCGGCGTGCTCGCCTTCTGCACGTGCACGATGCCGACGCGCTCGGCCAGCGCGATCCGCAGGTCGCCGAGCGCCTTCAGCCACACGACCGCGGCGTCCTCGTCCAGGCGCACGACCCCGTTCGGCGCCGCCTCCAGGTCGGCGACCAGCCGCCTCGCTCCCGCCGACTTGCCCGCCGCGAGCCGCTCCCGCGTCGCCGCGGCGAACTCCGCCGACGCGTCGAGGTCGCCCGGCGCGGCCTCGGGCAGCAGGCGCCGCAGCACCGGGTCGTCGAACCCGGCCGGATCGTCGACCGCCGCCATCGTGTCCGCCAGCCCCGTCGCCAGGTTGCCGATCATCTTGCGTTCGGCCCCCGTGAACCGGCGCACGAAGGCGCCGTCCTCGATCCGGAACTCCCCGAGGATCCTCATCACTCGACCTTCTGCATCGTCGCCTGCAGACCGTACCCGTGCATGGCCTCCACGTGCCGCTCGATCTCCTCGCGCGTGCCGGAGGCGACGGCCGCCTTCCCCTCCGTGTGCACCTGCAGCATCAGGCGCTCCGCCTTCTCGCGCGGGAAGCCGAAGTAGCTGGTGAACACCCAGGTGACGTAGGTCATCAGGTTGACCGGGTCGTCCCAGACGAGCAGCGTCCAGGGCTTGCCGAGCAGGAGGCGCTCGTCCCGCCGCAGGTCCTCGAGCACGTCGGTCACCGCACCAGCGTGCCACCTGCCGCGACCGGAGGAGGTGGGCGGCGTACTGCCGCAGGAGTACGAGCGCGCCCGCCGACCGAACTACGGTCGGACGGTGATGCCCGACCGCGCTGCGCCGAGGGGACGCCCTCGCGTCGTCGCGGCGCTGGTCGTCTCGGCGCTGCTGATCGCGGTCGTGGCGGTGGCGCAGGCGCGGAACGACACCCTGGCGCTCGACGCCGGGCCGTGGCGCGGCGTCACGTACGGCCTGCTCGGCTGGTCCTCCGCGCTCACCGTCGCGCTGCTGGGGCGGCGGGCGCCCGGCCCGACGGTCGCGGTCGCCGGCGCGCTGTCGATCACCGCGGACGTGCTGCAGCCGATCCCGCCCTTCGCGCTGCTCCCCTTCGGCATCGCGGTCGCGCTGGCCGTCGCCCGGGGCGCGGGGATCTGGGCGGTCTCGGCCGTCGGCGGCGCCTACGCGGTCGCGCTCGCCACGGTGTTCCTGAGCGACGACCCCCTGACCGCCACGCGCGGCTTCGGGTCGATGGTCGTGCTCGTCGTCGCGCTCGGCGCGGGCGCCTTCCTCCGCGCACGGCGCCTGCGGTACCGGGACGAGGTCCGGCGGCAGGAGGAGCAGCAGCGGACCGCGATCGAGGAGGAGCGCCTCCGCATCGCCCGCGAGCTGCACGACGTGCTCGCGCACTCGCTCTCGTCCATCACCGTGCAGGCCGGCGTCGGGCTGCACCTGGCCGGCGACCGGCCCGAGGCGGCGACGGAGGCGCTCGAGACGATCCGGCACGCGAGCCGGGAGGCGCTCGACGAGGTGCGCGGCGTGCTCGGCGTGCTGCGCGGCGACGACCCCGCCCCGCTGACGCCCGGCCCGGAGCTCGACGCGCTCCTTCCGCTGGTCGAGGACACCCGGCGCACCGGCGCGAGGGTGCTGCTCGACGACCGGCTGCAGCCGCGCCCGAGCCGCCCCGTGCAGCTGGCGGTGTACCGCGTGGTGCAGGAGGCGCTGACGAACGCCCGCCGGCACGCGCCCGGCGCCGCGGTCGTGATCGAGCTCGCCCGCGAGCCGGGGGTCGTCGTCGCCACCGTGCGCGACCGCAGCCCGGGAGCGCGGGTCGCGGCGCCCGTGGAGGGCAACGGGATCACCGGCATGCGCGAGCGGGCCGCGGCGCTCGGCGGCTCCCTCCGCCTCGTCCCGCACGACGACGGCCTCGAGGTCGAGCTGCGGGTGCCGTCCCGCACCGCGGAGGAGGCCGAGTGATCCAGGTGCTGCTCGCGGACGACCAGGCGCTGATCCGCGCCGGGTTCGCCGCCCTCGTCGCCGCGGAGGCGGACATGACGGTCGTCGGCCAGGCGGCGACCGGGCGGGAGGCGGTCGCGCTCGCCCGGCGGACGCACCCCGACGTGGTGCTGATGGACATCCGGATGCCCGACGGCGACGGGCTGTGGGCGACGCGGGAGATCGTCGGCACCCCCGGGCTGGAGCGCTGCCACGTCGTCGTCGTGACGACGTTCGAGCTGGACGAGTACGTCGCGGACGCCGTGCGCGCGGGGGCGAGCGGGTTCCTCGTGAAGGACACCGAGCCGGCCGAGCTGCTGCGCGCGATCCGGGTCGCGGCAGCGGGCGACGCGCTGCTCAGCCCCGGGCCCACCCGCCGGCTGCTGGAGCGGGTGGCGGCGGGGCTGCGCCGCGCGGAGGCGCCGGAGCGGCTCGCGGTGCTGACCGACCGGGAGCGCGAGGTGCTCGTGCTCGTCGCGGCGGGGCTCACGAACGAGGAGATCGCCGGGCGGCTGTTCCTCAGCCCGCTGACCGCGAAGACCCACGTGTCGCGCGTGCTGGGCAAGCTCGGCGCCCGTGACCGGGTGCAGCTGGTGGTCCTCGCCTACGAGACCGGGCTGGTCGCGCCCGGCTGGCAGCCCTGACCCGTACTCCTCCCGCAGCAGGGGCGATGCCTCCCGCCGGCCGATTCGCCGGGGGCCGGATCCGCGGAGTCTGGGTGGACGGTCCGATCGGACCCGTCCACCCCTGCATCGGAGGCATCGTGCTCACCGCCGTCGCCGCCGCGCCCTGGGCCTACGGCCCGGGGATCGGCTTCCCCTTCTTCCTGCTGTTCCCCCTGTTCTGGCTCGTCGTGATCGTGGTCCTCGCGATCCTGTTCCGCCGCGCCGCCCGGCGCCGCTGGGAGGCGTACGGCGGCCCGGCGGCCGGCCCGCACCGCTCGCCCGAGGCGACGCTCTCCGAGCGGTTCGCCAACGGGGAGATCGACGAGGTCGAGTACCGGTCCCGGCTCGAGGTGCTGCGGTCCAACCGCCCGGTCAGGCGCTGACACGCGGTCCGTTTTGAAGGAACTCCTCGGCCCCGGGGGCAGGAGTTCCTTCGAAACGGAATCAGATCGGAGCGGCCCAGCGGCGCACCCACTCGTGCATCACGATCGCGGCGGCCGCGGAGGCGTTGATCGAGCGGGTCGAGCCGAACTGCCGGATCTCGACCACCGCATCGGCCGCGGCGAGCGCCTCCGCGGACAGCCCCGGCCCCTCCTGGCCGAACAGCAGCACGCAGCGCCACGGCAGCGGGAACGCGTCGACCGGCACGGAGCCGGGCACGTTGTCGACGGCGATCACCGGCAGGTCCCGCACCCGCGCCCAGACGATCAGACCGGCGACGTCGTCGTGGTGCACCACGTGCTGGTACCGGTCGGTCACCATCGCGCCGCGCCGGTTCCACCGCCGCCGGCCCACGATATGCACGGTCGCCGCCGCGAACGCGTTCGCGGTCCGCACGATCGAGCCGATGTTGAGGTCGTGCTGCCAGTTCTCGATCGCGACGGAGAACGGGTGCCTCCGAGCGTCGAGGTCCGCGACGATCGCCTCCATCCGCCAGTACCTGTAGCGATCGACGACGTTGCGGGCGTCGCCGTGCTCGAGCAGCTCGGGGTCGTACCGCTCGTCCGCCGGCCGCTCCCCGTCCCACGGCCCGACGCCGATCGGCGCGCGGTGGACGGGCGGCGCGGATCCGCGGGGCGTCGGCTCGTGGTCCGGCGGTGGCGGCGCGACGACGTAGCCGGAGGCGAGGTCGCCGTACACGACGAGCGCTCCGGGCCTGGCCGTCCACAGCCAGGCGAGGTGCGCGCAGAACACCGCGTCGATCTCGTCCTCGAGCACGTCCAGCTGGACCAGCCGCTCCGCCTTGGCGAACCGGTCGCGGATCGACGACCAGGCTGCGCTGCGGTCCAGCCGCAGCACGTCGATCGACTCGATCAGCCCGAGCAGCCGATCGAAGCCGGCGCGCCGGTCGGTGAACGACCCCTTCTTGTACGGCACGACGCGGCCGAGCCGGAACAGCCCGACCATGCCGGGGTGGGGATACACCTCGATGCAGACCGGGGCATGCGTCGTGCCGGGGTGGTCGGGATCCACGGACCAGCCGTGCCGCTGCGCGAGCCGGAGGCCGCGCGGCGGGTCCATCCACGGCCGGGAGCGGTTCGTGGGGTGCGCGCCCGCGTCGAACCGGGCGTACGCCTGGCCGAGCAGGCGCTCCCCCTCCCGCCGCCCGGTCGCGTTCGGCACGATCAGGGGCGCGTCGACCGCGATGACGGCGGCGGGACCCCGCTCCGCGATCCAGGCGTCGATCTCCGCGTCGGTGCGCACGCTCGCGGAGGCCACCAGCGCGCCGTCGCCGTCGACAACCGCGAGCCCGGTGCGGCCGTTCGCGCCCCAGGCGAGGTCGATCCCGATGTGCACCGGGCAACGCTACGGGCGGGGGTCGGCACACT
>NZ_CAXTOQ010000067.1:0-17821 GCF_964245895.1 uncultured Amnibacterium sp.
CGCCTCGCCGTCGACCGCGACGAGCACGAGCGTGCGGCCCGCCGCCTCCAGCGTCGCGACGGCGGCGTCGAGCGCGGCCGGCACCGGCACGTCGTGCTCGACGAGGAGGCGGCGCGAGCCGGCGAGCTCGCGGCGCCCGGAGACCGTGCCGGCGGCCCCCAGCCCGGCGAGGGCGGTGAAGCCGTCGACCGGCTCGGGCCGGCCGACCTCCGCGGCCGCCGCGGCGGCGACGGCGCGGCCGATCGCGTGCTCCGAGCCCTGCTCCAGCGCGCCGGCGAGGCCGAGCAGCTCGAGGCGGGAGGTGCCGGGCAGCGCCTCGACGTCCGCGACGGTGAAGGCGCCCGTCGTGACCGTGCCGGTCTTGTCGAGCACGACGGTGTCGATGCGGCCGCTCGCCTCCAGGGCGTCCTGCCCCTTGACGAGGATGCCGAGCTGACCGCCGCGCCCCACGCCGACCATCAGCGCGGTGGGGGTCGCGAGCCCGAGCGCGCACGGGCAGGCGATGATCAGCACGGCGATCCCGATGCCGATCGCGGCGCCCACGGGCGCGCCGGCGAGCAGCCAGCCGAGCGTCACGAGCACGGCGAGCGCGATGACGGCGGGGATGAACACGCGGGTGACGCGGTCGACGAGGCGGGTGACCTTCGCCTTCCGCCGCTGCGCCTCCTCCGCGATCGCGGCGAGCTGCGCGAGGCGGGTGTGCTGGCCCACGCGCTCCGCCACGACCGTCAGCGCCCCGCCGCCGTTGATCGTGCCGGCGGCGACCTGGTCGCCCGGCCCGACCTCGGCGGGGGCGGTTTCGCCGGTCATCGTGCTGGTGTCGATGGAGGAGCGGCCCGCCTGCACCGCGCCGTCGACCGGCACCGCGGCGCCCGGCCGGACCACGACCACGTCGCCGCGGCGCACCCGGCCGGCGGGCACCTCCACGTCGCCGTCCGGCGTGCGCAGCAGCACCGACCTGGCGGCGAGGCCGGAGATCGCGTGCAGCACGTCCCCGGCGCGGCGGCGGGAGCGGGTCTCGAAGTACCGCCCGCCCAGCTGGAAGGTGACCATCCCCGCGGCGACGTCGAGGTAGATCGCGTCCGCCCCCGGCGGCGTCGGCCCGAAGCCGATCCAGTAGCCGGCCGCGGACGGCCCGCCGACCAGCACGACGATCGCCCACGCGAAGGACACGAGCGCGCCGAGCGACACGAGGGTGTCCATGCTCAGCGAGCGCGCGCGCAGGTTGCGCAGCGTCGCCCGGTGGAACGGCCACGCCGCCCAGGTGACGATCGGCACCGCGAGCAGCACGCAGACCAGCTGCCACCCCGGGAACCGCCACGCGGGCACGAGCGCGAGCAGGATCGTCAGGTCGCAGAGCGGCACGCTGAGCAGCGCGGAGACCGTCAGCCGGCGGCGGAGGGAGTCGATGCGGTCGGTCGTCGCGCGGCGGGACCACTCGTCGTCGCCGGGCACGTGCGGGGCGGCGTCGTAGCCGGCCTTCTGCACCGTCGCGACGGCGAGGGCGACCTGCCCCTGCAGGCCGACGACGGTCGCGCGCTCGGTCGCGAAGTTCACGGAGGCGGTGACGCCGTCGAGCCGGTTCAGCTTGCGCTCGATCGTGTTCGCGCACGCGGAGCAGGTCATGCCCGCCACGTCGAGCTCGACCACGTCCTCCAGGGCGCGCACGTCCGGCTGCTCGGTGAGCGTCGTCACGGCCGCCTCCTCCCGGGTCGGGTCCATCCGCTACGAATTGTAGAATCGCCCGGCCGCACCGCATCGCCCAGTTGGGAACCCGCATGAGCACCGACGTCGCCGCAGCCGCCGCCGTCGGCGAGCGGTCCGCGGACCTCGGGCCGACGCGCCGGGCGCGCTCCCTGCTGCCGCTCGCCGCCGCGGGCCTGCTGCCGGTCGCCGTCGTCGGGGTCGCCGCGGTGCTGCTCGGCGGGCAGCCGTACGCGGCGCTCGGGCGCAACGTGCCGAGCATCGACACCCCGCTGGCGAGCTCGCTGCTGCACGGCGTCGTGGCGGTCGCCGCCGCCTGGTGCATCGGCTCCCTCGCCTACGTGGTGCTCGGCAGGCAGCGCTCCGGAGCCGACCGGATGACGGTCGACCACTACACCGACGCCCGGCCCGTGCTGTGGGCCGCGGCGGTCTGGACGGTCGCCGCCGCGGCCCTCGTGCTGGTGGACGCCGCCGACGCGGGCGGCCAGCCGCTGTCCCGCCTCCTCGTGCCCGGCGCCGCCGGGTACCTGGTGTCCGCCTCCGCCCTGCCGACCGCGTGGATCGTGACCGCCGTGCTCGCCGCAGCGATCGCGGTCGGCGCCTTCCTGGCGCACTCCTGGCAGGCGCTCGCGGCGCTGCTCGCCGTCGCGCTGGTCGCGGTGCTGCCCCCGGTCGTCGTGACGCAGGTGCTCGTCGGGCCGAACCACGACTTCGGCAGCGACGCCGGGATCGTCGGCACGCCGGCGGCCGCGGTGCTCGTCGGCCTGGTCGCGGTGCTGCGGCACCGGCTGACGCGCGGCCCGCTGCCCGGTCCCGTCTCCCTGCGGCGCTCGTGGGTCGTGCTGGCGATCGCCTGGGTCGCGTGCCTCGCGGCGGAGGTGGTGCTCGCGCTGTTCGAGCTGGTCGGCTCCCCGCTGCTCGGCACCCCGACCGCCTGGCTCCTCGTCGCGCGCTTCGCGCTGCTCGCCGTCCTGCTGCTGCCGATCGCGCGCGGGCTGCGGGCGACGGGCGCGGTCGCTGCGCCGGCCGACGCGCGCCGGGCGTCGGCCACCTGGTCCGGCCTCGCGCTCCTCCTGGCCGCACTGCTGGTCGCCGTCGGCCTGGTGCTCAGCCGGATCCCGCCGCCGCAGTACTTCGTGCCGACGTCGCCGAACCAGATCGTGTTCGGCTACGACCTGGTGTCGCCGCCGACCCTCGCGGTGCTCGCGCTCGACTGGCGGCCCAACCTGCTGTTCCTGCTGGTGTCGCTGGCCGGCGCGGGCCTCTACCTGGCCGGCGTCGTGGTGCTGCGCCGCCGCGGCGACGCCTGGCCGGTCGGCCGCACCGTCGCCTGGCTGCTGGGCTGGGCGGTCGTCGTGATCACCACGTCGAGCGGGCTCGGCAAGTACTCGAGCGCCGTCTTCAGCCTGCACATGATCCTGCACATGGCGCTGAACATGCTCGGGCCGCTGCTGCTCGTGCTCGGCGGCCCGATCACGCTCGCGCTGCGCGCCCTGCCCGCACACGGCCGGTCGAAGGCGGTGGGCATCCGGGAGTGGATCGTCGCGATGCTCGCGTGGCGGCTCACGCACGTGCTGTTCAACCCGCTGCTGGTGTTCGTGCGGTTCATCGGCGCGTACTACCTGCTGTACTTCACGCCGATCTTCGACTTCGCGCTGCGCTACCACTGGGCGCACCAGCTGATGAACGCCGAGTTCCTCGTGATCGGGGTGATGTTCTACGGCCTCGTGATCGGCGTCGACGCACCGCCGCGGCCGATCCCGCACATCGGCAAGCTGGGCATGGTGCTGGCGGCGATGCCGTTCCACGCCTTCTTCGGCGTCGCGGTCATGACGAGCCGGGAGGTGATCGCGGGCGACTTCTACCGCCAGCTCGCCGAGCCGTGGGCCGGCCCTCTCCTCGCCGACCAGGCCGTCGGCGGCGGCATCGCCTGGGGCGCGGGCGAGCTGCCGCTCGTCGTCGTGATCGTCGCGCTCGTCACGCAGTGGGCGCGGCAGGACAGCCGCGTCGCCGCCCGCACCGACCGGCACCTCGACCAGGGCACCGACGACAGCTGGGAGGCGTACAACGCCATGCTGGCGAAGCTCGACGCCCGCTCGCACCCGCAGCCCGCGTCCGCCGCGCCGCCTGCGCCTGCGCCGGCGCCGGCGCCGGCGCCGAGGGATCCGTCGGTCTGACCGGGCCCTTCGCGCCGAGCGCCGCGGCTGGGCAGGATCGGCCCCATGCGGGCGGCCGCGGACGCCCCGGTCGGGCCGGCACCGCCCGACGGCACCGGGGCAGGCGCCCGTGCCGGGACGGAGGCGCCCGTCAGCGGTGCGGGAGCACCGCGGCGAGGCGCGCCGCGCGAGCGGAGGTGAGCACCGCCTCCAGGGGCAGCGGCTCGCCGTCCGGGCCGGACAGCGGCACGCGCCAGTTCGGGTACTCGTCGATCGTGCCCGGCTGGTTCTGCGTGCGCCGGTCGCCGACCAGGTCGACGAGCGCCGCTCCGACCAGGCGCGCGGGCGTCAGGGTCAGGTAGCGGTGCAGCGCGAGCACCGTGTCCTCCTCCCCGGCGTCACGGCCGTCACGCCCTTCGGGCGCGCCGGAACCGGCGCCGGGGGCCCACGAGGCGTCGTCCGCGAGCAGGCCGCGGGAGCGCACCTCGTCGAGCCGGACGCGCTGCTCCGCGCGGTCCGCCGCCAGCTCCTCCTCCACGGGACGGGTGAGCAGCCCGAGCTCGGCGCGGAGGCGCACGTGCACGCCCTCCAGGTAGCCGGCGGTCGGCGGCAGGTCGTGCGTGGTCACCGACGCGAGGCACTGCTCGCGCCAGCGCTCGGCCGGCAGGGCGCCGCCGTCCGCGTTCTCGAACCAGAGGATCGAGGTGCCGAGGATGCCGCGGGAGGCGAAGTAGCCGCGCGCGGACGGGTCCACCACGCCGAGGTCCTCGCCGACGACGACCGCCCCCGCCCGCACGGCCTCGAGCGCGAGCACGCCGATCAGCGCCTCGTGGTCGTAGTAGACGTACGCGCCGTCGGACGCCTCCCGCCCCTCCGGCACCCACCACAGCCGGAACAGGCCGATGATGTGGTCGACCCGGACCCCGCCGGCGTGCCGCAGCACCGCGCGGATCACGTCGCGGAAGGGGGCGTAGGCGGACGCCTCGAGCGCGTCGGGGCGCCACGGCGGCTGCAGCCAGTTCTGGCCCAGCTGGTTGAACGGGTCCGGCGGCGCGCCGACCGAGACGCCGCGGGCGTACGCGTCGCCGAGGCGCCAGGCGTCCGCGCCGCCCGGGTGCACGCCGACCGCGAGGTCGTGCATCACCCCGATGCCCATGCCGCTGGTGATCGCCTTGTCCTGCGCGTGCGACAGCTGCTCGTCGAGCAGCCACTGCAGCCAGCAGACGAAGTCGATCTCGTCCCGGTGGTGCTCGGCGAGCTCGAGCACCACGGCGCCGTCGGGCTCCCGCAGCTCTTCCGGCCAGGTGCGCGCATCGGTGCCGTACCGCTCGGCGAGCACGTTCCAGGTCGCGAAGTCGGTGAGCGCCCCGCCCTCGCGGCGGCGGAACGCGGCGAGGTCCAGCTCGCGCCCCGCGGAGCGCGGCACCGCGAACAGCAGCCGCAGCGCCTCCCGCTTCGCCGCCCACGCGGTGTCGCGGTCGATCCGGTCGCCGCTCGCGCGCTCGTGGACCCGCCGGGCCAGCACCGTGAGCCGCGCCCGCGCCCTGGAGGGGAGCGCGGCGTGCTCCGGCACCGCCTCCACCCGCAGGTACAGCGGATTGAAGAACCGGCGGGAGGAGGGGAGGTACGGCGACGGCTCCATGGGCGGCACCGGCTCCGCCGCGTGCAGCGGGTTGACGAGCACGGAGTCGGCGCCGAGTTCGGCGCCCGCCCACACGGCGAGGTCGGTCAGGTCGGTCAGGTCGCCGACGCCCCACGATCCCGCCGAACGCACGCTGTACAGCTGGGTCGCGAGCACCCAGCCGCGCCGGTCGCCCATCCGCTGCGGGGCGCCGACCTGCGCGGGGGTGACGATCAGCGCGGCCTCGTGCACGTGCTCGTCCGACACGGCGAGCAGGCGGTGGTAGCCGAGCGGCAGGTCGCCCGGGATGCGGAAGGTGGCCTCGCCGATGCGCCGGCCGTCGACCTCCCGCGGCGCGACCCAGTGCTCGACCTGCTGCAGCTCGCGGCGGCCGCCGAGCTCCAGCTCGACCGTCAGCCGGGCCGGGGCGCCGTCGGGCACGTGCATCCAGACCAGCCGCTCGACGCCCGCGACCGCGGTCGTGCACGGCGGCAGCGTGTGCCGCCACGGCGCGTCCCACGTCGCCTGCAGCGCCGCCGCCGGATCCGTCGCGTCGAGGCCGAGCGCCGCGAGCACGGCGGTGAGCGTCTCCGCGGACACCGTCTGCGTCGCGCCCCGCCAGTCGGTGAAGGAGGTGGAGACGCCGTTCGCGTGCGCGAGGTCGACGAGGGGCTGGTCCGGCAGCGTCACCCTGCGATTCTGGCCCGGCGGCCTGAGCACGGTGGGGCGCCGCCCAGGCGGGCCCGGGAACACTCGGGGTGTGGCCCTTCCTCGCTCCACCCCGTCCGCCCAGGGCGTCGCCGCCTCCGGGATCGCCGCGTTCGTCGACGTGCTCGAGCAGCACCCGGGCATCGACCCGCACAGCCTGATGATCGTGCGGCACGGCTCGGTCGTCGCGGAGGGCTGGTGGGCGCCGTACTCGCCTGACCGCCTCCACCTGCTCTACTCGCTGAGCAAGACGTTCCTGTCCACCGCCGTCGGGTTCGCGGTGCAGGAGGGGCTGCTGTCGCTCGACGACGCGGTCGCCGACCACTTCCCGGAGTTCCGGGACGAGCTGCCGGAGGCGAGTCGCCGCATCCTCGTGCGGCACGCGCTCGCGATGGCGTCGGGGCACGACGCGGAGATGGCGCAGATCGCCGTGCAGACCGACCCGCGCGAACCGGTGCGCGGGTTCCTGCTGCACGCGCCCGAGCACGAGCCGGGCACCTGGTTCGCCTACAACCAGCCCGCGAACCACACGGTCGCGGCGATCCTGCAGCGCGCCGCCGGCATGGACCTCGTCGAGTACCTGCGGCCGCGCCTCCTCGACCCGCTGGACGTGCCGCCGGTGTCGTGGCAGGAGTACCCGCCGGGGCGCTCGCTCGGCTTCTCGGGCCTGCACGCGACGACGGAGACCATCGCGAAGCTGGGCCAGCTGCACCTCGCCGACGGCGTCTGGGAGGGGCGGCAGCTGCTGCCGGAGGGCTGGGCGGCGGAGGTGCGCACCAGCCGGGTGCCGACCGACCGGGAGGTCAACCCGGACTGGGCGCAGGGCTACGGCTTCCAGGTGTGGATGGCGCGGCACGGCTACCGGGGCGACGGCGCGTACGGCCAGTTCATGATGATCCTGCCCGAGCGCGACGCCGTGGTCGCGATCACCTCCGCGGAGGAGGACATGCAGGCCGTGGTCGACGCGGCGTGGACGCACCTGCTGCCCGCGTTCGGCGACGAGGGGGAGGGGGACGCGGCGGACGCGGCGCTCGCCGAGCGGCTGCGCGGGCTGGCGCTGCCCGCGAGCACCGGCGACGCGCAGCCCTCCGGGCCCGTCCCCACGGCGTGGACCGGACCCGAGCTGACGGCCGAGCGCACGGCGGACGGGACCGTCGTGCTGACGGACCGCGCGGGCCTGCGCGCGACGGTCCCGGTCGGCGCTGCCGGCTGGACGGTCGTCGAGGGCGACGCCCCGTCGCCGACGGTCGCGGTGTCCGGCGGCTGGCACGGCGACGCGGCGCTGATCGACGTCGTGTTCCTCGAGAGCCCGCACCGGGTCCGGGTCGACCTGCACGCGGACGGCACCCTCCGCGCGCGGTGGAGCACGACCCCGCTCGACTTCGTCGTCGGCGGCACCGTGCTGGGCCAGGGCGCCCCTCGCCCCCTCGGCTGATCCCCTTCGTTTCGAAGGCGTTCTGGCGCCCCGGCGTATCGGCGCAGGAACGGTGCAGCGCCAGAACGCCTTCAAAACGGAGGTCAATACGCTGGCGGGATGGCCCTCCCTCCCGTGACCGTGCTCGGCGGCGGCTCCCTCGGCTCCGCGATCCTCACCGGCCTCGCGGCCGCCGGCGTCGACGGGCTGCGCACGACCACCCGCACCGCGGCCTCCGCCGCGCGCTACGAGGGCACCGGCATCGCGGCGACCGCGCTGGAGGAGGACCCGCGCGCGAACCGCGTGGCGGTCGAGGGCGCGGGCATCGTGATCACCGGGGTGAAGCCGTACCAGACCGCCGACCTGCTGCGCGAGATCGGTCCGGCGCTCGCCCCCGACGCGGTCGTCGTGAGCCTCGCGGTCGGCACCCCGCTCGCGCCCCTGGAGGCCGCGCTGCCGACCGGGGCGCAGGTCGTGCGGGCGATGCCGAACACTCCTGTCCGCGTGCGGCGCGGGGTCACCGGGCTCGCCAGGGGCGCCGCGGTCACGGGTCCCGGCTTCGCCGCCGTGGAGGCGCTGTTCGGGCTGCTCGGGGAGGTCGTCGTGCTGGACGACGACCGGATCGACCGCATCTCGACGATCTCGGGCAGCGGCCCGGCCTACGTCTACCTCCTGCTGGAGCGGTTCGCGGACGCGGCCGTCGGCCTCGGCTTCGAGCGGGGGGACGCGGAGCGCACGGTCGCGGCGACGTTCTCGGGCGCCCTCGCGCTGCTGGAGGCGTCGGGGGAGTCGCCTGCCGAGCTGCGCCGCGGGGTGACGAGCCCGAACGGCACGACGGCGGCCGCGGTCGCCGTGCTCGAGCAGCGCGACCTCGGCGGCCTCATCGCCGACGCGCTCGCCGGCGCCCTCCGCCGCGCGGACGAGCTCGCCGGCCGCTGAAGGTCAGGTCGCGCCCTGCGGCGGGTGGAGGAGCAGGTCGACCCGCTCCGCGAGGTACGCCTCCAGGTCGCGGGCCGCGTCGTCGCCGGCGGAGACGCTCCAGCGCACCAGCGCCCGGTCGCCGCGGAGGAACAGCGGGCCGGTCGCCCGCCCGAGCGCGCCGAGGTCGATCCGCGGCGCGTCGAAGTTGACCGTCGCGCCCTGCGGGAACGGGCCGCGGTGCGCCGCGGCGCGCACCTCCCGCCGCGCCTCCGTCGACGCCGCCATGTGCCCGGGGTGCCCAGGCGGTATCGCGCGGGTCACGGACCCGGTCGCCCGGACCGAGCCGTCCGCGCCGAGCAGCAGCACGCCGAGCCGCCAGCCGCGGCCCACCGGCACGAGGCGCGCACGGCGCGTGATGCCGAGCCGCCGGGTCGCCGGCACGAGGTCCGCGACCGCCTCGTCGGGCACCCCCGCCTCCCGCAGCCGGGCCGCGGCGGCGGCCAGCAGCGCGCGGACCCCCTCCACCTGGTGCCCGTCGCGCTGAGGGTCCGCCACGCCGCCGACGCTAACCCCCTCGGTCTGGGGGTACGCAGGCGGCCGATCCGTCGGCGCCGCGGCGGCGAATACCGATCAGCGACGGTCACCATGAGATGTCGCCCATCCGCCGGTCACGGGGCGCCGGAGCATGTCCGACACGAATGGAGCAGCGTGCGCCACAACAAGCATCGCCACCTCGAGCAGGAGGAGGTCATCACGGCCGCCGTCGGCGTCGCGTTCGACGTCGGCCTGCACGCCGTGACGGCGGAGGCGGTCGGCGCGCGGCTGTCCGCGCCGGCGAAGTCCGTGCTCGCGCTGTGGCCCGACATCGAGGCGCTGGTCGCCGTCACGTTCTCCCGCATCGTCGCCGCCGAGCTGGCGGAGGTGAAGCGGGCCGTGCTCGCGAACCCGTCGCCGCGGCAGCAGCTGACCGTGCTGCTCGAGACCCTCGCGGAGCCCGTGCGGCTCGACGTCGACGCCGTCTGGCTCGAGTCGTGGAGCCTCGGCCGCCGCAACGAGGCGCTCGGCGCCGTCGTCCGCAGCGAGGAGGGCGCGTGGCACACCTTCGTCGCCGCCGTCATCCGCCGCGGCGTCAAGTCCGGCGACTTCATGGAGGTCGACCCGGACGAGATCGCCGCCCACCTGCTGGCCACGATCGACGGCGTCAACGCCTACTCGCTCGTCGGCTACCGCAGCGACCTCGACCGCCTCCGCCTGCTGCACGCGGTCGCCCGCACCCACCTCGGCGCCGGCTCCTTCGCCGCGGACCCGGAGCGGGAGCCCGTCAGCGCGATCTGATCCCGGCACGGCATGCTGCCGTCGTGCTGTCGCGGTTCCTCGAGCTCCTCGCCGGGCTGCGCGCCGACACGCCCCCGGACGCGGAGTTCCTCTACGACGCCGCGACGGAGGCGGGCGCGCTGCGGCTCGGGAACCTCTCCCGGTACCTCGAGCTGACCGCCGGCGCGACGACGCTGCTGGTCGGGGAGGCGCCCGGCTGGCGCGGCGCGACCATCACCGGCGTGCCGTTCATGAGCGTCCGCGAGCTGACCGCCCGGCCCGGGATCCTGACCGGCCGGGCGGAGGGGGACGGCTTCGTCGCGCCGCCCGATCCCGCCGCGGGCTGGGAGCTGTCCGCGTCGATCGTGCAGAAGGCCCTGCGCGGCTGGCCGGTGCCGCCCGTGAGCTGGCCCGTCTACCCGAACCACCCGTTCGTCGCGGGCGACCGCGCGACGAACCGGCCGCCGCGGGTGCCGGAGGTGCGGGCCGGCGCCCCGATCGCCCTCGAGCTGGTGCGGGCGCTCGGCATCCGCCGCGTCGTCGCGATCGGGAGGAAGGCGGAGCACGCGCTCGCCGCCGCCGGCATCGAGGCGACCGCCGTGCGGCACCCGGCGCAGGGCGGGGCCGCGCTGTTCGCGGCGGGGATGGCGGCCCTCGGCCGCGAGGCGGCGTGAGCGCGCCGGAGGGCTCCGCCGCGCTCGACGGCGCCCTGCCGGCGCTCGCGTGCCCGGTGTGCCTCGCCCCGCTCGCGCGGCACGGCGCGTCCCTCCGCTGCACGGCCGGGCACGCGTTCGACGTCGCGCGGCAGGGCTACGCCGCGCTCGCCACCGGCTCGACCGTGCCGGGCGACACCGCGGCGATGGTCGCCGACCGCGTCGCGTTCCTGGCGGCCGGCCACTACGCCGCGATCCACGAGGCCGTCGCCGCGACCGTGCCGGCCGCCGCGCACCGGATCGCGGACCTCGCCTGCGGGCCCGCCACCTACCTCGCCCGCGCGCTCGACGCGGCGCCGGAGGCGCTCGGGGTCGGCATCGACGTGTCCGCGGCCGCCGCCCGGGCCGCGGCGAAGGCGCACCCGCGGGCCGCGGCGGCGACCGCCGACCTGCGCCGCCGCGTCCCGCTCGCCACCGCGTCGATCGACGCCGCCCTGGTCGTCTTCGGTCCCCGGGACGGCGCGGAGCTCGACCGCGTGCTCGCGCCCGGCGGCACGGCGACCGTCGTCGTGCCGGAGGAGGACCACCTCGCCCAGCTGCGCGAGCCGTTCGGCATGCTCGGGCTCGCGCCCGACAAGGAGCGCCGCCTGGTCGAGCGGATGCGGCCGCTCGCGCCGCAGGGGTCCCAGGTGGTGCGTGAGCGACGCCTCCTCGATCCGGAGGACGTCGCCCGCGTGGTGCTGATGGGGCCGAGCGGCCACCACCTCGAAGCGGACCGCGTGCGGGCGGAGGCGGCGGCGCTCGGACCCCTCCCGGTCACCGTGGCGGTCCGCGTCGTCGTCTTCGGCCGCTGAGCACCGCCGCGCGGCCGAGCGAGCCGCAGAGGATCCCATCCGCGGACCCGTACCGTGCCGGGGTGACGCCAGCCCCGGACCGCGCCACCCCCGCCGAGCCCCGCACCGACGGCTACGCCGACCTGCGCGGCTACGCGGCGATCGGCGACGGCCGCACGGTCGCCCTGATCGCCCGCGACGGCCGGATCGACTGGCTGCCGGTGCCGTCGCTCGACTCCCGGCCGCTGTTCGCTGCCGTGCTCGACGCGGAGGCGGGCGGGCACTTCGCGCTGCAGCCCGCGGAGGCGTTCACCGCGACGCGGGAGTACGTGGACGGCACGAACGTGCTGCGCACCCGGTTCACGACCCGGTCCGGCGTCGCCGTGGTGACCGACGCGCTCGTCACCGGCATCGCCGGCCGCCTGCCGTGGATGCAGCTGGTGCGCCGCATCGACGGGGTCGATGGCGAGGTCGCGATGTCCTGGATCGTCGCTCCCGGCAACGTGCTGGGGGACCACGAGGTCACCCGGTTCGACACCGGCAGCGTCCCGCTGATCCGGGCGGGCGACACGAACATCACCCTCACCGGCTCCCGCGTCGGCCGGCTCGACCCGGTGCATCCGGGCAACGGGCCCGCGACCGACTGGGGTCCCGACTTCCGCGGCGCGTTCGCCACGTCGCCGGGCTCGCGCCACGTGCTGTGCCTCGCCGGCACGGAGGCGGAGCCGATCCGCGCGCCCGACCCCGCGATCGCGGACGGCTCCGTCGACCGCACCGTCGAGGGGTGGCAGGCCTGGTCGGAGGCCTTCACCTGGGACGGGCCGTGGGCCGAGCAGGTGCACCGCAGCACGCTCGCGCTCAAGCTGCTGCTCTACAGCCCCTCCGGCGCGATCGCGGCGGCCGCGACCACCTCCCTCCCCGAGTCCCTCGACGGCGGGAAGAACTGGGACTACCGGTACGCCTGGGTGCGCGACCTGGCGTACTCGGTCGACGCCTTCCTGCGGTTCGGGCTGCGGGAGGAGCCGCACGCGGCGGTGTCCTGGGTGCTGAAGGCGCTGAAGGAGAACACCAGCGACGGCATCGCGGTGTTCCTCTCGCTCGCCGGCGAGCCGACCGACGGCGTCCGCCGGGAGCAGGCGAGCGGCTGGCGGGGCATCGGCCCCGTCGTGTCCGGCAACCAGGCGGGCGGGCAGCTGCAGCTGGGCGTGTACGCCGATCTGATCTCGATCATGCGGGCGTACACCGCGGACGGCAACCTGCTCGACGGCACCTCCAGCGATCTGCTGGTACGGCTGGCCGACGAGGCGTGCGTGCGCTGGAAGCGCAAGGACTCGGGGATGTGGGAGCTGCCGGAGGAGCGGCACTACGTGTCGAGCAAGATGGGCTGCTGGCAGGCGCTCGACGCCGCGTGCTCGCTGCACGACATGGGCTACGTGCTGCCGCCCGCGGGCACGCGCGAGCGGTGGGAGAAGAACAAGCGGCTGATCCGGCGGTGGATCGACAAGCACGGCTGGGACGAGCGGCGGGGCACCTACGTCATGAGCAAGGGCGGGCGGGCGCTCGACGCCTCCGTGCTGCTGCACACCGTGAGCGGGTACGACCGGGGGGAGCGGATGTCGCGCACCATCGACGCGCTGCGGGAGGAGCTGGGTCGGGGCCCGCTGATCTACCGGTACTCGGGGATGGAGCGGGAGGAGGGCACCTTCCTCGCCTGCGCCTTCTGGACCGCCTCCGCGCTCGCCTGCGTGGGCCGGGTCGATGAGGCGACCGCGTTGATGGACGAGCTGGTGACCGTGCCGAACGACGTCGGGATCATGGCCGAGATGGTCGATGAGGGCTCGGGCGCGTTCCTCGGCAACCTGCCGCAGGCCCTCAGCCACCTCGCGCTGGTGCAGGCCGCGAGCGTGATCCGCGAGCTCTCCTGAGCGTGTTCGCGGATCCGGATCCGTTGCGCGGATCCGGATCAGCGGGGCGACACGCCGCGATCCCGCGGCCGCAGCCGGGGTGTCGCGAGATCCATCCGGATCCGCGAGAGATCAGCCGAGCGTCATCTGGAACCAGGCGACGTCCCACCAGCGGTCGTGCTTGAAGCCGACCTGCTTCCAGACGCCGGCGTCCACGAAGCCGAGCGCGCGGTGGAGGCCGACGCTGGCCTCGTTCGGCGGCACGACGCCCGCGATCACCGCGTGCAGCCCACGCTGCCGGAGGCGCTCGAGCAGCGCCTCCATCAGCGCCCGTCCCGTGCCGCTGCGGCGTAGGCCCTGGCGGAGGTAGACGGACGACTCGCACGACCGGTCGTAGGCGGGCCGCGGCCGCAGCGCGCCGGCGTACGCGTACCCGACGACCTCGCCGTCCTGCTCGGCGACGAGGTACGCGTGCCGGGCCTGCGCCTGCGCGATCCGGGCCGCGATCTCGAGGGCCGGCGGCGGCTCGAGCTCGAACGTCGCGGCGGTGTCGCGCACGTACGGCGCGTAGATCGCCGCGATCGCCGCCGCGTCCGCCTCCGTGGCATCGCGGATCATCCGCTCACGCTTCCTCGTTCAGGCTGAGATCGCGACACGCCGTCCGCCGCGCCCCGCGCTCCGGCGCGCCGGCCGATCCGCCCTTCACGACGAAGGGAGGAGGCGGCGGTCAGGACGCGGTCGACGGACTCGTGCTCGCCGATCGAGATGCGCAGGCCGTCGCCAGGGAAGGCGCGCACGACCACGCCGTGGTCGTGGAAGACGTCGTCGGCCACCGCGGAGCGCTCGCCGAGGCCGAGCCACAGGAAGTTGCCCTGCGCGTCCGGCACATCGAACCCGAGCGCCCGCAACCCGTCGACCAGGCGGCTCCGGGTCTCGACGATGTCGGCGACGCGGGCGGCGAGCAGGTCCTCGTGGTCGAGCGCGACGAGTCCCGCCAGCTGCGCCTGCCCCGTGACCGACAGCGGGATCGCGACCGCGCGGGCGGCGTCGAGGATGTGCTCCGGCCCGACGGCGTAGCCGAGCCGCAGCCCGGCCAGGCCCCACGCCTTCGAGAACGTGCGCAGCAGCACGAGGTTCGGGTACCGGCCGATCAGCGTGGACCCGTCCACCGCCTCCGGGGTCCGCACGAACTCGACGTACGCCTCGTCGAGCAGCACGAGCACGTCGGAGGGGATCCGCGCCATGAACCGCCCGAACTCGGCGGCGCCGACCGCGGGCCCGGTCGGGTTGTTCGGGGAGCAGACGAGGACCGCCCGCGTGCGATCGGTCACCGCGGCGGCCATCGCGTCGAGGTCGTGCCGCGCGTCGGCCGTGAGCGGCACCTGCACGCTCGTGCCGCCCGCGACGGTCACGAGGCCGGGGTACGCCTCGAACGACCGCCAGGCGTACACGACCTCGCTGCCCGGCTCGCAGACCGCGAGCAGGAACTGGCTCAGCAGCGCGACGGAGCCGGCGCCGAGGTGCACCTGCTGCGCGCTCACCCCGAACCGCTCGCCCAGCCGCGCGCGCAGCGCCGGGCCGGTCGCGTCCGGGTACCGGTTCACCTCCGCACGGGCCACCGCCTCGACGATCTCGACGAGCGGCGAGAAGGGGTTCTCGTTCGACGACAGCTTGTAGCCGTCCGCGACGGCCTGGCGCCCCTGCTTGTAGGCGGGCAGCGCGGCGATCTCGGCGCGCATGCGGACGGGGGAGTCGGCCATGCCCCCGAGGGTATTGCGCTCATCGAGGCCTCCTAGGCTCGGGGAGGTGCACGACGACGCGCTGTCCATCCCCGTCGACGAGGCCGCCGCGGCGGCCCTCGCCTCCAGCGGCCTGCGGATGGCGGTGCTCGATCCCGCCGACGACGCGGCCTTCCGCTCGTGGGCGGAGGCGGACGCGCGCGGCTTCCACGACGCGGCGCCGACCGAGGAGTTCCTGGCCGAGCTGCGCGGCGACTCGGTGCTGCAGCGCGCCGTCGGGGTCTACGACGACGGGATCGCGGATCCGGAGCTGCCGGTCGCGACGGTCGCCGCCTGGCCCGCCGCGCTGACCGTGCCGGGCGGCGAGGTGCACGGCTGGGCGATCAGCGCGGTGACCGTCGCCCCCACGCACCGCCGCCGCGGGATCGCGCGGCAGATGCTGGAGTCGGAGCTGCGGGTCGCGGTGGCGGCGGGGCTGCCGCTCGCGATCCTGACCGTGTCGGAGGCGACGATCTACGCGCGCTACGGCTTCGGCCCAGCGACGTGGTCGACGGACCTCGAGATCGATGCCCGCCGGGTCGGCTGGATCGGGGCGGACGCGCCCGGTCGCGTGCAGCAGATCCGCCGCGACGCCGCCGTCGCGCTCGCCCGCACCCTGCTGGAGGAGGTCCGGCGCACGACCGTCGGCGACGTGGAGGTGGTCGGGCACCGGTTCGAGCGGCTGCTCGGCGCCCCCTCCGACCCGGCGGAGCAGCGCAAGCGGCGGTTCATCCGCTACGACGACGAGTCGGGGACGCCCCGGGGCCTCGCCGTGTACCGGCTCGTCGAGGACGCGACCGACTTCGCCGGCCACACCGTCGAGGTGAACCAGCTGGTCGCCGCCACCGACGACGCGTACCGGGCGCTGTGGCACCACCTGCTCGAGCTGGACCTCGTCGGCACGGTGAAGGCGTGGCTGCGGTCGGTCGACGAGCCGCTGCGGTGGCTGGTCCGCGACCCGAGGAGGATCCGCACGACCGAGCTGCGCGAGCACCTCTGGGTCCGCGTGCTCGACCCCGTGGTGGCGCTCGCCGCGCGCTCCTACGCGGGCCCGGGGCGCCTCGGGCTGCGGATCTCGGATCCGCTCGGGCACGCCGACGGCACGTTCGCCCTCGAGGTCGACGAGGCCGGGCACGCGGTCGTCCGCGCCGGGGAGCCCGCGGAGGGGCCGCTGCTGGACGTGCCGATCGACCTGCTCGGCTCCCTGTACCTCGGCGGTGCCTCCGCGGTCGTGCTGGCCGCCTCCGGGCGCCTCCGCGAGCGCGACCCGGGCGACGCGGCGCTCGCCGACCGCCTCCTCCGCTCCGCGACCCCGCCGACCCTGACGACCTGGTTCTAGCCGCCAGCCTTCCCGTCCCCGAAGTCTTCAGCAGGACATTTCGAGGGCTTCAGCAGGACAGAACGGCGTCAGCAGGATGAAACGGCCGATTCCGTCCTGCCGTCCACGTCCTGTCCTGCTGAAGCCCTCGGCCTGTCCTGCTGAAGCCCTCGGCCGGGTCGGCTGGAGGGGCGGGCGGATCAGGCGGGGAGGTCGACGCCGGTCGCCCGGGCCAGGACGGCGAGCAGGGCGTCCTGGAACGCCTCGTCCTGCACGGCCGCGGCCGGGCGCTCCTCCGCGGAGTCCTTGAAGTACCGCCCGCTCACGGTCGCGGCGGGGTCGTCGCTGGTCGCGAGCCACACCTGCGTCGCCGCTCCCTGGTCGAGCGTTCCGGGCGCGCCGGACCCGCCCATGCGTGTCTTGATCCACCCCGGGTCGACGGCGTTGCTCAGGACGTCCGGCCACCGCCGCGCGACGGCGGCGGCGAGCGCGGCGTCCAGCAGCTTCGTGTCGCCGTAGGAGGGGGTGTCGAGCGCCGCCAGATCGGCGCTGCCGCTGCGGTGCATCCCGCTCGACAGGTAGATCAGCCGATCCGGTCGGGTCATCTGCGCGGTCAGGAGGTAGGGCGCCAGCACGTTCACCGCGAGCAGCGTCGAGCGGCCGTCCTCGGTGCGCCCGGCGCCGGAGCCGACGCCGGCGTTGTGGATCACGACGTCGAAGCGGCCGGAGGCGTTCGCCGCGTCCGCGAGCGCGCGGGTCTGCGCGTCGGACGAGAGGTCGCCGACCAGCACGTCGGCCGCGCCCGGCGCGGCCCCGCCGGTCTCGGCCGCGCGCGCGTCGCTGCGGGCGTGCAGCACCACATCGTGCCCCTGGTCGATCAAGCGCTGCCCGACGGCGAGCCCCAGGCCGTCGGCGGATCCGGTGACGAGGACGCGTGCCATGGCTCGAGGGTCGCCTCCCCTCCTGGGACCCGTTCTCGGGAAGGCGTGCGACGCCTCGGACGTTGTCCCCAGCAGATGCCCGCACAGCTGCTCGACCGCTCCGAACGCCGCCTCCCCGCCGCACCCCGCCTCTGGATCCCCCGGCACGTCCTGGTGACCCGCGCCGCCGCCGAGCGGCCCCACACCGCCGAGATCCTGCGCCGCGCGGCGGCGCTCGGCATCGACGACGTGGTGCTGCTGCGCGGCGACCGGCTGCCGACGGCGCCGAAGGGGGAGACGGAGCGGGAGGCCTACGCCCGCGCGAAGGCGACCATGGCGGTCGTCGTCGCGCCGCCCTCCGCGCTCGCGCCTCAGCCCATCCCGCCGTCCGCGGACTGGCGTCTCGATCTGGCCCGCGGCTGCCCGGCGCACTGCCAGTACTGCTACCTCGCGGGGTCGCTCTCCGGAGCGCCGATCACCCGGGTGCACGCGAACCTCGACGAGGTGCTGGCCCCCATCGCCGCGCTCACCGGCACCGGGTCCGTCACGACGGACGACGCGCGGCGCGGCGGCGAGG
>NZ_CAXTOQ010000068.1:0-17771 GCF_964245895.1 uncultured Amnibacterium sp.
GCCCGCACGCCACGACGGTCCCGGCGAGGTCGAAGCCGAGCGGGAACGCGGGTCGCAGCCGGGTGATGAGCGGCAGCGCGCCGCGTCGGATGCCCAGGTCGGTGCCGTTGATGCTCGACGCGTGCACCCGCACGAGCAGCTCGTCGCGGCGGGGCGCCCGCGGCTTCGGCACCTCGACGACGCGCACCACCTCCGGGCCGCCGGTCCCCGCGATGCGGACCGAGCGCATCAGCGGCCCCGCGCGACGAGCGGCGCCGCGCCGACGTAGCGCCCCTGCTCGACGCAGTCGACGAGGAACGCCGCGAGGTCGGCCCGCGCGATGCTCGTCCGCCTCGGGGAGGTGGACGCCGCGTGCTCGACCGCGCCTGCGGCGTCCGTGTCGACCAGCCGCGGGGGCCGGACGAGGGTCCAGTCGAGGCCGCTCGCCGCCCAGCGCTCGTACTCGTCGCGCTTGTCGCGCACCATCGCGCCGCCGAGGCGCTGCATCGCGGCCGAGATGGCGCGGTCGCGGGGGCTCTTCCGGTCACCCGGGATCGTCACGCCCGCGCCGCTGATGCCGACGAACCGTCGGACGCCCCGGGTGCGCATCGCGGCGATCAGCACCTCCGCGACGTCGGCCGCGATCGCGGGATCGCCGCGGCGCGGCCCCAGCGCGGAGCAGACCGCCGCGGTACCCGTGAGGAGGCGGTCGACCGCGGCGGCGTCGCGGGCGTCGCCCTCCACCGTGCCGACCCGCGGCTGCAGGGCCGCCGAGGCGGCGTCCCGCACGAGCGCCACGACCTCGTGGTCGCGCCGCAGCAGCTCGTCCGCGAGCAGCCGACCCGTGCGCCCGGTCGCTCCCAGCACCGCGATCCGCATCCGGTCTCCTCCCGATCACTTGTACCGTACAACTATGCAGGACGACGCGATCGAACGGCTGGACAGCGCGCTCGTGCATCTCCGGCGCCTGTGGAGCGGGCCGCCGCAGCGGCTCGGCAGCGGCGAGCGGGAGGTGGACCTGTCCGGCGTGCTGCTGCTCGAGGCCTGGGCGCGCCTGGTGGAGGTGCCGGACGGCGCGGTGAGCGTCGGCGCGCTCGCCGCGTTCGCTGCGGTGCGGCCGTCGACCGCGACGCGCCTCGTCGACCGGGCCGTCGCGGCCGGCCTGCTCGAGCGCGTGGATGCGGAAGGCGACGCCCGCCGGCGGCTGGTCACCGCGACGGCGGAGGGGCGCACGGTCCGGCTGCGGGCGGTGACCCTCCGCACCGCGTGGCTGACCGACGTGCTGGACGACTGGCCGACGGGCGACGTCGAGCGCTTCTCCGTGCTGCTGGACCGGTTTGCCGACCGGGTGCGGCGGTCCGGCGGGCCGGGCGACCGCGCCTGAGGTCCCCCTTCCTCAGCGGGAGGGGGAGGGGCGCGGCTGCTCCGCTTCACGCCCGCTGAACCTAAGGTGGACGCTCGATGAGCGAGCACCTGGCAGCCGACGACCGCTACGACCGCATGACCTACCGCCGCACGGGCCGCAGCGGGCTGCTGCTGCCGCGGATCTCCCTCGGGCTCTGGAACAGCTTCGGCACCGACCGGGCGCTCGAGACCCAGCGGGCGATCCTCCTGCGCGCGTTCGACCTCGGAGTCACGCACATCGACCTCGCGAACAACTACGGGCCGCCGCCCGGCGCCGCGGAGAGCGCCTTCGGCCGGGTCCTCGCCTCCGACCTGCACCCGTACCGCGACGAGCTAGTCGTCTCGACGAAGGCCGGCTACCTGATGGGGCCCGGCCCGTACGGGGAGTGGGGCAGCCGCAAGCACCTGCTGGCCTCCCTCGAGCGGTCGCTGGGGCGACTCGGCCTCGAGCACGTCGACGTCTTCTACTCGCACCGCCCGGACCCCGGCACCCCCATCGAGGAGACGATGGGCGCGCTCGCGACCGCCGTGCGGCAGGGCAAGGCGCTCTACGCGGGCATCTCCAACTACTCGCCGGACCAGACCCGCGCCGCGGCGGCCGCGCTCGATGCCGAGGGCGTCCCGCTGCTCGTGCACCAGCCGCGGTACAACATGTTCGACCGCGGGTTCGAGACGCTGATCCCGGTGCTCGAGCAGCTGGGCGTCGGCGCCGTCGTGTTCTCGCCGCTCGGGGGCGGCCTGCTGACCGACCGGTACCTGGGCGGCGTGCCGGGGGACTCGCGCGCCGCGACCGGGCGCTGGATGACGGGCACGGACATCACGCCGGCCTACCTCGACCGCATCCGCGCGATCGGGCGCATCGCGGAGGCGCGCGGCCAGTCGATCGCGCAGCTGGCGCTGACCTGGGTGCTGCGGCACGGCGCCGTGACGAGCGCGCTGATCGGGGCGTCCCGCGTCGAGCAGCTGGAGGACAGCCTGCGCGCGCTCGACGCCCCGCCGCTGTCGGAGGCCGAGCTGGCGGCGCTCGAGCCGCTCGCGGCTCCCCTCGCCGCGGAGGGGTAGGGGTCAGAACCGGTAGTTCGTCAGGGGTCAGGCCCGCTCGCGGCGCGGTCGGTTCGTCGCGCGGTGCCTCCGGCGTCGCGCGGTAGCCGTGGCGTTCCGCGATACGCATGCGTACCGCGCGACGCCGCACCTATCGCGCGACAGGCATCACACCGACGCGGCCAGCGCCTCGCCCCCGACGAGCTTCCGAATCCGACCACGAGGTCCCGCTACCCGCGCTGCGCCGCGATCGTGCGCTCGATGCCCTCCTGGTAGGGGGTCGCGCGGAGGCCGAAGGCGGCCGTGATGCGGCTGCTGTCGACGAGGAAGGGCGCCTCGAACTCGTACGCCATCTCGTCGAGCTCGCGGATCACCGGGTTCACCAGGCCGAGCGCCTTCAGCAGCAGCGGCGGCATCGCCCGCACCTTCGGCGTGGCCGTGCCGGCTGCGCGGTAGGCGCGCTCGACGAGGGCGCGGGTGGTGGTGGGCTCCGGGTCGTTCGGCAGGTGCCACACGCCGCCGGCCGCGGCGGGCTCGGCCCCGAGGACGACGAGCCCCTCGGCGATGTCGGGGATGAAGGTGTAGGTGTGCGGCTGGTCGGGGTCGCCCAGCACGCTCGCCGTGCCGCCCCGCAGCGCCGGCCCGAAGACGCGGTCGCCGAGGTTCGACTGGCCGCCGCCGCCCGGGCCGTAGTAGTCGCTCGCGCGGCCGATCGCGACCTCCACCCGCCCGGCGGCGTGGGCGCGCAGCAGCTCCTCGCTCATCCGGCCCCGCAGCAGCCCCTTCCGCGTGGTCGCGGCGGCGGGGCTCGACTCGGTGAACGGCTGCGGACCCGGTCGGCCGTACAGGTAGACGTTCTCCATGCTCACGAGCCGGGCGCCGGACGCCTCCGCGGCGTCCAGCACGGCCGCCTGCAGCCGCGGGAACTCCGCGGCCCAGCGGTCGTACCGCGGGTTCAGCACCTGGTACAGGACCCGGGCGCCGCGCGCGGCGCCCGCGGCGAACGCGCCGTCCATCGCGTCGCCGCCGACCACCTCCACGCCGTCCGGCACGTCGGCGCGCCCGCTGCGGTTCACCACCCGCACGCTCGTCTCGCCGCGCGCGAGCAGGGCCGAGACGACGGCCCGCCCGATCGCGCCGCCGCCGAAGACGACGTGCTCCGCCGCGCTCATCGCGACGCCCCGGCGGCGCGCGGCCGCAGGAGCAGCGCGAGCGCGGCGCCCGAGAGCGTGGTCACCACGACGGCGCCGGAGGAGCCGAACACCGCGTAGTGCCGCTCCACGTCGACGCCGATCAGCGTCGTCACCGTCCAGCCGAGGCTGAGGAGCGCGGTGCTGAGGGCCGCCCACGCCGCTCGGCTGCCGCGCGGCAGCACCAGGGACTGCGCGAGGCCGACCGCCGCGCCGGTGATCGCGCCCTGCGCCGCGAGCGCCGGCAGCGTCGTCGCGAAGCCGACCGCCGTCGCGCCGGCGCCGAGCCCGGCCGCCATGCCCAGGGCCGTCGCGACCGTCCAGCCGAGCCGCGGCAGCCGGCCGAGCGCCGCCAACGACTGCCCCGCGCCGATCACCGCGCCGGCGACGAGCCCGCCGGCGACCCCGGCGGCGAGGGAGGTGACGGGGCCCGCGACCGCCCCGCCGGCCAGCCCGCCGACGGGGAAGGCGAGGGCGCCGAGCAGCCACGCGCCGGCGGCGAGCGCCGCACGCGGGGGCGCCGCGGCGGTGGGGGAGGAGGTCGTCATGTGCGGCTCCCTTCGGTATGGTCGTCGGCGCACGACGTAACTCTGTACGGTGTGCAGAGAAGAGTCAAGCGCATGTCCGAGACAGCGGCCGCAGCGCGCCCCGGCCCCCGCCGCACCCGCTCCGAGGCGGAGCTCGTCGACGCCGCCCGCACCCTGGTCGCGCGCAGCGGACCGGCCGCGCTGTCGATCCGCGCGGTCGCCGCCGAGGTCGGCGTCACCGCGAACGCGGTCTACACCTACTTCCCGACGAAGGCCGCGCTCGAGGCCGCGGTCGTCGAGTCGGTGCTGGCGGAGGCGGACCTCGGCGCGCTCGAGGAACCCGGACTCGACTGGCGCGAGCGGCTGCTGCGGGTGGGTCTCGCGCTGCGGGAGACGCTGGTGCGGCACCGGGGCGCCGTGCCGCTGCTGCTCGCGTCGCCGTTCACCGGCCCGACCTCGCTCGACCTGGGGGAGCGCACGCTGCGGGTGCTCGTCGACGGCGGCTTCGCGCCCGGCGTCGCAGCGCGCGCCTCCTACGCGCTGATCACCTCGGTGCTCGGGAACCTGGCCGCCTACGCCGCGGAGGTGCCTCCTGGCGACGACGTGCCGGAGGAGGACGCGCTCGCGGCCGAGCGCCTCGCGGCGCTGCAGCGGATCCCGGCGGCGGCGTTCCCGCTGACCGCCGCGACGGCCGCCGTGACCGCGCGCTTCAACGGCGAGGAGCAGTACCGGTGGGGCGTCGAGCTGCTGCTCGACGGCCTGGCGGCGCAGCTGCCGCGCTGAGCGCCGCCTCAGCGCCGCGCCGCGGCCTCCACCTCTGGGGTGCGCTGCGGCGCGGGGCCCAGGAACGCGAGCGCCCGGTCCCGGAACGGGCGGGCGGTGGGCGCGTTGAAGTGGTTCCTGCCGGGGATCTCGAAGAACTCGCCGGAGGGGGTCGCGGCCGCGAGCCGGCGGGAGGCGGCGATGATCCCGTCCTCGCTGCCGGTGGCGAACAGCACGGGCTGCCGCGGCGGTGCGCTCGGGTCCGGCTGCAGGCCGCCCTGCAGCCCGCCGACCAGCGCGACGAGCGCGGCGAGGTCGTTGTCCGGGGTCCTGGCGGCCATGTCGAGGTAGGCGCGCGTGATCCGGTCGTCCACCTCCGCGCCCCGCTCGAGGTGGGCGAGCGCCTGGTCCACCCGGAAGCGGGTGAGCGGCAGGCCGTCGGGGATGCCGCCGAGCACCGCCTTGAGGATGCGGTGCTCGGTGCCGAGCGCGGCGTGCCAGCCGACCCTCGCGCCGAGCGAGTAGCCGACCAGCCCCACCTCGTCCAGCAGGTAGGCGTCGAGCACCGCGGCCACGTCCGCCACCAGCTGCTGCATCGAGTACGCGGCGGGGTCGTGCGGCTTGTCGCTGCGGCCGTGCCCGCGCTGGTCGATGGCGATCACCCGGAAGCCCGCGCGCGTCAGCTCCCGCACCCAGCCGGTCGCGAACCAGTTCACCTGCGCCGATGACGCGAAGCCGTGCACCGCGAGGATCGCGGGCGCCGCCGGATCCCCGACGTCGTAGGTGGCGATGCGGGCGTCGTCGGTCGCCATCACGACCTGCGGCGCGGGCGCCTGCGACATCGGCCCCGACGCGATCACCGGTAGTCGTTCAGCCGCCACCGCAGCCGGGTCAGGCGCCGAACAAGCGGCGCGGGAACGGCGGGGAAGCGGTCGAAGAGGCCCTGGATCTGGTCGCACTCGGTGCGCCAGCCCGCGGCGTCCACGGTGATCAGGGTCCGCACGTCGTCCGCGTGGAGGCCGAGGCCGTCCAGGTCGAGGTCGTGGCGGTACGGCAGCAGGCCGACGGGGGACGGCACCGCGTCGACCTCGTGCTCGAGGCGGGCGACGATCCAGTCGAGCACCCGCACGTTGTCGCCGAACCCGGGCCACAGGTAGCGGCCGTCGTCGTCCTTCCTGAACCAGTTGACCCGGAAGATCCGCGGCGCGTTCGAGCCGAGCCGCTCGCCCACGTCGAGCCAGTGCTGCCAGTGGTCCGCCATGTCGTAGCCGCAGAACGGCAGCATCGCGAAGGGGTCGAAGCGCAGCTGCCCGACCGGCCCCTCCGCGGCGGCGGTCTGCTCGCTCGCGATCGTCGCGCCGGTGAAGACGCCGTCGATCCAGTCGGCGGCCTCGGAGACGAGCGGCACGTTGGAGGCGCGCCGCCCGCCGAAGACGATCGCGTCGATCGGCACCCCGTCGGGCGAGTCCCAGTCGTCGGCGAGCACCGGGCACTGGTCGGCCGGCACGGTGAAGCGCGCGTTCGGGTGCGCGGCCGGGCGGCCCGAGTCGGGGCTCCACGGCTCGCCCCGCCAGTCCGTGAGGTTCGGCGGCGGCGTCGGGCTCATCCCCTCCCACCACACGTCGCCGTCCTCGCGCAGCGCCACGTTCGTGAAGATCGTGTTGCCCCACATCGTCGCCATCGCGGCCGGGTTGGTCGCCTCGCCGGTGCCGGGCGCGACGCCGAAGAAGCCCGCCTCCGGGTTGATCGCCCGCAGCCGGCCGTCGGGCCCTGGGCGCAGCCAGGCGATGTCGTCGCCGAGCGTCTGCACGGTCCAGCCGGGCAGCGTCGGCCGCAGCATCGCGAAGTTCGTCTTGCCGCAGGCGGAGGGGAAGGCGGCGGCGACGTGGTAGCTGCGCCCGGTCGGCGCGGTGATCCGCATGAGCAGCATGTGCTCGGCGAGCCAGCCCTCCTCCCGCGCCATCACGGAGGCGATGCGCAGCGCGAAGCACTTCTTGGCGAGCAGCGCGTTGCCGCCGTAGCCGGAGCCGTAGGACCAGATCTCCCGGGTGGAGGGGAAGTGGGCGATGATCTTCACCGGGTTCGAGGGCCATGCGACGTCGGGCACCCGCACGCCGTCGTCGCCGACGAGGGGCATGCCGACCGTGTGCAGCGCCGGCACCCAGCGCGCGCCGTCGTCGATCTCCTCCAGCGCCTCCGCCCCCATCCGCGTCATGATCGCCGTCGAGACGACGACGTACGGGGAGTCGGTGACCTGCACGCCGATCTGCGACAGCGCGCCGCCGACCGCGCCCATCGAGAAGGGCAGCACGTACATCGTGCGGCCGCGCATCGAGCCCGCGAAGCGCGCCTGCAGCTCGGCGCGCATCTCGACCGGGTCGCGCCAGTGGTTCGTCGGGCCCGCGCCCGCCTCCGTCGGCGAGCAGATGAACGTGCGGTCCTCGACCCGGGCCACGTCGTCGGGGTCGCTGCGCGCGAGGTAGCTGTTCGGCCGCCACTCGGGGTTCAGCCGGATGAGCGACCCGTCGGCGACCATCTGCTTCAGCAGCCGGTCCTGCTCGGCGAGGCCGCCGTCGCACCACACGATCTCGTCCGGGCGGGCGAGCGCCGCGACCTCCTCGACCCAGCGGTCGAGGCGTGCCCGCCCGACGAACCGGCCGAGGGCGGCGGCGGGAGGGCGGTCGGTGGAGAGCATCGTCATCGTCGACTCCGGTTCGAGGGATCGGGGCTGTTCTGCTCAGCCTGACGGGCCCAGCCCTTCCATCGGGCGACCCGGCCTGGAAAGATCGCCGGAACTTCTCCGAGGAGGAAGACATGGACCCTCTGCTGGTCGGCCGCCACCTGCGGGCGCGGCGGCGCGCCTCCGGGCTCACGCTCGACGACCTGTCCGCGCGGGTGGGCATCGCCCCCAGTCGGCTGTCGCTGTTCGAGAACGGCCGGCGCGAGCCGCGGCTCTCCCAGCTCGACGCGCTGGCGACCGCCCTCGGCGTGACCGTGCCCGATCTGCTCGTCGCGGAGGCGCCGGACCCGCGCACCGCGCTCGAGGTCGAGCTGGACCGCTACCAGCGGCAGGCGCTGTACGCCGACCTGGGGCTGCCGGCGGTGCCGCCGACCCGCGCGCTGCCGCAGGAGGCGCTCGAGTCGCTGGTCGGGCTGCACCGCGAGCTGCGCCGCCGGGCGAACGCGGCGATCGCGACGCCCGAGGAGGCGCGCCGCGCGAACACCGAGCTGCGGCTGTGGCTGCGCGGCCGCGACCACCATCTGCCCGAGTTCGAGCGGGCGGCCGAGGACCTGCTCGCCGTCGTCGACCACCGGTCGGGCGCGCTCACGCACCACGACGTGAGCCGGATGGCGCGGCACCTCGGCTTCTCGATCGTGCACGTGAACGACCTGCCGCACTCGACGCGGTCGGTGATCGACCTCGAGAACATGCGGATCTACCTCCCGCCGGCGTCGATCCCCGGAGGTCACGGCCTGCGGTCGCTGGCGCTGCAGGCCATGGCCCACCGCGTGCTGCAGCACACGGAGCCGGAGGACTACGCGGAGTTCCTGCGCCAGCGGCTCGAGATCAACTACTTCGCCGCCGCCTGCCTGATGCCACAGGAGGCGAGCGTCGCCTTCCTCCAGGCCGCGAAACAGGGGCGGGACCTCGCGGTCGAGGACTTCCGCGACGCGTTCGGCGTCACGCACGAGGCCGCGGCGCTGCGGCTGATGAACCTCGCGACCGTGCACCTGGAGCTGCCGGTGCACTTCCTGCGCGTGCGCGACGACGGCGCGATCCTGAAGGCGTACGAGAACGACGGGCTGCCGCTGCCGGAGGACGTCTCCGGCTCGGTGGAGGGGCTGCCGGTGCATCCGGCGTGGGCGTCGCGGGCGGCGTTCGCGCGCACGAACCGGACGACGGAGTTCTACCAGTTCACCGACACGACGGCCGGGACCTACTGGTGCTCGACGCAGACCGGCACCTCCGCCGCGGAGGAGTTCTCGATCACCGTCGGCGTGCGGTTCGCGGACTCGAAGTGGTTCCGCGGCCGCGACACCGCGGCTCGGGCGGACGCCCGCACCGCGGGCGTGCCCCGGGACGAGCAGGACGCCGCGCTGCTGCAGCACTGGCGGGGCAGGGCCTGGCCGAGCGCCAAGCTGCACGCGCACATCCTGGCGCCGCTGCCGACGGGCACCTTCCCCGGCGTCGACGACGAGGAGGTCTATCGCTTCCTCGACGCGCACGCCCGCCCCGCCGAGCCCGGCGGGCGCTGAGCGCGCGCGGCTGCGCAGCCCCGGGCTCGGGCGCTCGCGCGGTACCCGCACCGCGTCGCGCGGTACCTGGACCCCTCCGCGGTGGGTACACGTACCGCGCGATGGTGCGGAGTACCGCGCGACGGGTTCCGTGGTGCAGCACGCCGTGGGGAGACCTCACGGTCCCGCCGCGCTCGCGCAGGTCAGCGGTCGGCGGGGGAGGCGGTGCCGCAGTACCGGCAGGACCAGTAGCGGGGCTGCCCGGTGCCGATCAGGTGCAGCTCGGTGCCGCACTCGTCGCAGGCGGAGGTGCTGAGGGTCGTCGTCGTCGGAGCCATGGTGCGTCCTTGTTCTCTGGTCGGTGTCGTGGGCCGGAGGAGCCCGCCGAGGGGCGACGCGAGCCGCCCGCATCGATCCTTCGTCGCCTCCAGCGCTCGGAGCCCTCCCGCACCCCGTGAAGATGACCGGATCTTCCCGTTCGGCGAAGACCGACGTCCGCGGCGCTCGGGAAACGCACGCTTGCCACTTTTCGCCCCGCCTGCGGGGTGTCGGGTGCGGATAGTGGCAAGTCCGCGGTGTTCGGGAGGCGGGAGACGCGCGCTTGCCACTATTCGCCCTGCCAGCGGGGTGTCGGGGGCGAGAAGTGGCAAGTCCGCGGTGACCAGGGCGCGAGGCGGGGATGTTTGGAGCGCCCTTTTCCGCTGCGCGGAAAAGGCGAACCGCCCGACGGTCCCGGGCTGCAGGCTGCCCGCACCAGAGGTCGACGAAGGGGACGGCTCCGTGCACCAGCAGCGCACCCGGGTGGCCATCATCGGCGCGGGACCCGCCGGACTGCTCCTCGGGCACCTGCTCGCGGCGCGCGGCATCCCCTTCGCGGTCGTCGAGCACCGGTCGCGGGACCGCGTGCTCAGCCGGGTCCGCGCGGGCGTCCTCGAGCAGTCGAGCGTCGACGTGCTCGAGTCCCTCGGGCTCGCCGACGGGCTGCACGCGGACGGCCTCGTGCACGGCGGCATCCACCTGCAGCACGAGCAGGAGCGGTTCCACATCGACTTCGAGGCGCTCGTCGGTCGCACCGTCACCGTCTACGGCCAGCAGCGGGTGCAGGCGGACCTGATGGCCGCGCACGACGCCCTCGGCAGCACCGTGCTCTACGACGCCGCGGACGTGACCCCGGCGGACGACGGCGACCCGGTCGTCCGATTCACGATCGACGGGGAGCCGCACGAGCTGCACGCCGACTTCATCGTCGGCGCCGACGGCTTCCACGGCGTCACGAAGTCCCTGATCCCGCCCGCGCTGCTCGCTCCGGTCGAGCGCGAGTACGACGCCGCCTGGCTCGGCGTGCTCGCCGACGTGCCGCCCAGCACCGACGAGCTGATCTACGCCCTGCACCCCGACGGCTTCGCCATGCACTCGATGCGGAGCCCGGAGGTGTCCCGGCTGTACGTGCAGGTCGAGCCCGACGAGCGGCTGGAGGAGTGGAGCGACGACCGCGTCTGGGACGCGCTCGACACCCGCCTCGCCGTCCCCGGCTGGCGGCTCGAGCACGGCCCCATCACCGAGAAGGCGATCACCAGGATGCGGTCCTCCGTCGTCTCCACGCTCGCGCACGGGCGGGTGCTGCTGGTCGGCGACGCCGGGCACATCGTGCCGCCGACCGGCGCGAAGGGGCTGAACTCCGCGGTCGCCGACGTCGCGATGCTCGGCGCCGCGCTCGCCGAGCAGGCCGGGGGCGACGAGTCCGCCCTCGCGAGCTACAGCGACCGCGCGCTCGCACGGCAGTGGAAGGTGCAGCAGTTCTCGCAGTCCATGACCGACCTGCTGCACGTCCCCGGCGCGACGACACCCGCCGACGAGCGGCAGTTCCGGTACCGCAGCCGCGTCGGCCAGCTGCGGTACATCAGCGGCTCGCGCTTCGCGCAGCAGTCCATCGCCGAGCAGTACACGGGATTGGCCATTCGATGAGCACGACGACCGCCAGCACGGTCCCCGGTCCCACGGGGCCGGAGGAGGACCCGGTCGGCGACGCGGAGGCGGACTCGCAGGCGGCGGTGAGCGCGGAGATCGCCGCGGCGCACCAGCGCCTCGCGGGCCGCCGGGCGAACCACCCGCCTCGCGACTTCGCTCCCTACCGCTCCACCGTGCTGCGGCATCCCACCCACGAGCTGGTGACGCTGTTCCCGGAGGAGATCGAGCGCACCGCGCCCGCCTTCGGCCACGTCGACGTCGACCCGTACGAGAACGACCTGACCATCCAGCACGCCGGCGACCCGCAGGGGGAGCGGATCACGGTGACGGGCCGCGTGCTCGACGGGGACGGGCGCCCGGTGCGGAACCAGCTGATCGAGATCTGGCAGGCGAACGCGGGCGGCCGCTACATCCACAAGCGGGACCAGCACCCGGCGCCGCTCGATCCGAACTTCACCGGCGTCGGCCGCGCGCTGACCGGCGACGACGGCTCCTACCGGTTCACGACGATCAAGCCGGGGCCGTACCCGTGGAAGAACCACCGCAACGCCTGGCGGCCCGCGCACATCCACTTCTCGCTGTTCGGCACCGCGTTCACCCAGCGGCTCGTCACCCAGATGTACTTCCCGGGCGACCCGCTGTTCGCGCTCGACCCGATCTACCAGGCCATCACCGACCAGCAGGCCCGGGACAGCCTGGTCGCGACGTACGACCACGACCTCACCGTCCCCGAGTTCTCGCTCGGCTTCCGCTGGGACATCGTGCTCACCGGCTCGACGGCGACCTGGATGGAGGACGAGCACGATGACGAGTGAACGCCTCCGGCAGACCCCCTCCCAGACCGTCGGCCCCTTCTTCGGGTACGCCCTGCCGTTCCCGGGCGGCGCGCAGCTGGTCCCGGCCGGCGCCGCCGGCGCGATCACCGTGCACGGCACCGTCACCGACGGCGAGGGGGAGCCGATCCCGGACGCCCTGCTCGAGTGGTGGCAGCCGGACGCGGCAGGTCGCATCTCGCAGCGGGACGGCAGCCGCGCGCGCGAGCTCGGGCGCTTCACCGGCTTCGGGCGCATCACCGTGGACCTCGGCGGCCACTACGAGCTGACCACCCTGCTGCCCGGCGCGGTCGCGCCGTCGACCGCGCCGTGGGCCCTCGTCACCGTGTTCGCGCGCGGCCTCCTCCACCACCTCTTCACCCGGGCCTACCTGGTCGGCGCCGACGACCCGGTGCCGGCCGACCCGCTGCTGGACCGCATCGACCCGGCGCGGCGTGAGACGCTGCTCGCGCGGGCCGACGGCCCGTCGTCCTACCGGTTCGACCTGCGGCTGCAGGGCGACCGGGAGACGGTGTTCCTGGACTACGCGGAGCCGGTGTGACGGGTTTCGACCTGGGGCTGCTCGAGGCCTCCACGGGCGCCGCGGCGGTCGTCGGCGACCAGGCGCTGCTCGCCGCGATGGTCGACGTGGAGGCCGCGCACCTCGCCGCGCTCGTCGCCGCGGGCGTCGCGCAGGGCTCGGCCGACTGGGACGCGGAGGCGCTCGACCTGCCGGCGATCGCGGCGGCGGGAGCCGCGGGCGGCAACCCGGTGATCCCGCTCGTCGGGGCGCTGCGCGCGGCGACGCCGCAGCCGCTGGCGGACGCGGTGCACCTCGGGCTGACCAGCCAGGACGTGCTCGACAGCGCGCTGATGCTGCTCGCCGCGCGAGCGCTCACGGCCGCGGAGGCGCCGATCGCACGGGTTCGGGAGGGGCTCGCCGGGCTGGCGGACGCGAACCGCACGACACCGGTCGCAGGCCGCACGCTCGGCCAGCAGGCGGCGCCGACGACGGTCGGGCTGCGGCTCGCGGTGCTGCTCGACGGCGTGACCCGCACCTGGCGGCACCTCGACGGCCTCGAGCTGCCGCTGCAGCTGGGCGGATCGGTCGGCACCGTCGCGGTGCTCGCCGACCGGCTGGGGCCGGACGGCGCCGCCGCGCTGCGCGCCGACGTGGCCGAGCGCCTCGGGCTCGCGCCCCGCGTCGGCGTCTGGCACGTCGAGCGGTCCCCGGTCGCCCTGCTCGGCGCGGGCCTCGCCGCGGTGCTCGGCGCGCTCGGCCGCATCGGGCTCGAGATCGCGCAGGGCGCCCGCACCGAGATCGGGGAGCTGGACCTGGCCCTCGGCGACGGCGAGGGCGGCTCCTCCGCGATGCCGCAGAAGCAGAACCCCGTCCCCGCCGTGCTGCTCGTCGCCAACGCGCGGCGCGCGCCCGGGCTCGCCGGCACGCTGCTCGGCGCGCAGCTCGCGCTCGACGACCGCCCCGCTGGGGACTGGCACGCGGAGTGGCAGCCGCTGCGCGAGCTGCTGCGGCTGCTCGTCGAGTCCGCCGTGCTGGCCGACCGGGCGGTCGCCGCGCTGCAGGTGCACGGCGACCGGACGCGCGCGAACCTCGGCGCCTCCGCCGGCGCGGTGCACGCCGAGCGCGCGCAGCAGGTCCTCGCCCGCGCCCTCGGCCGCGCCCGGGCCGCCGAGATCGTGCGCGCCGCGCTCGCGGCGGACGACTTCGTGCCCGCGGTCCTCGCGGCCTCGGCGGAGGCGGGCGCCGACGCGGACACCGCGGCGCGCCTCCGCGAGGCCACCGCGACCGGCGGGCCGGTCGGGCTCTCCGACCGGCTGATCGACGCCGCGATCCGCGCGGCGGAGGGGGACGCATGACCGTCGTGCTGCGCGGGGTCGTCGACCCGACCACCTCCACCGACCCGGCCGCCCCGCTGCTCGTGCTCGGACCCGCGCTCGGCACCGGCACGGCCGGCTGGCGGGCCGCCGCCCGGCTGCTCGCCGACCGGTTCCGGATCGTCCGCGTCGACCTGCCCGGCCACGGGCTGTCGCCCGCGGTGACGGAGGCGGTCACGGTCGTCGACCTCGCGGCCGCGGTCGTCGCGCTCGTCGACGGGATCGGCGGGGGCCGTTTCGCCTACGCCGGCGTCTCCATCGGCGGCGCGATCGGCATCGATCTCGCGCTCGGTCCGCACGCCGACCGGCTGACCGGCCTCGCCGTGATCTGCTCCGACGCGCGGATCGGCGACCCCGACACGTGGCGCGCGCGCGCCGAGCAGACGCGCCGGCAGGGCACGGCCGCCCTGGTCGCCGCGTCGAGCGAGCGCTGGTTCGCCCCCTCCTTCCTGCAGCGGGACCTGGACGCCGCCGGCCGCACGCTCGGCGAGCTGGTGGACACCGACGACGAGTCGTACGCGCGCCTCGCGGAGGCCCTGGGCGCCTTCGACCGCCGCGCCGACGTGGGCCGCATCACCGTGCCGACGCTGGTCGTCGCGGGCAGCGCCGACCGGGTCGTGACCCCCGCGGCCGCCGCCGCGCTCGCGGCCGCGGCGCCGGGGTCGACCGGTCCGGCCGTGGTGCTCGAGGACACCGGGCACCAGGCGCACCTCGAGCGCCCCGACCGGGTGGCCGCCGCGCTCGCCGGCGCGCTGCTGCCCCCGGACCGCTACGAGGCCGGCATGCGGGTGCGGCGGGCCGTGCTCGGCGACGCGCACGTCGACCGGGCGACGGCGGGCATCACCCCGGACACGGCGGCGTTCCAGCGGTTCATCACCGAGACCGCGTGGGGCACCATCTGGACCCGGCCGGGGCTCGACCGCCGGATGCGCAGCGCGGTCACGATCGCCGCCCTGGTGACCGGCCACCACTGGGACGAGCTGGCCATGCACCTCCGCGCCGGGCTCACCAACGGGCTGTCCCGCGCGGAGCTGACCGAGATCCTGCTGCAGACCGCGGTCTACGCGGGCGTGCCCGCGGCGAACAGCGCCTTCGCGGTCGCCAAGCAGGTCTTCGCCGAGCACGATCTCGCCGAGCACGACTCGGCCGAGCACGGTCTCGCCGAGGACGACACGAAGGAGCACTGATGGACAAACGGGTCGCATCGGCCGCCGAGGCGGTCGCCGACATCCCGGACGGCGCCTCGCTCGCCGTGGGCGGGTTCGGCCTGAACGGGGTGCCGATCGTCCTGATCCGCGCGCTGCTGGCCGGCGAGGCGACCGACCTGGAGGTCGTGTCCAACAACTGCGGCGTCGACGGCTGGGGGCTCGGGCTGCTGCTCGCGGCCGGCCGCATCCGCCGCGTGATCGGCTCCTACGTCGGCGAGAACAAGGAGTTCGCGCGCCAGTACCTCGGCGGCGGCATCGAGGTCGAGCTGACGCCGCAGGGCACGCTCGCCGAGCGCCTCCGCGCGGGCGGCGTCGGCATCCCCGCCTTCTACACCGCGAGCGGCGTGGGCACGATGGTCTCCGAGGGCGGGCTGCCCTGGCGGTACGCGCCGGACGGCTCGGTCGCCGTGGCCAGCCCGCCGAAGCCCACCGCGGAGTTCGACGTGCTCGGGCGCCGCACCACGTACGTGCTGGAGACGGCGATCCGCACCGACTACGCGCTGGTGCGGGCCGCGAGGGGCGACCACCACGGCAACCTCGTGTTCGAGAAGTCCGCGCAGAACTTCAACCCGCTCGCCGCGATGGCCGGGCGGATCGCGATCGCCGAGGTCGACGAGCTCGTGCCGCCCGGCGAGATCGACCCCGACCAGGTGCACCTGCCGGGCATCTACATCGATCGCGTCGTGCAGCTGTCGCCCGAGGACGCGGCCGACCTGCCCATCGAGAAGCGCACCGTGCGCGAACGGCCGGAGGCCTGACATGCCCCTCACCCGCGACCAGATGGCGGCCCGCGCCGCGCAGGAGCTGGAGGACGGCTCCTACGTGAACCTCGGCATCGGCCTGCCCACCCTGATCCCGAACCACGTGCCCGCCGAGCGCACCATCGTGCTGCATTCCGAGAACGGCATATTGGGTGTCGGGCCCTACCCGTGGGCGGGGGAGGAGGACCCGAAGCTGATCAACGCCGGCAAGGAGACCGTGACGACCCTGCCGGGCGCCTCGTTCTTCGACTCCGCCGCGAGCTTCGGGATGATCCGCGGCGGCCGCATCGCCGACGCGGTGCTCGGCGCGATGCAGGTGTCCGAGCACGGCGACATCGCGAACTGGGCCGTGCCGGGCAGGCTGATCAAGGGCATGGGCGGCGCCATGGACCTGGTCGCGGGTGCCCGGCGGGTGATCGTGCTGATGGAGCACGTCACGAAGACCGGCGAGCACAAGGTCCTGCGCGAGTGCGTGCTGCCGCTCACCGGCCGCGCGTGCGTCGACCGCATCATCACCGACCGGGCCGTCTTCGACGTCACCGCCGACGGGCTCGTGCTGATCGAGCTCGCCCCCGGCGAGACCGTCGAGTCGGTGCGGGAGCTGACCGGAGCCGGATTCGCCGTGGCGGACGCGGTCGGGGCCTCCGCGTGACCGCGCTGCGGGAGGCCGTCGTCTGCGCGCCCGTCCGCACCCCCGTCGGCCGGTTCGGCGGCGCGCTCGCGCCGCTGACCGCGCTCGACCTCGCGACCCGCGTGCTCACCGCGCTGGCCGAGCGGTCCGGCCTCGACACGGACGCGATCGACGACGTCATCGGCGCCCAGTGCTACCCGACGATGGAGGCGGCACCGATCGCCCGCGTCGCGGCGCTCGACGCCGGCTTCCCCGTCACCGCGACGGGCTACCAGCTGGACCGCCGCTGCGGCTCCGGCCTGCAGGCCGTGGTGAACGCGGCGATGCAGGTGCAGACCGGGGTGTCCGACGTCGTCGTCGCGTTCGGCGTCGAGTCGATGAGCAACGCCCCGTACTACACGGAGGAGGGCCGCCGCGGCCTGCCTCCGGTCGCGCTCGTGCTGCACGACGCGCTGAGCCGGGGCCGCGAGCGGGCCGGCGGCCGGTTCCACCCGACGCCGGACGGCAACATCGGCACCGCCGAGACCCTCCGCCGCGAGTTCGGCATCTCCCGCGAGCGGCAGGACCGCTTCGCGCTGCAGTCGCACCGCAGGGCGGTCGCGGCGCAGGAGAGCGGCGCGTTCGACCGCGAGCTGGTGCCCGTCGAGGTGCCGGGGCGGAAGGGCGCGGTCACCGTGAGCCGCGACGAGCACCCGCGCGCGGACACCTCCCTGGAGGCGCTCGGCTCGCTGCGGGCGGCGCTGGGCCGCCGCGATCCGGATGCGACCGTGACGGCCGGCAACGCGAGCGGGCAGAACGACGCCGCGGCCGCCTGCGTCGTCACGACGCCCGAGCGCGCCGCGCAGCTGGGGCTGACGCCGATGGCCCGCCTGGTGACCTGGGCGGCGGCGGGCGTCGAGCCGGAGCGGTTCGGCATCGGCCCGGTCCCGGCCTCGAACCGCGCGCTCGAGCGCGCCGGGCTGACGTTCGACGACCTCGACGTGATCGAGCTGAACGAGGCGTTCGCGGTCCAGGTGCTGGCCTGCCTGGACGAGTGGGGCGTGCAGGACGACGACCCTCGGCTGAACCCGCGCGGCAGCGGCATCTCCATCGGCCACCCGCTGGGCGCGACGGGCATCCGCATGCTCGCGACGCTCTGCCACGAGCTGCAGGACCTCGGCGGCCGGTACGCCCTCGAGACGATGTGCATCGGCGGCGGCCAGGGCCTCGCGGCGGTGTTCGAGCGCGTCTGACCGCGCCTCCAGCCAGGTCTCGCGGATCCGCATCTCCTTCGCGGATCCGCAGTTCTCGGCCGACGCGCCGCTGCGATGGCTCGATCAGCGGCGTGTCGCCCCGCTTCTGCGGATCCGCGAGAGC
>NZ_CAXTOQ010000069.1:0-17571 GCF_964245895.1 uncultured Amnibacterium sp.
CGATGACCGACGTCGTCTGGCCGCCGTCGACGACGACGGTGGTGCCGGTGATGTACGAGGCGCCGTCGCCAGCCAGGAAGAGGATCACCGAGGCGACCTCGTCAGGCCGGCCTAGCCGCCCGAGCGACGCCTGGCGCGCCGCAGCGGTGCGTCCGGCGTCGTCGACCCCGTCCCACACCCGGGTCAGGATCGAACCGGGCAGGACGCAGTTGACGCGGACCCGGGGCGCATAGTCGATCGAGAGCTGTCGGGTGAGCGCGACGACGCCGCCCTTGGCCGCGGCGTAGGCGGGCCGGTCCGGCCAGGCGACCAGGGCGTGCACGCTGCCGACGTTCACCACGCTGCCTCCGGTGGACTCGAGACCGGAGTGGAATGCTCGAACCGACCGGTAGACCGACGACAGCGTGACCGACAGCTGGCGGTTCCAGTCGGCCTCTGTCTGCTCATGCGCCGGCGCATCGACGAGGGTGTAGGCGTTGTTGACGACGACCGCGGGCGAACGTCCTGCCTCGCGCAGCTCGCCGGCGAGCGCCTCCCAGGCGCCCGGATCGGCCACGTCGAGGCGATGCGCGGTCGCGGTACCGCCCGCAGCGGCGATGCCCGCGGCCACGGCGGCCACGGCCGTTGCGTCGATGTCCGTGGCGATAACGTCGTGACCGGCCGCGGCGAATGCGGCTGCGGTGGCAGCGCCGATGCCGCTGCCCGCCCCTGTGATGAAGACGGGGCGCCCCGTCATGCTGACGGCCCGTCGGCGACCAGCGCCAGCAGCGCGGGTCCCTGTCCCCACGGCACGACGTAGCCGCGGGGCACCTTGCCGTAGTGGCCGGGCTCGGTAGAGGCGTACACCGCGGCCGAGACCTCCCGAAGCTGCCCGCGGTCGTCGAGGGAGTGCAGGATCGCCCGGCGTGCGGCATCGCGGCTTCGCAGCGTCGACGCGCCGTCCACGACGCCGAGGCGGACCGCCTCAGTGATCGCGGACGCCACGAAGCCGGCCGTCGAGTACTCGTCGCCGGAACCGGGATCGGTCACGACGGCGAACCAGTGGCCGTCCGGTCGCTGCAGCCCGACCATGCGGTGAAGCAGATCGTGGGCGGAGGCGGCGATGACGCGGCGGGACGCAGCATCGCCGTCGCGGTCCGCCGCATCGATGCTCTCCAGCACCTCGAGCAGCCCGAGGATCGCCCAGCCCTGGCCACGCCCCCACCCGGGTCCGAAGCTGCCGGGTTCGCCCCGGAGGACGAAGTGGTCGAACAGGCCGTCGGGCTGCTGCAGGTGCCGGATGTAGCCGAGCGCCTGCAGGATGCCGGCGTCCAGGTACCGCTCCTCCCCCAGCGCGACGCCGAGCGCCGTCAGGAAGGGAGGGTCGAAATGCAGGCAATCGACGAAGACACCGGCGGGCGGGTCGTCCAGCAGCGACTGCGCGTGCGGGTCGAGCGGCTCCCCGGTGTAGGGCGCGAGCAGCGGCGACCGCTCCCACGTCTCGTAGAGCCCGTGCAGGGTGGGCCGGGACATCAGGTAGTCCGCGAGCTCCTGCAGCGTCGACAGCAGCTGCCGATCGCCGAAGCGGGTCGCGATGCCGACCAGCGCCCGGCCGGGAACGGTGCAGTCCAGTCGCGCGAATGGCTTCGACCGGGTGGTCCACGCGCGCCCGTACCCGTGCGCGAAGCGTACCCATCGCTCGTCGCCGAGCGCATCCGAAGCGGCGATGAGCGCCTCGAACGCGACCGAGTCGCCGAAGTCCCAGGTCTTGAACCCCAGGTCGATCAGCGCGTCCGCGACCGATGCCGCAAGCTGGGTCGTGTCGTCGTGCGGCGTCGCCGGACCGGCGCGGCGCGTCTGCGCGAGAGCGCTCGTCGCATCGTCCGCCGCGATGTACTGCTCGGTCCCCCAGGCGACGGCTTCGGCGCGGTCTGCCGACGCCGCGCTCATCGACCCTCGAATCGCGGCGCTCGGCGTTCAGCGAAGGCGGCCCGCCCCTCGGCGGCGTCCTGCGTCATCATCAGGTAGGAGAACGAGTCGTTCTCGACCAGTAGGCCGGTCTCCAGCGGCACGTTCTGGGCGACCCGGACCATGTGCTTCACGCGCTCCGCCGCGATCGGCGCGCGTTCCGAGATGGTGGTCGCCAGCGCGAGGGCGTGCTCGATCAGCCCGTCGCGCGGCACCAGGTGCTGCAGCAGGCCGATCCGGTACGCCTCGGTGCCGTCGATGCGCTCACCGGTCAGGAGCAGACGAGACGCCCACCCGGGCCCCAGCAGGTGCGTCAGCAGCTGGGTCTGGCCGGAGCCCCCGTGCCAGCCCCAGTTGATCTCGCCGGCGCCGAACGCGGCGTCGGGGCTGCCGACCCGGATGTCGGATGCCGCGGCCATCTCCAGCCCACCTCCGATGCAGTACCCGTGCACCGCGGCCACCACCGGCTTGCGCAGCAGCCAGACGGCGCGGGCGTAGTCGCCGCGGGCGTCGAAGCGGTTGCGGTAGCTCCAGTTGTCCCCGTACTCGTCGAGGTCGGTGATGTCGCTGCCGGCGCAGAACGCGCGGTCTCCGGCGCCGGAAAGCAGCACCGAGCGGATCGCCTTGTCGTTGTTGATCTCGAACACCAGGTCGTTCATCTGGTGATCCATCGCCACGGTCATCGCGTTGAGCTTCGCGGGCCGGTCGATGATCAGGTGGGCGACGCGTCCGATGCGCTCGAGCCGCACCTCGCCGTCAGTGTGTCCAGCCACAGCGGTTCTCCTTCGTCCGTCGCCAATTATCACACTAATGTCGTCACGGCTCCGCAGACCCGGGCCGTCCGAAGGAAGGTTGGCACCATGGCCCAGATCAAGGTCGGCATCGTCGGGCTGGGACAGTTCTCCCCGCAGTTCATCGAGCTGTACCAAGCCCACCCCGGGGTGTCGGAGGTGGTCGCGTGCGACGTGCTGCCGGACCGAGTCGACCGGATCAAGCGCGACTTCGGCATCGAGCGCGGGTTCACGGACTACGACGAGTTACTGGAGTCCGACGTCGACGCGGTCGCGATCTTCACGCAGCGCTGGCTGCACGGCCCTATGACGATCGCCGCACTCGAGCAGGGCAAGCACGTCTACTCCGCGGTCCCGATGGGCGTGTCGGTCGACGAGATCGAGCAGATCCTCTCCCTCGTCGCGTCCACCGGCCTCACCTACGTGACGGGTGAGACGAGCTACTACTACCCGTCGGTCGTCTTCTGCCGCGACCAGTGGCGCCGGGGCGGATTCGGCGACTTCGTCTTCGGCGAAGGCGAGTACATCCACGACATGTCGCATGGCTTCTACGACGCGTTCAAGTACAGCGGCGGCGCAGACTGGAAGTCCACCGCGAGCGTGCCGCCGATGCACTACCCCACCCACTCGCTCGCGTGCGTGCTGGCGGTCACGGAGTCCTACGCGACCTCCGTCTCCTGCGTCGGCTTCGTCGACCGCGAGAACGACGGCGTGTTCGACGCGAAGGTCTCGCGCTGGCGCAACACGTTCAGCAACGAATCGGCGCTGTTCACGACGGCAGACGGCGGCTCGATGCGCATCAATGAGTTCCGCCGCATCGGCGTACCGAACCAGCGCCCGGAGGTGCGGATGAGCCTGTTCGGCACGAAAGGCAGCTTCGAGCAGCAGACCGGCTCCGCCGTGTGGCAGGACCTGAACGGCTTCCGGAGCGTCTTCGACGAGATCACGACGAGCTCGGGCGCTGCCAGCCGATCCGGGGCGGGGAACGACGCACTCCGCCAGACGGACGTTGCAGAGGCGCTCCTGGCCACGTTCCGAAGCGGGTTCGCCCCGGTGCACGATCACGAGCGCTCCGTGCTCCCCGCCGAATTCGATGGACGCCACAACGGCCACGAGGGCTCGCATCAGTTCCTGGTGAACGACTACGTGACGGCCTGCACCAGCGGTCGGGTCCCGGTACTCAACGCGTGGACGGCAGCGCGCTACACCGTGCCCGGCCTGATCGCGCACCAGTCCGCGCTGGCCGGAGGGGCCAGGCTGAACGTGCCAGATTTCGGTTCGGCACCCGCTCGCTGAGAACCGTTCAACCGAGGAAGGAGTCACCGTGTCGTCACTTACCTCGCGCCGCATCGCCGCGGCGGCCGCTCGACTCGACGCCGGCTGGTCCATCCTGAGCGGCGCGGAGAGCGTCGCTGCCGCCTCGGGCCACATCGTCCCGATCGAGACGGGCAGCTCCCCGTTCGCCGGAGGCCCGACCGTGGCGATCGTCGGACCCGACGGGACGCTCCACCTCGTGGTGTCGAACCTGGAGTCCGCGGCGGCCGCGGTGGCCGACGCCGACCGGGTCACCGAGTACGTCGGCTTCTCCGCCGACAGGCCGGAGCCGTACCTCGCCCACTATGCGGCCGCCGTCTCCTCCGTCATCGAAGCGACGGGGATACGCGACCGGGTCGCCGTCGAGGCCGCCTCGCTGCCGTGGTCCGTGGGCGAATTGCTGCGCGCCCGCGGGATCGCCGCGATCGACGGCACCGCCGAGTTCGCCCGGGCGAAAATGATCAAATCCCCCGCGCAGCTCGCTGCACTGCGGAGGAGCGCAGCGCTGGCTGCGCTCGCCCAGCACACCGCGGTCGCCTCCGCCGAGCCCGGCATGTCGGAACTGGAGTTGTTCGGCAACATCCGCGGCGCGGTCGAGTCCGCCGCCGGTGAGCGCGTCGCCTTCGCCGGCGATCTACTCTCAGGTGTCGAGCGCACGAGCGGGGTCGGCGGCTGGGCGACCAGCCGGCGGATCGAGGCGGACGACATGATCGTGGCCGACCTCGCGCCTCGCGTCGCGGGGTACTGGTCGGACTCCTGCGGCACCTTCCTCGTCGGGCGCGCCACGAATCGCTTCGCTCGCCTGCACGCGCTCGCCTCTTCAGCGCTGCACGCAGGCATCGACGCCGCGAAGCCCGGCGTGCCGGTGAACGAGATCGACCGCGTGGTGCGCTCCACCATCGCCGCGGAGGGTTTCGAGTACGGTCACCACACCGGACACGGGATCGGCACCTCCGTCCACGAGTTCCCCCGCATCATCCCGGGCGAGGACACGCCTCTGGAGACTGGGATGGTCATCCTGCTCGAGCCGGGCGTCTACGAGCCCGGGACCGGTGGAGTCCGGCTGGAGTGGATGTTCGAAGTCACAGACCGCGGCCTCGAACGCCTCACCGACTTCGAGCACACCCTCGAACCCCGCTGATCAACGGTGGAGTCACTGCTGCGCCTGCAGTACAGCGCCGGCGACCCCGTCGCGGCTACCGGAGCGATGCGCTCCATCATCGGCACGGCCCAAGTGTCGGCACGCGGGGACGCCTTCACCTGGGAGCAGGTCTCCCTTGTCGACGACGGCATCACCGTCACGAGCATCCACTCCCGCGGCGACAACGTCCGGGTGCACATCTCCGGTGCGTCCGAACTGCTCGTCGCCCTGGTGCAGGCCGGCGAGGTCGTGCTGTCGACCGGCGGCATGAAGGCCCGGCTCGGCCCGCAGGGCCTCGGCCTTATTCCGATCAGCGCCGACGCCGAGCTGCGCTGGTCCTCCGCACGGCTGCAGTTCCTCGCGGTCCCGGCCGCGCCGCTCGCGCGGCTACTCGGCGTCCCGCGCACCGCCGTGCGACTCCACGCACCGCGCATCGCCCCCTGCGCGCCGGAGCTGGCGGAGTACCTCCGCCGCATCGCGCACACCTTGACCTCGGCTGCGTTCGGCACACCTGCGGTGTACGACCGCGACCTCATCCGAGCGGGCACGATCGACCTGTTCGCCGCGGTGATCATCGAGACCTTCGAACTCACGAACCGGTCCGAGGACGCCGCCGACCGCGACACCACCGTGATCCGCCGCGCGATCGCCGAGATGCGCGCTCGGCTCACCGAACCAATCACCATCCCCGAGGTGGCAGAGGCGGCAGCCGTGTCCGTGCGAGGTCTGCAGATGGCATTCGTCCGCACGCTCGGTGTTCCACCACTGCTGCACCTCCGCCAGCTCCGGCTCGAAGCCGCTCGCGCCGCCCTCGTCGAGGAGGCCAAGGTCGGCACGACGATCGCCGACATCGCCCGTCGCTTCGGCTACGCGAATAGCGGCCGCTTCTCGACCCACTACCGCAACGAGTACGGCGAGGCACCCAGCGCCACCCTCCAGCGCATCCGTGGCTTCGAGGCACCGGTCTCCACCCCAGCCCCGGACGCTGACCCCGGGGCAGACTTCGCCCGAGCCGAAGCCCGATACGGCACCCCCGGCACCCCCGGACCAGACGGCGTGACCGGCGCAACCGCGGCAAGCTCATGAGCCCGGCTGCATCGCGTTTCTCCGGCACACCCGACGCGGAACCACAGGGCCGATCGCACCCGCAGTCACGAGATCACGATCGGACCGGCGCCGCGCCTCGTACGCCGACCGCACCTCGATTCACCGCAGGAGCGGAGTCCCGAGAGCGCGACCGAGCGATCGACGTCGAGCGGTCCCGCTACCGCGGTCGTCGTTGCGAATCCGTGAGCCGGGACGGGCACCGATGCGAACGCGAGAGCGGACACTCCGAGACCGGACGCAGCCCGATCGCCCTCCATCGGGCAGACGTGGCGGGTGTCCCCCACGTCTGGCGGCGATGAGGCAGGATCGCCGGCACACGAGCGCTCTAGGTCGAGGTCGAGGTCGATGCTGCAGGAGGAGAACTCCGCAGGGGAAAAGGAGGTCAGGACCGCTGCGCTTCGCCGCTGATTGACATCTCCCAAAGTATTCAGGCGCGGCTCGTCCTGTGTCCGGGCACCGCCCCCTTATTCGCGCGGTACGTCGTCCTCCTTCGTGACGATGAGGGCGAGCGAGGAGTCCGCCGCGGCGGTCAACGTCTCAACCTGATCGCGATTGATGGTCGGCATTCGGTTCCCCGAGTATTCGATGTGCACAGACACCCCAGGGGCCATCCACAGCGCGTGCCGACCGGGCCCGGCCTGCGTGTCAGAGGTCCAGTTAGGGAAGAACGTCTCTGCGCGCGCGACGTCAAGGTCAGAACGACCTGAAGGTGAGCCAGCAGCCGGTCATCAAGGGAAGCGCTGCTGGCTGTAATGCAAAAAACTCACCGCGGAAGGGTGCATCACGTCGGCCGTGTCGCCGGAGTCCTGATCCCCCCTCGTACGGCTGAACACCCAGTATCGCCGGCTGGAGGTCATGCGCTACGCCATGCTCAGCCCGATCAGCACGCCGAACACCATCCTGGCCGTCGTGATCAGCGCTCCCCAGGCCCTTCCCGTCCCTTCGGCAGCTCAAATCGAGCAACCGCGCGCGGAGTCGCATTCGGTACCGAGGTCGTCGAAGGACAGCGTCGCGTTCTCCGTGCCACTCACCATCCGGCGACGGTACGACTCCGTTTCGGCGGGCACAACGCCTTGACCGACGGCACCAAGACTGCGAACCGCACACGCCCGTGTCGGGGTCGCGAGGCAGAGATGTACATCGCCGATGCAGGACAGCCGATCCTCGCGCGGCTTGGGGGCCGGCTGGCGGATTGACTGCGGCCTGCGTAGGACTCGCTACGACAGGCACACACGGTCGCCGCGGCACATCTCGTCCTGGCCGTCGCCCCGCCCAGTACCCGTCGCGCCACGCCGATCGCGTGCGGCGTCCTCAGCGTCGGGTGGTTCTTCGCGGTCGTCGTGCCCGCGGTCCCCTCCGTCGCCGCTCGTGCTGCTGCCGCTCCTCGCCGTCGCGGTGGCAGCTTCGGCAGCCGACCGGAGCGGCGCGACTTCGGTGCCGCCGCGACCGCGACTGGCCGCGTTCGTCGCGCTTGTGCTCGTCGTCCCCGTCGTTGCAGCCCTCACCCGGGCCGGCCTCCTGCTGCTCGTACCCTCTGGAGCGCCCCCGCAGGTGCTCGCAGCCGGTCTGCTGACCGCTGGCGGGCCGGCTTCCTTCGTGACCGCGTGCGTCCGCCAGCTTCGGCGCCATGGCGCCGCCTGAACCAGCGCAGGACGAGACCAGCCGCTCGGGTCAGCCCCAGCTCGCAGCGACTCCCTCGGCCGTGACCGTGAAGAGCCGCGACTGCCCGTAGGTGAGGTCCGTCTGCACGGTGGCCGAGAGGTGCGGCACGCGCACAGTGACCGGCCAGGTGCCGTCGGTCGTGGTGCGGAAGCCTTCCTCCACCTCGCCGACGAGCACGCGGACGCCCGCCGAGGTGCGCCAGGCGGCCACTGCCACGGGCGAGTCGGCCGCGACGTCCGCGACCGACACCGCCGCGTGCTCCGCGAGCACACGGTTGATCTCGCGGGCCGGGATCAGGAAGGGATACGCCGACCCCATCAGATCGCGCACGGACTGATCCGGGTTGTGGCTGCCGAAGTCCCACTGGCCCGAGTAGACGATGACGCGGTGCTGCACGTCCGCCGGATCCCATGCGGCCACCGACCCGCTCCGCACCAGCGCGGGCGATCCGTCGACCGAGTAGAGCACGTCGACGTGGTCGGCGGCGTGGTTGATCGAGGACGGGTGGACGGTCGCGAACTCCGCGGGGATGTCGTCGCCCACGATCGCGCCGCGGGCCGCGGTCGTCTTCCTCTCGCCGGCCCTGTCGCCGTCCCCGGAGAGCCCCACGGCCGCGGCGATCCGCGGATCGAACCCGCCACCGGGGTTACCGGTCACCATCGTCGGCAGGCCGGCGTCGATCCGCTCCAGGATCCGCTCGATCTGCGCCTCTGGCAGATGGTTGGGGGTCTGCACGATCAAGTAATCACTGTCGACCGAGCTCAGGTGCTCGGCGCGGGTGACGGAGGAGACGGGCACGCCGAACTTGGCGAGGAACCCGATCTGCTCGTCGATCCACTCTTTGATGTCGGCCTCCGGAGCGTTCGCGGTCTGCCACTCCATCGCCGCACGCGAGTAGACGGCGGTCGGCCCGAACACCTCGGTCGTGTCGCGCGCGTCGGCCGTGGCCGCGTTGATGCTCTCCGCGAGGAACGCGACGTCGCCCTCGGTCAGCAGCCGGTTCCCCTGATTCAGCCAGGAGATGTACGTCCCGCGCGGAGCCGTGAGGCCGTCCGGCGTTTTGATGAAGGCGTGCAGATACGCCCAGATCCCCCACCGCAGGCGCTCGGGCGCCGTGTGGATGATGTCCCACGACTCCCAGGCGTCGAAGGTCTCGGTGAGCACGTAGTGCCGAACCGGCGATCCGGCCAGCGCCGCCGCACGCAGCAGCACGAAGCCGAGCTGGTTCGTCCACCCCTGCAGCGGCAGGTTCCAGAACAGGTCCTCGCGCTGCCCGACCTCGTTCCAGGCGCCGGCCCAGGTCTGGTCGATCCACGCGTCGAGGTACCCCTCGTGCGCGATCGACTCGAGGTCCACGCAGTTGACCCGCCAGTCCGCCACGGCGCTCGCGGCGTTCGAGTAGCCGATGACCAGCGCCTCCGGAGCCGCCAGCTTGGTCTCGCGCACGAGCGCTGCGGTCGCGTCGCCCCACTCGGCCACCAGGGCGGGATCGGCCGGCGCCTTCGCGCCCCAGGGCCCGAGCCGCTCGTAGATGCCCTGCCCGATCATCGAGTCGCGCAGCACGATCGCGTCGAGGCCGACTGACTTCGAGAGGTGGCCCCACTGCTGGCCGAAGAAGCGCGAGATCGGCAGGCCCTGCTCGATCCCGTCAGGGAAGGCCGCGGTGGCGATCGGGTCGGCGTCGAGCCGGGCGATCACGTTGAATAACCGATCCACCCACGACCCCTTGAAGAACGCCTCAGGATGCCGCTTCGACCATGCGGACGGCTCACAGGCGTAGATGCTGTCCCAGCCGATCACGAACGTGCCGATCCGTACCCCCTCGATCCCAAAAGCGTCCGCGGCGACCCGCCGCAGCAGCTCGGCGAGTTCACCGAGCTGGCGGTAGGTCCACCGCTGGTACCCGTCGGTGTTGCGTTCGCCCCGCTCGTCGAACCGTGCATGCCAGCCCGCTCTCCGCTGCTCCTCCGTGCCGAGTAGCGGCGAGTTGTCCGGGAAGAACTTGTCCTTGCCGAGCCCCGACGGGAAGGGGATGGGCTCGTCGAGGTCGCCGCGCCAGTCGAGCACCTGGTCCGCCAGCCATCCCGAGTTGACGATGACGCCCCGCCACCCGTCCACGCCGTGGATCAGCGGGGCGAAGCGATTCCAGAACCCCATGACCGACCCGGCGAGGTCGACGTTGTCGAACCAGTAAAGGTCGATCTCGAGCCAGCGGTCCGCATCGATCGTCGTCACGGGTCGTCCTCCGGTCGGTAGTGCGCTTCGTCCTGCCCGGCAGATAATACTATTTATCGCGCGCGGCCAGGAGGTCGGTGCGCGGCCGGCCCGACGCGGTGGTCGGCGAGAGGAGTGGGGCGACATGATGGCCGACTCGGTGGATGTACTCGGTCGCGCCTCCTCTTCACGGCCTCGGACCGGTCGACCCGGCACGGACCGCCCGCGGAGGACGGCGTGACCGGGGCCGGACGGTTCTTCACGCTCGGTGAGGCGCTCGCGGTCTTCATCCCGAGCAATGGGGCGTCGCTGGCGACCGCGACGGCGTACCGGCGGACGGTGGCCGGATCCGAGCTGAATGTCGCAGCAGCGGTGCTGCGGCTCGGGCACCCGGCCCGATTCGTCACCGTCGTGGGTCACGACGGTCTCGGCGACGCCGTCGACCGCGCGCTCACCGGCTGGGGCGTCGACGCGCGCGTGGGCCGCAGCGACCGGCCGACGGGCACGCTAGTCCGGGAGCCGGCCACCGGCGGTCCCACGGCCGCGGTGCATCTGCGCACCGACAGCGCGGCGACGGAGCTCGGGCCGGATCAGGTGGACGCGGCCTGGTCGCCGGACATCGCCGCGGTGTTCGTGACTGGGATCACCGCGGTCCGCTCGCCGAGCGCGGCTGCGGCGGTCCGGCGCACGGTGGACCTGGCGAGGGCCGCCGGCGCGGTCGTGGTCTGCGACCCCAATCTGCGACCGCGGATCGCGGGTCCCGACGCGTTCGCGCGCGCCCTGTCCACCATTCGCGGCCTCGTCGACGTCGCCGTCGGCGACCCGGCGGAGCTCGCCCTGCTCAGCGGCACCTCGCCCGCCGAAGCGCCGGCCGCGCTGCTCGGGCAGGGCTGCCGGCTCGTGATCACCAAGTTCGGCGCCGACGGCGCCCGTGCCATCGATACCGCGGGATCGTATTCGGCGCCGTCCCAGGCGACCAGCGTGGTCGACACGGTCGGCGCCGGCGATGCGTTCGCCGGCGGAGTGATCACCGGCCTGCTCGAGGGCGCGACCGTCGCCAAGATGCTCGATCTCGGGTCGGCGGTCGCAGCGCGCGTCGTCGCCACCGCCGGCGACATCGAAGGACTTCCGTTCCGTGACGAGATGGGTGGTGCGCGATGAGCGCCGTGTCGGAGGCAGTCCGAGAGCAGGGAATTGTCGCGATCGTGCGAGCGGCGGACGCGGAGTCCGCCGCTCGGGATGTCGCCACGCTGATCGACGCCGGCCTGCGGGTGGTGGAGGTCTCGCTCGTGACCCCGAACGCCATCGACGTCATCCGGACCGCCGCCGCCAGCGCACCCGACGGCGTGCTCATCGGCGTCGGGACCGCCGTGACGGCCGAGGAGGTGCAGGCCGCCGCCCGGGCGGGAGCACGCTTCGTCGTCTCCCCGGTGCTGCGGGAGCGGGTCCTGAAGGCGACGCTCGACGCCGGCTTGGAGGCGCTGCCCGGAGTCGCGACGCCGACCGAAGCGCTGCAGGCGGTGGATTGGGGCTCTACCTTCGTGAAGCTGTTCCCGGCGTCGCTCTGGTCGCCGGTCGCGCTGAGGGAGGTGCTCACGGCGCTGCCCGCGCTGCAGACGGTACCGACCGGCGGGGTGACGATCGACACGGCGCCCGAGTGGATTGGCGCGGGAGCCGCGGCCGTCGGCATCGGCGGTGCGCTCACCCGGGCGGCGGATCCCACCGGCGCGGCACACGCGCTGCTCGAGACGATCGCCGCCGCCCGGAGATGACGCTCGTCGTCCGGGGCGAGGGCCTGACCGCGACGGTCGACCCTGTGCGCGGTGCCAAGATCGTCTCGCTGGTAGACGCCGCCGGCGTCGAGTGGCTGGCGCAGGCGGACCGGACCTCGATCCACGCGCCGGGGACGGCTTTCGTAGCCGCGGAGATGGCGGGTTGGGACGAGTGCGCTCCCAGCATCGTCGCGTGCACGGTCGACGACGCAGCTATCCCCGACCACGGCGAGCTGTGGGACGTGCCGTTCGACACGAGGGGCGACACGACCATCGCGACGGGCACCTCCCTCGGCTTCCGGTTCGCCCGCACCATCGCGCCTGCTCCCAGCGGGCTCGTGCTCTCCTACCGGGCGGAGACGACCGGCGAGTCCATCCCGTTCCTCTGGGCCGCCCACCCGCAATTCGCGGCGCCGCCGGGCACCCGGGTGGAGCTGTTGCCGCAAGCGCGATCGATCGTCGATGTCCAGCACCACGAACTTCCGATCCGGACGTGGTCGTCGGCGCTCGGCCGCATCGACTCGGTGCCGCCCGGTGGAACGCGGAAGTGGTACGTCGATCCCGCGCAGACCGTGCGGGGCGCGCGGCTGGTGCGCGGCGACGGCCCGGTCCTGACGATGGAATGGTCCGACCACTGCCCGTACCTGGGCGTCTGGTTCGACCACAGCGCCTACAGCCGGGAGCCCGTGATCGCGATCGAACCGAGTACGGGCTACTTCGACTCCCTCGCGACCGCCGTGCGGTCGGGACGGGTCGCGACGCTCCGGCCGGGACGGCCGCTGACCTGGTGGGTGCGGCTGAGGGCGCACCCGGCCAGCGCCTGACTCTTCGGCCACGAGTTGGACCGGCTGCGCCTGCTCCGAACCGGGCTGCTCTTGCCCTGCCTGTTTGAGACCTACCTCAACCTCAGGCTTTAACCGCTCCGGCCGTCAGTCCAGCTCGCCAGAACCGCTGTAAGGCGACAAAGGCGACAATCAGGGGCAGGACCGACAGCAGCGACCCGGTGATGACGTCCTCGTACGGCACCTCGTTGTCGGCGCTGAACCAGTTGAAGAGCCCGACGGTCACGGGGAAGAGCGAGGAGTCCTTCAGCATGACCAGCGGCAGGAAGAAGTTGTTCCAGATACCGACGAAGCTGAACAAAAATACCGTCACCAGTGCGGGACTCATTATCCGCAGCGAGATGGTGAAGAAGATCCTGAGCTCGCCGGCGCCGTCGACACGCGCCGCTTCGATCACCTCGTCGGGGATGGACGCCTCCGCGTAGATGCGGGACAGATAGACCGCGAACGGGCTGACCACCGACGGGATCAGGACGGACCAGTAGGTGTTGATCAGCCCGATGGCGGAGAACATCAGGTAGAGCGGAATGGTCAGCAGGGCACCGGGGATCAGGACCCCCGCGATGATCGACGCGAATACCAGGGGTTTCCCGCGGAACTCGAATTTGGCGATCGCATACCCGCTGGCAGCGCCCAGAAGGGTCGCGACCAGACCACCAGCGCCGGAGTAGATCAGCGAGTTCACCATCCAGCCGGCGAAGGCGCCGTTGTCCTTCGCCAGCACATGGCCGATGTTGGAGAACAGGTTCCATCCGGCGAAGCCGAACCCGTTCGTCGAGAAGAGGTCGCCCGCCGACTTCGTCGACGAGACGAACAGCCACCAGATCGGCAGGACGAAGTAGATTCCTGCGACCGCCAGGATCACCGTCGTGCCGATTGTGGCGAACGGGTTGCCGCCCGCGGCCCGCGGCTCCTTGACCGTCCGTCCCGCCGGCCCGGACGACGTGACCTGGTCCTCTACGACGCTTCCCGTGCTCATGCCTTCACCGAGGTGATCCGGTAGTAGACGACGGACAGGATGCCGGCGATGACCGCGATCACGACACTGGTCGCCGCCGCGAGGCCGAAGTTGTTGGCCCCGAACGCGGCATTGAGTGCAGCCATGGTCGGAACGTACTTGCTGGTGATGAACGGCGAGACGATCGCGAGGGTCTGCGGCTCGGTGAAGATCTGGATCGTGCCGATGATCGAGAGCGTCCCGGACAGCACGAGCGCGGGCCGCAGATGCGGAAGTTTGATCTGCATCGCGATCTGCCACTCGTTCGCGCCGTCGATGCGGGCCGCCTCGTACAGCTCGGCGGGAACCGCCTGCAGCGCCGACAGCGCGATCAGCATGTTGTAGCCCGCAAACGTCCACGTGATGATGTTCGCGATCGCCCAAAGCACGGTGTCACGCCCGAGGAAGTCGACTGAGACACCGAATTCCGCGAAGCCCTTGACGATCGGGCTCAGGGTCGGGCCGTAGAGGAACGACCACAGGATTCCCGCGATGACGCCGGGCACCGCATACGGGAGGAAGAACACCAGTCGGAAGACCCGCGAGCCGCGACCGACCTTCGAGTCGATCAGTAGGGCGAGTGCGACGGCGAGTGCCAGCATGATGGGAACCTGGACGAAGCCGAGCAGCGCGATTCGGCCCATTGATGCCCAGAACTCGGGATCGGTGAGCACCGCTGCGTAGTTCCCGAATCCAACGAACACGGTCTGGATGCCGCCGAAGCCGAGCGACGTGACGTTTCGGCGGGAGAACATGCTCTGCACGACCGAATATCCGATCGGCGCCGCGTACACGAACAGATACAGCACGACGAACGGGCCGATCAGCCACACGGCAGCGCGCCTGTGAGACCCCTTTACACCGCCGCGGCGGCTGGACGGGCGCGCTGCCCGTCCAGCCGCTGCAGACTTCTCCACGGCCAACGACATCGGTGGACTCCTGTTCTCTGGCGTCGAGCCGGGTCAGACGGAGGTCACTCCGCGGACGCTGAGATACCGCGCTTCTTCATGTCGCTCAGCGTTGCTGCCTGCACCTCCGCGTCGACGGCCGGCAGGGTCTTCGACCCCGTTGCGACGGCGGCGAAGCCATCGCCGAACTCGGTGTCCGTCGATTCGTACGTCGGTCCGTACTGCCAGGACGTGTCGACCAAGGCCGAGGACTTGGCGAACTCCTGGAACACGTTCTGGCCACCGTAGTAGTCGACCTCGGTGTTGACCACGTCGTACTTCAGGGCCTTGCTCGCGGCCGGGTAGAGCCCACCGATCGTCGGCGATGAAAGGAAGTTCAGGCTCGCTTCCGAGCTGTTCAGCCAGTTGGCGAACTTCACCGCCTGAGCCGGGTACTTGCAGCCCTTCACCACGACGGACGCCGAGCCACCGGAATTTCCACTCGCCGGCTGTCCCCAGTTGGGCATCGGAGCAATCCGCCACTGGCCCGTCTGGCTCGGCACGTTGGCCGGCAAGGAGGAGTAGTTCCACGATGCCCCGATCATCGTGAGGATCTTGCCCTGCTCGAACAGCGGGTAGATGCCGGCATCGAAGCGCGGTGTCGTCCGGACCCCCCCGGAGGTGATGAGGTCCTGCCAGTAGGTCGCGACCTTGTTCGAAGCGGGGCTGTCGATGCCTACCTTCCACTGGTCTCCGTCGACCGTCGTCCAGCGGCCGCCGGCCTGCGAGACGAGGCCCGCGTAGTTACCGACGTCGTCGGTGCCGAAGAAGCCGAACGAGACGGACTTGTCGGCGTCGTGGACCTTCTTGGCCGCAGTTGCGTACTCGTCCCAGGTCGTCGGCACGTCGATTCCGTACTTGTCGAACTCCTTCTGGTTGTAATACATGACCATCGGGCCAGTGTCCTGCGGAATGCCGTAGGTCTGTCCGCCGGGGGAAGTGGACGCCCACGTCCACGGAAGATACTCGCCCTTGTAGGCGGCGGCATCCTTGGTCACGGGCTCGAGCAGGTCGTCGGCGACGAAGCTCGGAATCGAGTAATAGGCCATCTGTGCCAGGCAGGGAGCGTTGCCGGCCTGCACGCCCGCCCGGATCTTCGGATTCGCCGTGTCGGACCCGGACGTCGTGGTCAGCTTCACCTGGATGTCCGGGTTCTCCTTGTTCCAGATCGCAACGGAGCCCTTGAGGCCGACGACCCAGCCCAGGTACTCGATCGTCACGGGACCCGACTGCACTGCACTCCCGGTGTCTCCGGAACATCCGGTCATCACGAGCACACCGGCAGCCAGCACGGCCGCGGTCGCGATGGACTTCTTCCTCGCAGTCATCGAACACTCCTCCAGGTCAGGCAGCGGTGCCTCGGCTGCTGATATTATACGATTAGTCGTCCTTCGCAAGCCTCGCGGGCCCGTCCCTCGGGCACGCGAAGCGGGATTTTCAGAGGCAGGTCGCCGTCGGTCTGAAGTCCTGCCACGGATCGCGGTCGAGCATCGGCCGGTCCGCGACTGACCTAGCAGGTGTCTCTCGTCGAGCGCGCCGCCGACGGCCTTCCACACGCAACTTGCTCTGCGGTGTCCCGTCGGAATCGCGATCGTCGGTGCCGTTTGTCGAGACGCTCGACGGATGTTGGTCGGACGGGGCGAGCCCAGCGATCGCCTTGTTGCGCTCATCCAAGCGGCGCATTCGCTGCTGACCCTCGAGCAAGACCGAGCTCCACCAACCACGCGGGTCGCTAGAGATACGGCGTCCGCGGGCAGTGGTCGCCGAACGGGCGCCTGTGAAGGTCGCGGCGCCCCTAAGTTCCTTTGACCACGTTGGTGAAGTCCGGCGCGGGGGTGCGACTGAAGGTGACAGCGCCCCCTTCCGAGAGTGGACGAGGAGATCGGCGCAGGTAGTGTCGCCACCCGAGCGGCCTTCGAGCCCAGCGCGTCGACGACGTTGTGAGGCGTGATCGTAATTCGTTCTTCACACACTGCGCGGCGGATGCGAGCGGCTTCACGTTCCAGGACGGTGACGGAGCACTGCACGAGTCGACGCCCTTGGGCGCAGCACCTGCGAGGTCGAACTATTTACACATTGCCAAAGCCGCGCGAGGCGTCAGAGCCCACGAGAACAACAGGTCCGGCGGCACGATCGTGAGCTTCAACTCGGGAACTCGCTCCACGAGAAGGTGCGCGACAAATGAACCGATCAGTCCCCCGCCGAAACCGGACCGCGCTCCGCAGCCCTCTTACCCTGCCAGGGCCTCCGTTCGTCTGCATCACTGCGCGTATTCGATGGAACACCTAACTGACCGCCGAACCCGGCTGCACCTCCGGCCGCAAGGCAGTCCTCAGCGTCGCGGCGATCCGGTCCCGTAGCCACCGGTGAGCGAGATCGGAATCGTCGCGACGATGCCAGCTCATCACCGCGGGAATCCCCGGCGTCTCGAACGGCAGCGGTCGGCTCACGAGCGCAAGATCGGCCCGCACCAGAGCGGACGTCCGGTCGGCCACCACGGCCACCGCGTCGCTCCCCGCCACCACAGCGAGCGCGGCCGCGGCGGCCGGCATTGCAGCGATCACGCGACGGTGCAACCCCTGCGTCGCGAGGAGGTCGTCGATGGCGCCGGAGAGCCGACCGCGGCGGGACACGGAGACATGGTCGATCGCGGCGAACTGCTCAAGCGTGACCGTGTCGGCCGCGAGTGGATGCCCTCGGCGCATCACAACGACCAATCGATCGACGCCGACGATCTCGGACAGGATGTCCGCTGCGGACGGCGCGTCCGCGCCGACCTCGATGTCCGCTCGACTCCGCGCCAAGTCCGACCGCTCGAAGTCCGCCTCCGGGAGGAA
>NZ_CAXTOQ010000070.1:0-17564 GCF_964245895.1 uncultured Amnibacterium sp.
GAAGATCCCGTCGGCTCCGGAGGGGTCCGCCCCGATGCCGGCGAGGATCCCGACGATCGCCTCGCGCTTGTCCGTGCCGCTCCAGCGCGACAGCAGCGCGTCGGGCACGTCGCGGCCCGTGGCCCGCTCGATCGCGTCGCGCAGCACGGTGTACACCGCGCCGCCCTCGTCGATCGTCGTACCGGCCATGTCGAGGGAGGCGAGGCGGATCGTCACGTCCGCCGATCCTGCTGGCGGGCGCCTCGCGCGGCGGGCCGCGTCGCCTGCTGTTCACCGCGAGTTCGCCGCGGACGGCCTCGGTGTCCGCGGGGCGAACGGTGGATGAGCACTCCTCGGAATCCGCTCCGAGGGCCCGCGCAGCGCAGCACACTTCCGGCTCGTGGATGCACGCGGAGCGGACCTGATGGTCGTCGGCGCCGGCGTCGTCGGCCTCGCGCACGCCTGGCACGCGGCCCGCGCCGGGTTGCGGGTGGTGGTGATCGAGCGCGACGAGCGCGCGGTCGGCGCGAGCGTCCGGAACTTCGGCCACATCTGCACCACGGCCCAGGCCGGGGAGGCGCTCCAGCTCGCCGTCGTCGCCAGGGAGGAGTGGCTGCGGCTCGCCGCCGATGCGGATCTGCCGGTGCAGCAGCACGGCACCGTCGTCGTCGCCCGCACCGCAGCGCAGGCGCGGGTGCTGGAGGAGTTCGCCGCCGAGCGCGGCACGGATGCCGTCCGTCCGCTGACCCCGATCGCCGCGGCGGAGCGCCTCGGGTTCACCCCGCCGGGGCTGCTCGCGGCGGCGCACCTCCCCGCCGATCTACGGGTCGACCCGCTCACCGCGAGCGCGGTGCTCGCCGCGCACCTCGAGACGCTCGGGGTCGAGATCCTCTGGCGGACCACCGTGCTCGAGGTCGCGGAGGGGGTCGTCCGCACCACCCGGGGCACCGTCCGCGCCGACCGCGTCGTGCTCGCCGTGGGCCACGACGTCGACCGGTTCTTCCCCGACCTGGCCGACGAGCACGGCATGCGCCGGTGCCGCCTGCGCATGCTCGAGATCGACTCCCCCGCCGGGACGATCGCTCCCGCGGTCCTCACCGGCAGCTCGATGCTGCGCTACGACGGCCTCGCCCAGCAGCCGTCCGCCGCGGCGGTCCGTGCGGAGCTGGAGGCGGAGCTGCCCGCGCTGCTGGAGCAGGGCGTCAACCTGATGCTGACCCAGCGTCCGGACGGCCGGCTGATCATCGGCGACACGCACCACTACGGGATCACCGAGGACCCGTTCGAGGACGAGGCGTCCGACGCCCTGCTGCTCGAGCAGATCGGCCGCCTGCTCGGCGCCCCCCTGACCGTGCGGAGGCGCTGGCGCGGCGTGTACGCCTCCAGCACCGTCGGCCCCTTCCTCGTCGCCGAGCCGGTACCGGGCGTGTCGGTCACGTCCGTCACCACCGGCATCGGCATGACGACCGCGCTCGGGCTCGCCGCGCGCACCTTCGCTTCGGAGCCGGTCACGACCTGACCCGCCCGCAGACCCGGATCCGGTGACCGCCGGAGCCGTCCCCCACCAGGAGAACCGCCACACATGCACAGCAGCACCTTCACCCGCCGCGGGGTCGTGCGGGCCGCCTCGGCCCTCGCGCTCGCCGGCCTCACCGCCGCCTCGCTCGCGGCCTGCTCGGGCAGCTCCGCCGGCGCGACCGGCGGCGCGAGCTCGATCCCCAAGGCCTCCGCGGCCGTCGCCACCTCCGCCGAGGCGTTCGGCGGCATGGACGGGCTCGTCGCCGCGGCCAACGCCGAGGGCAAGCTGAACGTCATCACCCTGCCGCCGTCGTGGGCGAACTACGGCAAGATCATCGCCGGCTTCGAGAAGAAGTACCCGAAGATCAAGATCACCTCGCAGAACCCGAACGGCTCCTCCGCCGACGAGGTCGCGGCGATCAAGTCGCAGGGCACCGGCGCGAACGCACCGGACGTGGTCGACATCGGCACCGCCGTGCTGGACGCGAACACGGACCTCTTCACGCCGTACAAGGTCGCGAACTGGGCCGACATCCCCGACGACTACAAGGACGCCGACGGGCTCTGGTACTACGACTACACGGGCCTGATGTCGATCGGCTACGACTCCTCCAAGGTGAAGGCGCCGACCTCGATCGACGACCTGCTCGGCGCCGGCTACAAGGGCAAGGTCGCGATCAAGGGCGACCCGACGCAGGCGAACGAGGCCGCCAGCGCGGTGTACCTCGCCGCGGCGCAGTCGGGCGGCAGCGCCGACGACGTGCAGCCGGGCATCGACTTCTTCGGCAAGCTGAAGAAGGCCGGCAACCTGATCTCGGTCCTGCCCACGCAGGCCACCGTGAACTCCGGCCAGACGCCGGTCGTCATCCAGTGGTCGTTCAACAACGTCGCCTGGGGCGCCGCCGGCGGCTCCACGGGCAACCCAAACTGGAAGACCGTCGTGCTGCCCGGCACCGCGATCGGCAGCTACTACAACCAGTCGATCAACAAGAACGCCCCGAACCCGGCCGCGGCTCGGCTGTGGGAGGAGTACATCTACTCCCCCGAGGTGCAGAACCTGTACCTCGCGGCCGGCGCCTACCCGGCGACGCTGAAGGCGATGACCGATGCGAAGACGGTCGACGACGCCACGCTGAAGTCGGTCGGCGAGCCCCCCGCCGAGCTGGTGCAGCTCACCGCGGACCAGGCGACCAAGGCCGCCGGCGTCCTGAAGGCCGGCTGGTCCAAGGCCATCGGCTGACCCGGTGACCGCCACCGTTTCGAAGTCCCCGGCGGGCACGGCCTCCGTGCCCGCCGGGGCCGAGCGGACCCGCACGCCGGGCGCCGGAGGCCCCACCCTCCGGCGCCGCGGCGTCGGCTGGCTCGGGTTCGCGCCGTTCGGCGTCTACGTCCTGCTGTTCCTCGCCGTCCCGGGCCTGGTCGCGATCGCGAGCGGCTTCTTCTCCGCGGACGGCGCCTTCACCCTCGCGAACTTCGCCACCTTCGCGGACCCGTCGATCCTCTCGAGCTTCGGGAGCTCGATCTGGCTGTCCGCGGTCTCCGCGCTGATCAGCGCCGTGCTCGGCGTGCTCGTGTGCTGGGCGCTGACCGCCGCGCGGCCGGACGGCCTGGTGCGCGCGATCGTGGACTCCGCCAGCAGCGTCTTCGCGCAGTTCGGCGGGGTGATGCTCGCCTTCGCGTGGATCGCCACGATCGGCCAGGGGGCGCTGGTCCCGGTCGTCGTGAAGGCGGCCACCGGCATCGACATCAACGGGAACGGGCCGATCCTCTACTCCGTCACGGGCCTGCTGTTCCCCTACGTCTACTTCGGCCTGCCGCTCATGGTGCTGTCGTTCATGCCCGCGATGGACGGGCTGCGTCCCCAGTGGGGCGAGGCGGTCGCCACCCTGGGCGGGACGCGGATCAGCTACTGGCTCCGCGTCGGCGTCCCGGTGCTCGCCCCCGCGTTCTTCGGCAGCCTGATCCTGCTGTTCGCGAACGCCTTCTCGTCGTACGCGACGGCGGCGGCCCTGATCTCCCAGGGCGGCATCATCCCGCTCGCCATCAAGCAGCAGCTGACCAGCGAGACCATCGTCGGCGTCGCGAACACCGCCGGGGTCCTCGCGCTCGGGATGGTCGTGATCATGGCGGTGCTCATGTCGCTCTACTCGCTGCTCGACCGCCGCACCCGGAGGTGGCAGCGATGACGACGGCAGCGGCTGCCCGGGTCGCGGACACCGTCCGGCCTTCCCGCCGCCCTCGCCGGTCGCGCTTCGGGGCGGTGCCGTCGAGAGCGACCGGAGCCGTGGTGCTGGTCGTGATCGGCACGCTGTTCGCGGTACCGATCGTGGCGCTCGGCTGGTTCAGCTTCACGACCGCGAGCACCGGCGCGTTCACGCTGAGCCACTACGCCGCGCTGCTCGACCCGGCGCAGTCGTCGAACTACAGCGACCTGTTCGCCGGCATCGGCAACTCGCTGGTCCTCGCGGTGATCGTCGTCGCGATCATCCTCGTGCTCCTGCTGCCCGCGATGCTGCTCGCCGAGCTGCGGTTCCCGAGGGTGCACCGCTTCCTCGAGTTCGTCTGCCTGATCCCGATCACGGTGCCGACGATCGTGCTGGTGGTGGGCTTCGTGCCCGTCTACCAGGTGGTGCAGAGCGTGCTCGGCAGCGACCCCTGGACGCTCTCCTTCGCGATCGGGGTGATCGTGCTGCCGTACGCGTACCGCCCGATCCAGGCGAACATCGGCGTGCTGAACCTCACCACGCTCACGGAGGCGGCGCGCTCGCTCGGCGCGTCCTGGCTGGTCGCCGTGTGGCGGGTCGTGCTGCCGAACCTCCGGCGGGGCCTGCTCTCCGCGTGCCTCCTGACGATCTCCGTCGTGCTCGGCGAGTTCACGATCGCGAACTTCCTCGGGCAGAACACCTTCCAGACCGCGCTGCTGCTGCTGCAGCAGACGGATCCCTACGTGTCGGCGTTCTTCGCCGTCGTCTCGCTGCTGTTCGTCTTCGTGCTGCTCGTGGTCATCTCCACGGCCGGCTCGATCGGCCGTCCCCGAAGGAAGAAGTCATGACCTCCACCGCGCCCTCCCCCGCCGACTCGCTCGTCGTCCGCGGCACGCCCGTCTCGCTCGTCGACGTGGTCAAGGACTACGGCAGCGGCCAGCGGGCGCTGGACGCGATCAGCCTGGAGATCCACCCCGGGGAGTTCGTCGCCCTCCTCGGCCCCTCCGGCTGCGGCAAGACGACCGCGCTGCGGGCGATCAGCGGGCTCGAGACGATCGACTCCGGGCACGTGCGCATCGGCGACCGGGACGTGGAGTCCGTCGCCGTGCACAGGCGCGACATCGGCATGGTCTTCCAGTCGTACTCGCTGTTCCCGCACATGACCGTCGCGCAGAACGTCGCGTTCGGGCTGCAGATGCGCAAGGTCGGCCGGGCGGAGAGCGCGAAGCGGGTGCAGGAGGCGCTCGAGCTCGTGGGCCTCGGGCACCTGGGCGAGCGCTTCGCGCACCAGCTGTCCGGCGGCCAGCAGCAGCGCGTCGCGCTGGCCCGCGCGCTCGTCACCCGGCCCCGGGTGCTGCTGCTCGACGAGCCGCTGTCCGCGCTCGACGCGAAGGTGCGGGTGCAGCTGCGCGACGAGATCCGCAAGATCCAGCAGGAGACCGGCATCACCGCCGTGTTCGTCACCCACGACCAGGAGGAGGCGCTCGCGGTCGCGGATCGCGTCGCCGTCATGCACGCCGGCGCGATCGAGCAGATCGGGACCCCCGAGGACCTCTACCTGCGGCCCGCGACCGAGTTCGTCGCTGGGTTCGTGGGGCTGAGCAACCGGCTCGAGGGCGTCCTGGACCACGGCCGCGTCGCGGTCGCCGGCCAGGACCTCGTCGCGCTGCCGAGCGCGGTGCAGGATGGCCCGGTGACCGCGTTCGTCCGTCCCGAGGACGTGCTGCTCGCCGCGGACGGCCTGCCGGCGATCGTGATCTCGACCAGCTTCCTCGGCGCGCAGCGCCGCACGGTCGCGCAGCTGGAGACGGGATCGGCCCTGGTCGTGCAGCACGCGGCGAACGAGCACCCGCAGCCAGGCGACCTGGTGCACATCGCCTTCTCGGGGCAGCCCGTCGCCGTCGCGCCGCGCGCATGACCCGCCCGCTCGTCCTCGGCCACCGAGGTGCGAGCGGGTACCGGCCGGAGCTCACCGACGGCGCCCTGCGGCTCGCCGCGCAGCAGGGCGCCGACGGCATCGAGATCGACGTCGTGCCGACCCGGGACGGCCGGCTCGCGGTGCGGCACGACGCGCTGCTTGCGCCGACGACGGACGCGGACGCGGTGCTCGGACCGCAGGCGCGCGTCGACCGGGTCGACTGGGAGGACGTGCAGCGCCTCCGGGCGCGCGAGCGCTTCCCCCTCCTGCGGCCCGCGAGCGCCGCGCTCGACGGCCGCGAACCCGTCCTGGTGCTGCCCGACGTCGTCGCGCTGGCGGAGGAGCTCGACGTGCTACTCGTCGTCGAGATCAAGGACGCGGCCGGGCTCGCCCGGCAGAGGCTCGACCCGGCGCCGCTCGTCGCGCGCGACCTCGACGGCGCCCGCTGCCGGATCGTGCTGGAGAGCTTCGAGAAGACCCCGCTCGACGCGCTCGCCGACCTGGGGCATCCGATCGTCTACCTCCTCGACGCCGAGGGCTCGGCGCCGGACGAGCCGGCGCGCACGTACGCGGAGGAGCTCGCCGATCCCGACGGCCTCGACCGGTTCGCCGGCGTCAGCCTGAGCACCGCTACGGTCCACGCGGCGCTCGTCGACCGCCTCCATGCCGCCGGGCTCGAGGTGTGGACGTGGACCCTGCGGCCCGAGAACGCGTTCCTGCCGCCCCGGTACCGGCTCGGCACGGATCCCGCGGCGCACGGCGACTGGCGCGCGCACTGGGGTGCGCTGCTCGACGCAGGCGTGGACGCGGTCTTCGCGGACCACCCCGATCTCGCGATCGCGCTGCGCGACGGCCGGTGACCGACGTTCGCGGATCCGCAGAGATCTCGCGACACGCAGCGCCCGCTCGCCTCCACCCGGCGTGTCGGCCGATTCTTGCGGATCCGCGAGCTGCGCGATCAGGCGGTGGCGGGGTCCTTCGCGATCGCCGTCAGCAGGCCGTTCACGAACTTCGGGCTGTCGTCGGTGGACAGCTCCTTCGCCAGCTCGACCGCCTCGTCGATCGCGACCCCCACCGGCACCTCGTCGTTGAAGCGCGCCTCCCAGACCGCGACCCGCAGGATCGCGCGGTCGACGGCGGGCATGCGGTCGATCGGCCAGGACGTGGAGTGGTCCGCGATCAACCGGTCGATCTCACCGGCGTGGTCGATCACGCCCTGCACGATCTCGCGGGCGTACGGCCAGCTCGACGAGCGCTCCGGCCGGGCGGCCGCGCGCAGCGACTCCGCCTCCAGCGCCGCCTCCTGGCTGTCGCCGCGGACGTCGGCCGCGTAGAGCACGTCGAGCGCGCGCTTGCGCGCCTTGGTCCGTGCGGACACTAGGAGACGCGGCCGAGGTAGTCGCCGGTGCGGGTGTCGACCTTGACCTTCGTGCCGGTCTCGAGGAACAGCGGCACCTGGATCTCGGCGCCCGTCTCGAGGGTCGCCGGCTTCGTGCCGGCGCTCGACCGGTCGCCCTGCAGCCCGGGCTCGGTGTAGGTGACCTCCAGCACGACGGAGGCGGGCAGCTCGACGTAGAGCGGGTTCTCGTTGTTGATCGCGATCGTGGCCGACTGGTTCTCCAGCAGGTAGTTCGCGGCGTCGCCCACGATGGCCGCCGAGATCGTCAGCTGGTCGTACGTCTCGCCGTCCATGAAGACGAAGTCCGCGCCGTCCTTGTACAGGTACTGGTAGTCGCGGCGGTCGACGTTCTCGATGTCGATCTTCGCGCCGGCGTTGTAGGTGCGGTCGACGACCTTGCCGGTGACGACGTTCTTCAGCTTCGTGCGCACGAACGCGCCGCCCTTGCCGGGCTTGACGTGCTGGAACTCGATGACGTTCCACAGCTGGCCGTCGATCAGCAGCACGACGCCGTTCCGGATGTCCGCGGTGCTCGCCATGTGGGTACCTCCAGGTCGTTCGGCCGGAAACGGCCGACCGGGGAGTCTACCCGGCGCCGGACCGGTCCTTCCCGAGCCGCCGTCGCTGCCCGGGCACGCGGACGCTGCCGTCTACCGGGGCAGCCGCGTGGAGGTCGCGACCGGGTCCGCCGCGATCACGAGCCGCTCGTCGCCCGGCCTGCTCAGCGTGAGGATCGCCTCGACGACGTGCTCGTCCGCCTCCACCGCGCGGCCGAGGCTCGCGAGCCGCGCGGCGATCTCGTGCTCGGGGGCGTCGCCGACGAGGTCGACCGCGGCGACGAGGAACACGCGGGACGGGCCGACGTACTCGACGTGGAGGTAGGAGACGGACGCGACGTCGTCCTGGTCCGCGAGCAGGCGCAGCACGGCGGTCATCACCCGTGGCGACGGCGACTGGCCGATCAGGAACCGGCGGTTCAGCTGGATGAGCAGCACCGCGACGAAGGCGAGCAGCACGCCGATCGCGATCGAGCCGATCGCGTCCCAGACCGCCGATCCCGTCACCTGATGCAGCAGGATGCCGGCCGCCGCGAGCACCAGGCCGACGAGCGCGGCGGCGTCCTCGAAGAACACCGCGCGCACGGTCGGGTCCGACGTCGCGAGGACGTGCTGCAGCACCTCCTGGTCCGCTTCCGCCGCGGAGCCCCGCAGCTGCTGGATCGACCGCAGGAACGACGTCGCCTCGAGCACGAACGACACCGCGATCACGATGTACGCGATGAGCGAGTCCTCGCTCGGCTCGTCCGAGGACAGCTCGGTGATGCCGTGCATGATCGACACGACCGCGCCGACGGTGAACAGGCCGACGGCCGCGAACAGCGACCAGACGTAGACGTCGCGGCCGTAGCCGTACGGGTGCCGCTCGTCAGGGCCGCGGGCGCCCCGGCGCTCGGCGATGATCAGGAAGATCTCGTTGCCGGTGTCGGCCCACGAGTGCGCGGCCTCCGCCGTCATCGACGCGGAGCCGGTCAGCAGCGCCGCGACGGACTTCGCGATCGCGACGACGAGGTTCGCGAGGAACGCGATCAGCACCGTCACGAAGGAGCCGCTGGTCGGCTTCGGCTGCGCGGCGTCCGTCACCGCATCATTGTGCGCTCGGCGGTCTTCGGGCCCGCTGCGTCCACGCATCGACCGGCGGGGTGGGCGCTCGCGAAGGTGTTCAGCGGTCAGGAGGCGATCTCGCCGTACGCGGTGAAGAGCAGGTGGTCCTCGGGGCCGTTCAGGATGCTGGTGCGGCCGATGCCGTCGAGCAGCACGAAGCGCAGCAGCCCGGCGCGGGACTTCTTGTCCCGGCGCATCGCCGTGGACAGCGCCTCCCACCGCCCGCCCGGGTAGGTGAGCGGCAGCGAGAGGGAGCCGAGCACCTCGCGGTGCAGGGCCACCCCGTCGTCGTCGAGCCGCCCGACCAGGCGCGCCAGCTCGGCCACGAACACCATGCCGACGGAGATCGCCGCGCCGTGCCGCCAGCGGTACCGCTCCGCGTACTCGATCGCGTGACCGAGGGTGTGCCCGTAGTTCAGCGTCTCGCGACGGCCCGACTCGCGGAAGTCCTCGCTCACCACCTCCGCCTTCACCCGGATCGCGCGCTCCACCAGCTCCGCGAACACCGGGGAGGCGGGATCGGTCGCGGTCTCGACGTCGGCCGTGAGCCGGTCGAGGATCGCGGTGTCCTGGATGAACCCGCACTTCGCGATCTCGGCGAAGCCGGCCAGCAGGTCGTTGCGCGGCAGGGTGTCGAGCACCTCGAGGTCGGCGAGCACGGCGACCGGCGCCGCGAACGCGCCGACGAGGTTCTTGCCCTCGGTCGTGTTGATGCCGGTCTTGCCGCCGACGGAGGCGTCGACCATTCCGAGCACGCTGGTCGGCAGGCTGATGAACGGGACGCCGCGCAGCCAGGTCGCCGCGACGAACCCGGCGAGGTCCGTCACGGCGCCGCCGCCGAGACCGATCACCGCGTCGGTGCGGGTGAAGTCCGCCTGGCCGAGGATGCCCCAGCAGAACGCCGCGACCTCGATGCGCTTCGCGTCCTCGGCGTCCGGCACCTCGGCGAGCAGCACCTCCACGCGGCCGGCGAGGCGCTCGCGGATCGCCTCCGCGCGCCGCGCCTGCACCGGCTGGTGGATCAGCAGCGCCTTCCGCGCACCCGCGGGAACGGCGGCTTCGACGAGGTCGCCGAGCCCCCGGCCGATCACGACCTCGTACTCGCCCGCGTTGGTGACGGGGATACGGACGGGTGTCACGGGGCGACCTCCTGCAGCTGCGCCGCCAGCTCGGCGGCGATCGTCGTCATGGGGCGGCGGGAGGTGTCGACGGTCACATCCGCGAGCCCGGCGTAGATCGGCGCGCGCTCGGCCGCGATGCGCCGCCAGGAGGCGATGCCGTCGGTGAGCAGCGGCCGGCCGCCGGCGGCGATGCGCTCGGCGACCGCGTCCTCGGACACGGTCAGCAGCACCACGGTGCAGTCCACGAGCGCCGCCCTCGTCGCCGCGTCGAGCACCGCCCCTCCTCCGAGCGCGACCACGCCGCCCGTGGTCAGCTCGCGCTGCACGACGGCGCGCTCGATCTCGCGGAACGCCTCCTCGCCGACGGTCGCGAACAGGGCGGGCACCGGCCCGTGCGCCGCCGCGATCACGGCATCGGTGTCGACGAACCGGCGGTCGAGGTGCTTCGCGAGCCGGCGGCCGACGGAGGTCTTCCCCGCGCCCATCGGGCCGATGAGCGCGACGGTCCGCGCCGTCACCGGGCTCGAGCCGTGGAGGCGCCCGTGGGAACCGTGCGGAGGCCCTCCGGGATCGCCGCGAGGTAGGCCTCGAGGTTCCGTCGCGTCTCGGGCAGCGAGTCGCCGCCGAACTTCTCGACGACGGCGTCGGCCAGCACGAGGGCGACCATCGCCTCCGCAACGACGCCCGCGGCGGGCACCGCGCAGACGTCGGAGCGCTGGTGGTGAGCCGAGGCGGCCTCGCCGGTGGCGACGTCGACGGTGCGCAGCGCCTTCGGGACGGTCGAGATGGGTTTCATCGCGGCGCGGACGCGCAGCACCCCGCCGGTCGCCATGCCGCCCTCGATCCCGCCGGCGCGATCGGTGACGCGGCCGATCGCACTCGACGGGTCGGTGCGGACGAGCTCGTCGTGCGCCGCCGAGCCGCGGCGGGCCGCGGTGCGGAACCCGTCGCCGACCTCCACCCCCTTCATCGCCTGGATGCCCATCAGAGCGGCGGCGAGGCGTGCGTCGAGCCGGCGGTCCCAGTGCACGTAGGAACCGATTCCCGGGGGCAGCCCCTCCACCACGACCTCCACGACGCCGCCGAGGGTGTCGCCGGCGTGGTGCGCGTCGTCGATCTCGGCGAGCATCCGCGCGCTGGTCGCGGGGTCGAAGCAGCGGACCGGGTCCTCGTCGATGCGGTCCAGGTCGGCGGGATGCGGCACCGGAGCGTCCTCGGGCACCGCGACCGGGCCGATGGAGACGACATGGCTCACGAGCCCGATGCCGAGCTCGCCGAGGAAGGCGCGCGCGACGGCGCCGAGCGCGACCCGGGCCGCGGTCTCCCGGGCGCTCGCCCGCTCGAGCACGGGCCGGGCCTCGTCGAAGCCGTACTTCTGCATGCCGGTCAGGTCCGCGTGCCCGGGGCGCGGGCGGGTGAGCGGAGCGCCGCGGCCGCGCGACGCCTCCGTCAGCGGCACGTCCTCAGCGTTCATCACCTCGGACCACCGCGGCCACTCGGTGTTGCCGATCGTCAGCGCGACCGGGGCGCCGATCGTGCGGCCGTGCACGACGCCGCCGACGACGCCCAGCTCGTCCTGCTCGAACTTCTGGCGGGACCCACGGCCCGCGCCGAGCCGGCGGCGGGCGAGGTCGCGGCGGATCGCCTCCCCGGTCACGGGCACGCCCGCGGGCAGCCCTTCGAGGATGGCGGTGAGGCTCGGGCCGTGCGACTCACCGGCGGTCAGCCAGCGCAACATCGCCTCGATCTTCCCACGCCCCGCCCCACGACGCCGCCTTCGGCGTCGCCGCGGGACCCCGGCGGGACGCGGGGCCCACCACGCCACGCCCCGCCCCACCACGCCCAGCCCGGTCGTTTCGTTTCGTTTCGTAGGTCTGCCAGACCTACGAAACGAAAGCAGGGGGTCAGCGGCCGACGGCGGCGCGCATCGCGGCGCGGACCGCGGCCTCGCGGGGCAGCGGCGCGTCCGGATCCGCGTCCGTGAAGACCCGGACCTGCAGCACGGCCTGCTCGACCAGCATGTCGAGCCCGTGCAGCAGGCGCCCGCCCGCGGCGAGCCATCTGGCGCCGAGCGCGGTCGGCCAGGGGCTGTACGCGACGTCGAGCAGCGGCGTGCCGCCAACGGCCGCCGGCAGCGCGAGGCCGACCTCCGCGTCACCCGGCAGCGTCGAGACCACGAGGTCCACCGCGGCGGGATCCGCCTCCCGGAGGGGGACGAACCGCTCCGCGAGCCCGGCGAGCTGCTGCCGCGCGACCTCCGGGCGCCGCGCCGCGACCCCGCGCTCCCGCACGCCGAGCCGGCCGAGCGCCTCCAGCGCGCTCGCTGCCGTCGCGCCGCCGCCGAGCACGAGCGCCCGCGCCGCGCCCGCCTCCGAGCGCAGCACCGCCTCGATGCCGCCGACGTCCGTGTTGGCGAGGCGGGGCTGCTGCCCCAGCCGAACGGTGTTCGCGAGCCCGAGCCGGTCCACCAGCGGATCGTGCCGCCGGATGAGCGGCAGCACGGCGCGCTTCAGGGGCATCGTCAGCGACAGGCCGACCCACTCCGGCCCGAGGCCGGCCAGCAGCGCGGGCAGGGTGTTCTCGGTCGCCTCGATTCGCTCGTACGCCCAGTCGAGCCCGAGCACCTCGGCCGCGGCCGCGTGGAGCAGCGGCGACCTCGAGTGCGCGATCGGCGAGCCCAGCACCGCCAGCCGGCCGCTCACTTCGCGTAGTCCGGGTGCGCCCCCAGCCAGCGGAGGAACTCGTCCGCGTTCTTCTGGTGCTCCGCATAGGTGTTCGCGAACTTCGTCTCACCGGTCGCCAGGTTCGTGGTGACGAAGAAGAGCCACCTGCCCTTGGCCGGTGCCACGGCCGCCTTGATGGCGACGTCCCCGGGGCTCGAGATCGGACCCACGGGCAGCCCGTCGCGGAGGTAGGTGTTGTAGCCGTTCTTGTCGGCCTTCTCCTTCGCCGTCGGCACCACCGTCGTGCCGCCGGCCCCGTAGCTGACCGTCGCGTCCGACTGCAGGCGCATGCCGACCTTGATGCGGTTCAGGAACACCCGCGCGACCTTCGCGTCGTCCTTGCCGTTGCTCTCCTTCTGCACCAGGCCGGCGAGGATCAGCGTGTCCTCGCGGTCCGCCTTCGCGACGCCGGCGCCGTCGAGCGCCTTGACCATGCGGTCGACCATCGTCTGCAGCATCGCCTCCGGCGTCGTGCCCGGCTCGAACGTGTAGGTCGCGGGGAACAGCCAGCCCTCGAGGTTCGGCGCGGACTTCGGCACGCCGAGCGTCGCCGGCTTCTTCGCGATCGCCTGCAGCTCGGCGAGGTCGGCGCCGGTGGCCTTCGCCGTGGCCGCGAGGATCTGCTTCATCGTCGACCCCTCGGGGATCGCGACCGTCGACTCCACCCGGTTCTTCGGGTCCTCGAGCGCGGTGAGCGCGGACCGCGCGCTCATGTGCCGCTTGAGCGCGTAGGTGCCCGGCTGCAGCGACGCCGACGGGTTCGCGACGAGCAGGTCGTAGAACGCGGCCTTCGTCTTCGTGACGCCCTTCGCGGCGAGCGTGCCCGCGACGTCGGAGCCCAGGTCGCCTGGCCGGATCTCGACCTGCACGCTGCCGGTGCCGCCGCCGGTGTAGTCGTTGCTCCAGCCGAACAGCGACTTCACCTGATCGGGATAGGTGGAGTAGGCGAACCAGCCGGCCCCGCCGATCGCCAGCAGGACGACGAGCAGGAACCCCAGCAGCCACGGCCAGATGTGCCGGCGCTGCCGCCGCTCCCGGCCGTGGCGCGGCGGCTCGGAGCCGAAGTCGTCCTGCTGCCCCACCAGGTCGTCGAACTCCTCCGCGCGGGGCACGCGATCGTCCAGCGGTCCTGCAGATCGGGCCACGTCACATCCGCTTCGGGTCGAGGAGGGCGCCCGGTGCCTCGTTGCGGGCGCGCTCGGCGTCGAGGGCGTGCTGCAAAAGTATCACCGCGGCCACCTGGTCGATCACGCCACGCGTGCCGCGCGTCTTCCTCCCCGACGAGTGCAGCGCGGCCTGGGCGCTCACGGTGGTCAGCCGCTCGTCGACCATGCGCACGGGCAGCGGCCCCTCCGCGAGCCGTGCCGCCACCGCCTTCGCATCGGCCGTGGAGGCGGTCTCGCGGCCGGACAGCGCGAGCGGCAGGCCGACGACCAGCTCGATCGCGCCGGCCTCCTCCGCGAGCGCGCGGATCCGTGCCAGCACCGGCTCGAGGTCGTCGCCGCGCCGCTGCACGGTCTCGAGCGGGGTGGCGAGCAGCCCGTCGCGGTCGCAGCGGGCGACGCCGACGCGGGCCGTGCCCACGTCGACGCCGAGCCGCACGCCGCTCCTCACGAGGCGGTCAGGAGGCGAGCCCCTGCGCCATCGCGGCGAGCGCGTCCTCGATCGCCGCCGCGTCGCTGCCGCCGCCCTGCGCGATGTCGTCGCGACCACCGCCGCCTCCGCCGAGCACGCCGGCGGCCCGCTTCGCGAGCGGACCCGCCTTCGCGCCGCCGTCGCGGGCCGCGCCGTTCGTCGCGACGATGACCACCGGCCGGCCGTCGATCGTGCCGGCCAGACCGACCACCGCAGGCGGCGCGCCGAGGCGGTCGCGCACGTCGGTCACGAGGGCGCGCAGGTCGTCGGCGCCCGCGAGCGCACCGACCTGCTCGAGCACGGCGGTGACGCCGCCGACCGGCCTCGCCTGCGCGGCGAGCGCGGGCACGCGCTGCGCGAGGGCCTGCCGCTCGAACTCGGCGATCCGCTTCTCCGCGGCCTTCAGGCTCGCCGCGAGGTCCTGCACGCGGGACACGAGCTGCGCCGGCGGGACCTTGAGGCTCGCGCCCAGCTCGGTCACCAGCGCCCGCTCGGCCGCGAACTGCTTGAACGCCTCCGGGCCCACAAGGGACTCGATGCGCCGCGCGGTCGCGCCGACGCTCGACTCCCCCACCACGTCGATCAGCCCGATCTCGGAGGAGTGCGCGACGTGGATGCCGCCGCACAGCTCCCTGGACCACGGGCCGCCGATGTCGACCATCCGCACGGTGTCGCCGTACTTCTCGCCGAACAGCGCCATGGCGCCGAGCGCCTTCGCCTCGTCGATGGGCAGCACGCGGGTGACGACCTCGAGGTCCTCGTCCACCCGGGCGTTCGCGATCTCCTCCACCTCGCTGCGGGTCTCGGGGCTGAGCGGCGCGCTCCAGGTGAAGTCGAGCCGCAGGTACCCCGCCCGGTTGTACGAGCCGGCCTGGTGCGCGTCGGAGCCGAGCACCTGACGCAGCGCCGCGTGGACGAGGTGCGTCGCCGAGTGCGCCTGCGTCGCCCCCCGGCGGTACACCGGATCGACGACCGAGCGGGCCTCGTCGCCGACCGCGACCTCGCCAGCGCTGACCTGCACCCGATGGCTGGCCAGCCCCGCGACCGGCCGCTGCACGTCGAGCACCTCGAGCCGGTAGCCGGGGCCGACGATCTCGCCCTGGTCCGCGTCCTGGCCGCCGGACTCCGCGTAGAGCGTCGTCTCGGACAGGATCACCTCGGCGATGTCGCCGAGCGCGATCGAGGGCACGGAGACGCCGTCGCGGATGAGCCCGAGGACCCGGCCGTCCGTCACCAGCTCGGTGTAGCCGAGGAACGCCGTCTCGCCCTGCGCGCGGAACGCGCTGTACACGGAGAGGTCGGCGAGAGCGGTCTTCTTCGATCTCGCGTCCGCCTTCGCGCGGGTGCGCTGCTCCTGCATCAGCCGGTCGAACGCCGCGCGGTCGACGGTGAGTCCCGCCTCCTCCGCGACCTCGAGCGTGAGGTCGATCGGGAAGCCGTAGGTGTCGTGCAGCAGGAACGCGGTGTCGCCCGCGACCTGCCCGGCCCCCGCGGCGCGGGTGCGCTCGATCGCCGTGTCGAGGATCGTGGTGCCGCCCACGAGCGTCTTCAGGAAGCTCTCCTCCTCCGCGTCCGCGATGCGCTGGATGCGGCCGGACTCGGGCAGCAGCTCCGGGTACGCGGCGCTCATCGCGTCGCGGGAGACGGGGAACAGCTCGCCGAAGACGGGCCGGTCGACGCCGAGCAGGCGCATCGCGCGGACCGTGCGGCGCAGCAGGCGGCGCAGGACGTAGCCGCGGCCCTCGTTCGACGGCGTCACGCCGTCGAGCATCAGCATCATCGCGCTGCGGACGTGGTCGCTGACGACGCGCATCCGCACGTCGTCCTCGTGATCCGCGCCGTAGGCGCGGCCGGACAGGGCGGCCGCCGCGTCGATCACCGGACGGATCTGGTCCGTTTCGTAGATGTTCTCGACGCCCTGCTTGAGGAACGCGACCCGCTCGAGGCCCATGCCGGTGTCGATGTTCTTGTTCGGCAGCTCGCCGACGACGTCGAAGTCGTCCTTCGACCGGATGTTCGTGATCGCGTACTGCATGAACACGAGGTTCCAGATCTCGACGTACCGGTCGTCGCCGGTGGCCGGGCCGCCGTCGGCGCCGTACGCGGGGCCGCGGTCGAAGAAGATCTCCGAGTCCGGCCCCGCCGGTCCGGGCTGGCCCGTCATCCAGTAGTTGTCGGCGTAGCCGAGCCGCTGGATGCGGTCAGCGGGCAGGCCGACGACGTCGCGCCAGATCGCCTCCGCCTCGTCGTCGTCCTGGAACACGGTGACCCAGAGGTCCTTCGGGTCGAACGCGAAGCCGCCGTCCACCTCCGACGTGGTCAGCAGCTCCCACGCCCAGACGATCGCGTCGTGCTTGAAGTAGTCGCCGAACGACCAGTTGCCGAGCATCTGGAAGAACGTGCCGTGCCGCGGGGTGCGCCCCACCTCCTCGATGTCGAGGGTGCGGATGCACTTCTGGCAGTCGACCGCGCGCCGGTACGGCGCCGGGACGGTGCCGTTCAGGTACGGGATGAAGGGGACCATCCCGGCGACCGTGAACAGCAGCGACGGGTCGGGCGACACGAGCGAGGCGCTCGGCACCACGGTGTGGCCGCGGTCGGCGAAGAACTGGAGGTAGCGGCGGCGGATCTCTGCGGTCTGCACTACTCCGCCTCCGCCAGGCGCGCCCGGTAGGAGTCGGACAGGGCGGCGACGAACTCGTCGGTGACCCCGTTCACGACGGCGAACACCCGGGCGCCGGCGGGCGTCTTCGACGCGACGTGTGCGAGCGCCGCGCCTGCGAGCAGGCCGGCGAGAAAGACGAGCACCTTGCCCATGGCTCCTCCAAGAATCAGCGCCCGAGCCTACCGGGCGCCTCGCGGGCGGTCGGGGAGGGCTTCAGCAGGACGAATCGCGTTCGGCAGGACAAAACGCGCGTTTCTATCCTGTTAACCGCGTTCTGTCCTGCTGAAGCCCTCCGAACTTCCTGCCGTCGGGCTCGCGGACGCGGGTGCGCCGGCGCGTGGCGAGCGGTCTCGGCCGGCGCAGGCCCCACCGACCGGAAGGGGCCGCTTCGAACGAGTCGAAGCGGCCCCTTCCGAGCGATGCAGCGGTTCAGCGGGCGGCGTAGTACTCCACGACCAGCTGGACCTCGGCCTGCACGGGGACCTCGGCGCGCTTCGGGCGGCGGGCGAGCGTCGCCTGCAGCTTGTCGAGCTCGACCTCGAGGTAGCCGGGGGTCTTCGCCAGCACGTCGGCGTGACCGCCGGCGGCCGCGACCTGGAAGGGCTCGAGCTGCTCGCTCTTGGCCTTCACGTGGATGACCTGACCCGGCTTGACCCGGAAGGAGGGGCGGTCGACGATCTTGCCGTCGACCAGGATGTGGCGGTGCACGACCGCCTGGCGGGCCTGCGCCGTGGTGCGGGC
>NZ_CAXTOQ010000071.1:0-17137 GCF_964245895.1 uncultured Amnibacterium sp.
GCAGCCCGCCACGGCCCACGCGACCGCGCAGCTGGTGCAGCTGCGAGACGCCGAACCGGTCCGCGTCCATCACGACCATGAACGTCGCGTTGGCGACGTCGACGCCGACCTCGACGACCGTCGTGGCGACGAGCAGGTCGATGCGGCCGTCGGCGAAGGCCGTCATGACGGCCTCCTTCTCCTCGCCGGACATGCGGCCGGTGAGCGCCTCGATGCGCCGGCCGGCGAGCGCGGGCTGCCTGCGCAGGTCGGCGAGCACGCCGGTGACGGTCGCCCGCGGCGCGGCGGCGTCCTCCGGCGCGAGCAGCTCGCCCTCGTCCTCGTCGGTGCCGATCGCGGGGCAGATGACGTAGCCCTGGCGGCCCTGCTCGATCTCCTCCCCGGCCCGTCGCCAGACGTTCGGCAGCCAGCGCGGCTTCTCCGCGAGCGGGACGACGTGGGAGGTGATCGGCGCGCGGCCCGCGGGCAGGCCGCGGATGGTCGACGTCTCCAGGTCGCCGAACACGGTCATGGCGACCGTGCGCGGTATCGGCGTCGCGGTCATCACGAGGGTGTGCGGGGCGGATCCCTTGCGCCGGAGGATCTCGCGCTGCTCGACGCCGAACCGGTGCTGCTCGTCCACCACGACGAGGCCGAGGTCCTCGAACTCGGTCGTGTCGGACAGCAGGGCGTGCGTGCCGACGACGATCCGCGCGCGCCCGGTGACGATCTGCAGCGCGGCCTTGCGGCGCAGCGCGACGCCCATCTGCCCGGTGACGAGGGTGGGCATCAGCTCCGCCGACAGGTCGGGGCCGAGGATCCGGGCGATCGAGCGGAGGTGCTGCGCCGCGAGCACCTCGGTCGGGGCGAGCAGCGCCGCCTGGCCCCCGGACTCCGCCACGGCGAGCATCGCCCGCAGCGCGACGAGCGTCTTGCCGGATGCGACCTCGCCCTGCAGCAGCCGGTGCATCGGCGCCTCCGCTGCGAGGTCCGCCATGATCTCGGCGCCGACCGTCTTCTGGTCGTCCGTCAGCTCGAACGGCAGGGCGGCGTCGAAGCGGGCGAGGTACCCGCCCGGCTGCGGGCGGCGCGGGGTCGCCGCGAACATCGCCCGCACCGCACGCCGCTGCAGCAGCGCGGTCTGGAGCAGGAAGGCCTCGTGGAAGCGCAGGGTGCGCTTCGCCTGGATCCAGTCCCCGTCGTGCGCGGGCCGGTGGATCCGGCGCAGCGCCGCCTCGTACCCCATCAGGCGCGCGATGCGGCAGACCTCCAGCGGCATCGGGTCGTCGATGCCGGCGACGGCGCCGAGCGCGAGCTCGATCGCCGCCTCGATCTTCCACGTCGTGAGCGCGGCGGTGGCCGGGTAGATCGGCAGCGGGATCTCCTCCCACCGCTTCGCCCCCTCCGGATCGACCTCGGGGTCCGGTGGCTCCTGCCCCTCCTCCGTGAACATCTGGTGCTGCGGGTGGGCGAGCTGCCGCATGCCCTTGTAGAGCCGGACCTTGCCGCTGAACAGCCCGCGCCGGCCGGGCACGAGCGCGTTCGGGTTCTTCTCGTCCGCGATGAACGGCTGGTTGAAGAAGACGAGCGAGAGGGTGCCGGTGCCGTCGGAGATCAGCGCCTCCTGCATCGAGCCCTTGCGAGCGCGGAGGGCGCGGGTGGTGCAGCGCAGCACTTCCGCGACGATCGTGACGTCGGTCTCGAGCGGCAGGGCGTCGAGGCGGCTGAGCTCGCCGCGCTTCACGTAGCGCCGCGGGTAGTGGGCCAGCAGATCGCCGACGGTGCGGATCTCGAGCTGCTTGTCCAGCAGCTTCGCGGTCCGATCGCCCACGACGGCGGCGAGACGCTGATCGAGCGGCCCCGCCATGGCTCCATGCTACGGAGCCCCTCCGACACCGCGGAAGGCGCAGCCCTCCATCGCTAGCGGGGCTCTCCGCTGCAGGTCCTGCGGTGCGCACCGCCCCATCAGCAGCGGGCGGCCCCGCATCGCGTGGAAGGGTGGAGGGGTGCCGATGTCTGCAGGCGAGGTGCTGCACGTGCTGACCCTGCTCGACGCCGCGGGGGTGGAGGCGTGGGTCGACGGCGGCTGGGGCGTCGACGCGCTGCTCGGCGAGCAGACCCGGCCGCACGGCGACGTCGACCTCGTGATCCCGGCGGGTCGCAGCGCCGAGGCGCTCGATGCCCTGGCGGGCGCGGGCTACGCGGTGATCCGGGACCTCGCGCCGACCGCGATCGCGGTGCGGGACGACGAGGGCCGGGAGGTCGACCTCCACCTGGTCATCGCGCGGCCGAGCGGCGGAGCGGCGCAGGACCTGCGCGGCGATCCCGCGATGGCGGACGCGCCGCCGTTCCGCTACGGGGCGCCGACCGTCGGGAGGATCGCCGGAGTAGCGGTCCGGTGCGTCGATGTGGAGACGCAGCTGCGGGCCCACGAGGGGTACCCGCTGCGAGACCGGGACCGGATGGATCTCGCGCGCCTCGAGGCGGCCTTCGGCGGACCGCCCCGGCGCTGAACGGATCGTCGCCGGGTGAGCGCCCCGCATCGCGTGGAATGGTGGAGGGGTGCCGAGGATCGTCGCCGGGTGGGCCGGCTCGCTGCAGCTGGCGGTGCCGCCGGACGGCACGCGGCCGACGAGCGACCGCACCCGCGAGGCGCTGTTCTCGATGCTGGAGGCGCGCGACGCGATCCGCGGCGCGGCCGTCGTCGACCTGTACGCGGGGTCGGGGGCGCTCGGGCTGGAGGCGGTCTCGCGCGGCGCCGCCTCCGCGGTCCTCGTCGAGAAGGCGCCGCGGGCCGTCCGGACGATCCGCGACAACGTGCGCCGGGTGGAGCGCGCGGCTCCCGCCCCGATCGAGGTGCGGGTCGCGCCGCAGTCGGTCGAGGCGTTCCTCGCGGGTGCGGCCGGCGGGATCGGGCTGGCGTTCCTCGACCCGCCGTACGACCTGCCGGACGCGCAGGTCGCCGCCGATCTCGCGGCGCTCGCCCCGCTGCTCGTCCCGGACGCGGTCGTGCTGGTCGAGCGGTCGTCCCACTCCCCCGCGCCGCTCCTCCCTCCCGGCCTCGAGCTGGAGCGCACTCGCGCCTACGGCGACACCGCGGTGCACGTCCTCGTCCCGACTCCGTTGTGAGGGAGATGCGCCGTCGATCGCGCAGAACTTCCTTCGAAACGGAATCGTCAGGGGGCGGTGAAGGAGTCCCAGCCGGCCGGGTCGACCGGCTCCCCGCCCACCAGGACCGCGGCGGGCCCCATGCGGACGACGCCGATCGCGCGGAAGCCCTCGGGCGGCTCGCCGGGGAAGCACCCCAGCAGCCCGTGGTCCTCGCCGCCGCCGAGCACGAGCGCCAGCGCCTCCCCCGGCCCGAGCGGCAGCGCGGCGGTCGGCAGGCCGTCGGGCTCGCCGAGCGAGCGGACCCCGTCCGCGAGGTCCTGCAGCACGCCGAGGTCCAGATCGAGGGCGACGTCGCTGGCCGCAGCGATCCGGGACGCGTCGAGCAGCAGCCCGTCCGAGACGTCGAGCATCGCGGAGGCGCCCGCCTGCGCGGCGACGACGCCGAGGCCGATCGGAGGGCTCGGCGCCAGCTGCTCGGCGAGCAGGTGCGGCGCCGCCCGGCGGAGGGACGCGACCGCGGCCTCGTCCTCCTCCCCGATCGCGAACAGCAGGCGCAGCGCCGCCGCCGCGAGCCCGAGCCGCCCCGCGTAGGCGACCGTGTCGCCCGGGCGCGCTCCCGATCGGAGGACCGGGTCCCTGCCGTCGAGCGAACCGGTGACCGTGATCGCGAGGGACAGCACGGGCGATCGGGTGAGGTCGCCGCCCACGACGCCGACGCCGGGCGCGAGCCGGGCGCCGCACGCGGCCAGGCCGTCGGCGATGCCCTCCAGGTCCGTCACGGGGGTCCCGCCGGGGGCCGCGAGCGCGACCAGCAGCCCGGTCGGCCTGCCGCCCATCGCGGCGATGTCGGCGAGGTTCGTCGCGGCGGCCTTCCAGCCAAGCTCGAATGGCGTCGACCACGCGCGCCGGAAGTCGGGGCCCTGCACCATCGCGTCGGTGCTGAGCAGCACCCGCCCGTCCGGCGCGGCGAGCAGCGCGGCGTCGTCGCCGGGGCCGAGCAGCGCCTCCGCCGCCGCCAGCCGCGGGAGGATGCGGGCGAGGGCGGCGCGCTCGCCCACGGTCGCCAGGTCGTCGGTCACGGGCTCGTGTCCGAGCGGGCCAGGCACCGCTCGCCCGTGCGCCGCGTCGCCGACGCGACGGGGTCGGCGAGCGCGTTCAGGACCGTGTCGGCGCTCACCCGGTCCGGGTCGATCAGCACCACCTGCGTGCCGGGGCTGCGGCCGTAGGTGGTGAGCACCTGCCGGTCCGCGCCGTCGATCCGCTGCTCGTCGAGCAGCCAGTCGACGCCGCCGATCGTGACGCACTGCGGGGAGGCGGCCGCCACGTCGGGTACGCCGCACGTCAGCGTCACGGTCACGGGCAGCCCCCAGGCCGCCGTGGCCTGCGCGTCGGTGGCGCGGCGCTCGACGGTGCCGATGGCGTCCGGCAGGCGCACGACCACCCCCGCGCAGCGCGCGCTCGCCGCCTCCGGAGCCGCCCGCATCGACACGGTCGGCGCGCAGCCCGCGAGCAGCAGCACGGCGGCCAGCGCCGCGGGCAGCGCGAGCGCGCGGCTCATCGTGCGAGCTCGACGAGCTCCGCGATCAGGTCCGGGTAGGACAGACCGGACTCCTGCCAGCACCGCGGGAACATCGAGATCGGCGTGAAGCCGGGCATGGTGTTGATCTCGTTCACGACGAAGCCCTCCTCGGTGAGGAACACGTCGACGCGGGCGAGGCCGCGGCCGTCGATCGCCTCGAAGGCGCGCTGCGCGGTGCGCTCGAGGTCCAGCTGGTCCCCGTCGCCGAGCGGCGCGGGGCAGAGCAGGTCGACGCCGGGGGCGTCGAGGTACTTCGCCTCGAAGTCGTAGAAGTCGCGACCGGTGACCACGATCTCACCGACCGCGGAGGTGCGGCCCGGGCCGCCGGTGCGGCTGCCGAGCATGCCGATCTCGAGCTCGCGGCCGACGACGGCCCGCTCCACGAGCACTCGGGAGTCCTCCGCGAACCCGACGTCGAGCGCGCGGTCGAGCGCCTCCGGCTCCGTCACCTTCGATACGCCCACCGACGAGCCCGCCCGCGCCGGCTTCACGAAGCAGGGGTAGCCGAGGGCGGCGATCCGCCGCCGGAGGTAGGTCGGGTCGCCGGCGCGATCCACCTGGGTGAGCGTGACCCACGGCGCCACCGGCACGCCGGCGGCCTGCAGCACGGTCTTGGTGAAGTGCTTGTCCATGCCCAGCGCGGAGGCGAGCACGCCGTTGCCGACGTACGGCAGGCCGATCAGCTCGAACAGGCCCTGGATCGTGCCGTCCTCGCCGAACGGCCCGTGCAGGATCGGGAAGGCGACGTCGATGCGGCCGAGAGACCGTTCCGAGCCGTCGGGGCGCCGCACCCGCAGCTCCCTCGTGGTCGTCGAGTCGGGCCAGAGGACCCGCGAGCCGTCGTCCCGCACCTCCGGCAGCGCGGCGGGGTCGAGTGCGTAGGCGGCCGGGTCGTCCCGCTCGAGCACGAAGGCACCGTCGTGGGTGACCCCGACCGGCACGACCTCGTAGCGCTCGCGGTCGATCGCGCCGAGCACGCCGCCGGCGGTGGCGCAGGAGATGCTGTGCTCGCTCGACCGTCCGCCGAACACGAGCGCGATCCGCGTCTTCTCCGTCACCCGCCCGAGGCTACCGGCGGCCCTTTCGCCCCGTTCGCGGATCCGGATCGATTCGCCGACACGCCGTCGCGGGGCTCACCGGCGCGGGGTGTCGCGCGATCCATCCGGATCCGCGCGAGCGATCCGGATCCGCGAAAGGGCTACTCGCCGACGGGGAGGGGGTCGGAGGCGGTGTGCGGCGCGAGGTCGCGGGGGTCGAGGGTGCCGGTGATGACCTGCGCCACCTGGGAGCAGATCGGCATGTCGACGCCGCGCGCGGCCGCGAGCGCGAGCACCGGATCGAGCGAGGCGAGCCCCTCCGCGACCTGGTCCATCGTGCGCAGCACGTCGTCCTTCGTGTAGCCCTGCCCGAGCAGCCGGCCCGCGCGGTTGTTGCGGGACCGCGGCGACTCGCTCGTGGCGATCAGGTCCCCCATCCCGGCGAGGCCCGCGAGCGTGTCGGGCTGCGCGCCGAACGCGCTCGCGAAGGCGCTCATCTCCGCGAGCCCCCTGGTCAGGATCGACGCCTTCGTGTTGTCGCCGTAGCCGACCCCGACGACGATGCCGACCGCCAGCGCGATCAGGTTCTTCAGCACCCCGCCGAACTCCGTGCCGATCACGTCGGTGTTCACGAAGGTGCCGAAGTAGCGGTTGGAGCAGGTCGCCGCGACCCGCATCGCGGTGTCGAGGGAGGCGGAGGCGACCACCGCGGCGGTCGGCTCCTCGCGCGCGATCTCGAGCGCGAGGTTCGGGCCCGAGACCACCGCGATGCGCTCGTCCGGCAGCCCCAGCACCGTGCGGAGCACCTCGCTCATGCGCAGGCCGGAGCCCTCCTCGACGCCTTTCATCAGGCTGACCACGATCGCGTCCGGCTCGAGCGCCGGCCGCACATCGGCCAGCACGCCGCGCAGCGACTGGCTCGGCACGGAGAGGAACACGATGGAGGCGCCGCGCAGCGCCCAGGCGAGGTCGCTGGTCGCGTCGATCTCGTCCGGCAGCCGCACCCCCGGCAGGTAGTCGTCGTTGCGGTGCCGGCGCTCGATCGCCTCGGCCACCGCCTCCCGTCGCGCCCACAGCGACACGTCGTTCCCGGCGTCGGCCAGCACCTTCGCGAAGACGGTGCCCCAGCTGCCCGCCCCGAGGACCGCGACCCTCATCGCACGCCCCGAGACGTTGCAGCCCCCGCGTTTCGAAGGCGTTCTGGCGAGCGGAGCGATGCCGGAACGCCTGCGAAACGCAGGGCTGCGGGCATCAGAAGGTGCCGGTCTCGGTCTGGCCGTGCTTCGCCGGGTCCCACCGCTCGGTCGGCGCGGTCTCGCCGCGCAGCTGCTCGAGCAGGGCGGTGATCGCCGCCATGATGCGGTCGGTCGCCTCGGCGAGCGCGGCGCGGTCCGCGACGCGGCCCAGGTCGGAGAGGTCGACGGGGTCGCCGAAGACGACGTCGATGTGCGGCCGGGGACGGAGCCGGAAGCGCGTGGTGTTCACCGGCATCAGCCCCTGCGCGCCCCAGTGCGCCACCGGGATGACGGGCACGCCCAGCTGCAGCGCGAGGCGGGCCGCACCGGTCTTGCCGCGCATCGGCCACAGGTCGGGGTCGCGGGTCAGCGAGCCCTCCGGGTAGACGATCACGCCCTGCCCCTCCGAGACCAGCCGCTTCGCCGACGACAGCGGGATGGCGCCCCGCCCCGCGCCGCCGCGATCGACGGGCACGTGACCCATCGCCGTCATCAGCGGCCCGAGCACCGGGACCCGGAACAGCGACGACTTCGCCATGAACCGCGGCGCCCGCCCGAGCCGCCAGAGCGCGATGCCGACCGCGACGGGGTCGATGTTCGACAGGTGGTTCGGCGCGAGGATGAACGGCCCGGTGGTCGGCAGCTTCTCCGGATCGTGCACGCGGATCGTCGCGACGGCGAGGATCGGCGGGATCACGAGCCCGGCGACCGGCCAGAAGGCCGAGGGGCGGTGCGTCTCCACCCCGGGCTTCGCCGGCTTCGTGCGGACGGGCGCGAGCGCCGGGTCCCCGGCGCCGCGCTCAGCCATCGGAGGGGGCCATCAGCCGTCGACGCTGAAGCGCGCTCCCAGCGCCTTCAGCTTCTCGCCGAAGTTCTCGTACCCGCGGCTGATGATCCCGACGTTGCGCACCGTGCTCGTGCCCTCGGCGGTCAGGGCCGCGATCAGGTGCGAGAACCCGCCGCGCAGGTCCGGCACCTCGATGTCGGCGCCGTGCAGCGGGGTCGGGCCGGTGATGACCGCGGCCTGCTCCAGCTCGCGGCGGGGCACGCGGCGGGCAGGCGCGGCGAACCCGCGCGGGTGCACGCGGATGTCCGCGCCCATCTTCAGCAGGGCGTCGGTGAACCCGAAGCGGTTCTCGTAGACCGTCTCGTGGATCGTGGAGACGCCGTCCGCCTGCGTCAGCGCGACGATCAGCGGCTGCTGCCAGTCCGTCATGAAGCCGGGGTGCACGTCCGTCTCGACGACGACCGGCTTCAGCGAGCCGCCCGGGTGCCAGAACCGGATGCCGTCCTCGAGCACGTCGAAGGCGCCGCCGACCTTCCTGAACACGTTCAGGAAGGTCATCATGTGCTCCTGCACCGCCCCCTTGACGAACACGTCGCCGTGGGTCGCGAGCGCGGCGGACGCCCAGGACGCGGCCTCGTTGCGGTCGAAGATGGCCCGGTGGGCGTAGCCCTTCAGCTCCGCCACGCCCTCGATCAGGATCACGCGGTTGGGCTCGACCGAGATGATCGCGCCCATCTTCTGCAGGATCGCGATCAGGTCCATGATCTCGGGCTCGATCGCGGCGTTCCGCAGCTCCGTCGTGCCGCGCGCGCGGACCGCGGTCAGCAGCACCTGCTCGGTCGCGCCGACGCTCGGGTACGGGAGATGGATGTACGCGCCGTGCAACCCGTTCGGCGCCGACAGGCGGATGCCGGCCGGCAGCTTCTCGACGATCGCGCCGAACTTGCGCAGCGCGTCGAGGTGGAAGTCGATCGGGCGGTCGCCGATGCGGCAGCCGCCGAGATCGGGGATGAAGGCCTCGCCCAGCTGGTGCAGCAGCGGGCCGCAGAACAGGATCGGGATGCGGCTCGAGCCGGCGTGCGCGTCGATCTCGCTCACGTGGGCGCGACGGACGTTCCTGGTGTCCAGCAGCAGCTCGCCCGGCTGCACGCCCGGGGTGACCGAGACGCCGTGGATCTCGAGCAGCCCGCGGACCACGCGCACGTCGCTGAGGTCCGGCACGTCCCGCAGCACGCTGACGTCCTCGGACAGCAGGGACGCCACCATCGCCTTGGTGACCAGGTTCTTCGCGCCCCGCACGTCCACCGTGCCGCGCAGCGGCTTGCCGCCCTCGATGGTCAAGCGGTCGAAGTTCAGCCCGACGCTCGCGCCCGCGCGCGCCGCATCGGTCGTGACCGCGATCTGCGCCGTGTTGGGCGCCGTGTCGAACGTCGTGCTCAAGATTCCCTCACCGGCAGGGTCTGGGGCCGCCAGGAGGCGCGACCCGATTCGAACTCCGTGATGCGCTCCTCGTCGCGCAGGGTCAGACCGATGTCGTCCAGCCCCTCCAGCAGCCGCCAGCGGGTGTACGCGTCGATCTCGAACGGGAAGGTCGCCCCCGAAAGGGTGACGGTCGCCGCCTGGAGGTCGACCGTAGCCGCGGCTCCCGGATCCGCCCGGATCAGCGCCCAGCATGTCTCGATCGCGTCCTCCGGCAGCACGCCGGTCAGCAGCCCCTGCTTGCCGGCGTTGCCGCGGAAGATGTCGCCGAACCGGGAGGAGAGCACGGCGCGGAAGCCGTAGTCGCGCAGCGCCCACACGGCGTGCTCGCGGCTGGACCCCGTGCCGAAGTCGGGGCCGGCGAAGAGGACGGACCCGCGGGCGAAGACCGGGTCGTTCAGCACGAACGACGGGTCCTGCCGCAGGTGCGCGAACAGCGCGTCGTCGAACCCGGTCTTCGTGACCCGCTTCAGGTAGACGGCCGGGATGATCTGGTCGGTGTCGACCGCCGACCGCTGCAGCGGCACGGCGACGCCGGTGTGCGTGGTGAACGCGTCCATCAGACCAACGCTCCTTCGACGACGTCGGAGGGGGACGACAGCGTGCCGCGGATCGCGGTCGCCGCGGCGACGAGCGGCGACACCAGGTGGGTGCGGCCGCCCTTGCCCTGCCGGCCCTCGAAGTTGCGGTTCGAGGTGGAGGCGCACCGCTCCCCCGGCGCCAGCTGGTCCGGGTTCATGCCGAGGCACATCGAGCAGCCGGCGAACCGCCACTCGGCGCCGAAGTCGAGGAAGACCTGGTCGAGGCCCTCCGCCTCCGCCTCCAGCCGCACGCGGGCCGAGCCCGGCACGACCATGACGCGGACGCCCTCGGCCTTCCGCCGCCCCTTGACGACGGAGGCGAAGGCGCGCAGGTCCTCGATGCGGCTGTTGGTGCAGGACCCCATGAAGACGGCATCGACCCGGATGTCCTTCAGCGGCGTGCCGGGGGCGAGGTCCATGTACTGCAGGGCCCGCTGCGCGGAGTCGCGCAGCTGCGGGTCGTCGATCGCCGCCGGATCCGGCACGACGCCCGCCAGCGTGGTGCCCTGGCCCGGGTTGGTGCCCCAGGTGACGAACGGCTCCAGCTCGTCGGCGTCGAGGAGGACCTCCGCGTCGAACACGGCGTCGTCGTCGGAGGGCAGCGTGCGCCAGTACTCGACCGCGGCATCCCAGTCGGCGCCCTTCGGCGCGTGCGGGCGGCCCCGCAGGTAGTCGAAGGTCGTCTGGTCCGGCGCGACCATGCCGGCGCGGGCGCCGGCCTCGATCGACATGTTGCAGATCGTCATGCGGCCGTCCATGGACAGGGCGCGGATGGCGCTGCCGCGGTACTCGAGCACGTAGCCCTGCCCGCCGTTCGTGCCGATCCTCGCGATGACGGCCAGGATGACGTCCTTCGCCGTCACGCCGGGCTTCAGGGTGCCCTCGACGGTGATCGCCATGGTCTTGAACGGCTTCAGCGGCAGCGTCTGCGTGGCGAGCACGTGCTCGACCTCGCTCGTGCCGATGCCGAACGCCATCGCGCCGAACGCGCCGTGGGTGGAGGTGTGCGAGTCGCCGCAGACGACGGTCACGCCCGGCATGGTCAGCCCCAGCTGCGGGCCGACGATGTGCACGATGCCCTGCTCCGCGTCGCCGAGGGAGTGCAGCCGGACGCCGAACTCCTTCGCGTTGCGACGCAGGGTCTCGATCTGCGTGCGGCTGGTGATGTCCGCGATCGGCTTGTCGATGTCGACCGTCGGCGTGTTGTGGTCCTCGGTCGCGATGGTGAGGTCGGGCCGGCGGACCGGGCGCCCCTCCGCGCGGAGGCCGTCGAACGCCTGCGGGCTGGTGACCTCGTGCACGAGGTGCAGGTCGATGTAGATGAGGTCGGGTGCGCCGTCCTCGCCCCGCTTCACGAGGTGGTCGGCCCACACCTTCTCGGCGAGAGTCCTGGCACCGGGACGGTGCGGCGCGCCCTCAAGGGCGCGGTGCGGCGCGGGGCCGGCTTCGGTCATGGCTGTCCTCCGGGGGAACGAGGCGGGAGATGCCGGCAGCGCAGAGCCTCCGCGACGAGGGAGCCGGTGGTTCAGACCCCGTCGCGGCGCGGAAGGAGGCGAACGCGGTGGAGGGGCGCGCCCGGCAGCATGGCCGTCACGCTACCACCGCGCCTGCGGGCCGCAGCGTGCAGAATCCGGGCGTGGAGACGGAGGCGCGGAGCGCGCTGCGGCGCGCGAGGGCGAGGGCCTCGGGCCGGGACTGGGCCGACGCGGTCGCCGCGGTGCGCACCGGACGCAGCACCGCGGACGCGGCGGCGGAGCGGCTGATCGGGCTGCTGACCGACGGCGAGCTGCTCGGGCTGCTCGACGGCGACGCCCCTCGGCGCGTGCTGCCGCTGATCCCGGTGCTGCTCGGCAGGCGCCCGTTCGTCGCCGGGGCGGTGCCCCGCCTCGGCATCCCCGGCATCCGCTTCAGCGACGGCGCCCGCGGGGTCGTGATCGGCGCATCCACCGCCTTCCCCGTCACGATGGCCAGGGCGGCGACCTGGGATCCGGACCTGGAGGAGGAGGTCGGGCGCGCGATCGGGCTGGAGACCCTCGCCAGGGGTGCGAACTACTCCGCCTCCGTCTGCGTGAACCTGCTGCGGCACCCCGCCTGGGGCCGCGCGCAGGAGTGCTACGGCGAGGACCCGGTGCTCACCGGCCGGATGGGATCGGCGATGACGCGGGGCGTGCGCGAGCACGTGATGGCCTGCGTCAAGCACTTCGCGCTGAACTCGATGGAGGACGAGCGCTTCGAGGTCGACGTGGCCGTCGACGAGCACGCCCTGCACGAGGTCTACCTGCCCCACTTCAAGATGGTCGTGGACGCGGGCGCCGACTCGGTGATGAGCGCCTACAACAAGGTGCGGGGCGAGCACATGGACGTGAACCGCGCCCTGCTCACCGGCGTCCTGCGGGACGAGTGGGGCTTCCCCGGCTTCGTCACCAGCGACTGGGTGTTCGGCACCCACGACGCGGTCGCCGGGCTGGAGGCGGGCCTGGACGTCGAGATGCCGCTGCGGCTGCTGCGCGCCCGCGAGCTGCCCGCCGCGCTGCGGGACGGCAGGCTGCCCCGCTCGACGGTGCTGCGATCGGCGCGCCGCATCCTGTGCACCTGCCTGCTGCACGCCGCGACCCACGACACGAACCCGCCCGGCACCGCGGTGATCGCCTCCGCGGCGCACCGGGCGCTCGCCCGCCGGGTCGCCGCCGCCTCGGTGGTGCTGCTGCGGAACGAGCCGGTCGCCGGCGCCCCTGTGCTGCCGCTCGATCCGACGATCCGCCGCATCGCGGTCGTCGGCCGCCTGGCGGACCGGGCGAACCTCGGCGACCACGGCTCGTCCCGGGTTCGGCCCCCCTCCACCGTCTCCCCGCTGCGGGGGCTGCGGGAGGCGCTGCCCGGCGCGCGGATCGACGCGGTCGGCGGCAGCGACCCGCGGGCCGCCGCAGCGGCCGCGCGGGCGGCGGACGTCGCGGTCGTCGTCGTCGGCCTCGACCAGCACGACGAGGGCGAGTCGGTCGTCACCGGCGGCGTGGACGTGGGCGCGCTGGGCCGGGCGTTCCGATCCGGTCCGCTCCGCGTGCCGCTCGCGGCCCTCGCTCATCTCGCGGCCCGCTTCGTGCGCGGCGGGGACCGCGACTCGCTCGACCTCGACCCGGCGGACGTGCGCCTCGTGCGGGCCGTCGCCGCCGCGAACCCGAGGACGGTCGTGGTGCTGATCGGCGGCAGCGCGATCCTGATCGAGTCGTGGCGCCGTGAGGTGCCCGCGCTGCTGCTCGCCTGGTACGGCGGGATGGAGGGGGGTCGGGCGCTCGCCGACGTGCTCACCGGCCGCGCCGAGCCGGGCGGGCGGCTGCCGTTCGTGCTGCCGGCGGACGCCGCGCACCTGCCGCCGTTCGTCCGCACCGCGAAGGCCGTCGTCTACGACGACCGGTGGGGCCAGCGGCGACTCGACGCCGACGGGCACGCCCCCGCGTACCCGTTCGGCTTCGGCCTCGGCTACACGACGACGACCGTGCACCTGGTGGGCCACGAGCTCGGCGCGCACGGCGGCACCGCGCTCGTCGAGGTGGCGAACGAGGGCGACCGGGCGGGGTCGACCGTGGTGCAGCTGTACGCGGCCGACCTCGCGCTCGACCGGCCGGTCGCGCAGCTGCTGGGCTTCCGCCGGGTGACCCTCCCGCCGCGCGGGACGGCGACCGTGACGGTGGCGCTCGACGCCGGGCCGACCCTGCGGCGGGACCCCGCGACCCTCCGGTGGTCGCCGCGACCCGGCGACTGGGTCCTGCAGGCGGCCCAGCACCACCCGGACGGCTGGGCGGACGCCCGCCAGCTGCGCACTCCGGACGGCGAGGGCTGAGTCAGCCCCAGGGCGTCGCTGCGAGCGCCTCGACGCGCACCCGCAGCTCGTCGTCGCCCCGCAGCACCCCGCGCAGCAGCCGCCGCACCTCCCAGCCGAACGGCAGGGCGGCCTGGGAGCGGCGCAGCACGAGGTGCTCCCCCTCGCCGGCGTGCCGGGCCTCGAGATCGTCCAGCTGCTCCGCGCGCAGCAGCGCGACCGTGCTGCCGGCCTCCTCGTCGACGAGCCGGACGAGTGCGCCGGGGCCCGTCACGTCGCTCGCGACGATCCGGCGCTCGCTCGCGTCGAGGATCGTCCGCTGTGCGGCGCGCGTGACGATCAGCGGCCGGGCCGGGCCGTCGAGCAGCATCGCGAGCGCGTCCCGCGCGGCGTCCGGCCGGCCGGTCCGGGACGCGGCGGCCTGCATCCGCTGCAGCCGGCCGGGCTCGCGCAGCACCTCGTCGATCTTCCAGCCGATGGTCGCGACGCTGTTGCACCGGACGGCCGCCCCCTGCTCCATCAGGTAGTCGCCGTTGCGCACCTCCTGGCCGGGGATCGGGTTCACGAGCACCATCGGCAGCCCGGCGGCCATGCACTCGGACGCGGAGAGCCCGCCGGGCTTCCCGATGAACAGGTCCGCGCGGCGCAGCAGCACCGGCATGTCGGCCGTGTAGCCGAGCACCCGGTAGCGGTCGCCGGCCGGCGCGACCATCGCCTCGACCTTGCGCCGCAGGGCGTCGTTCCGGCCGCAGACGACGGTCGCGACGAAGGGCGAGCGCACGTGCATCGTCTGCCGCACGACCGCGAGGGCGTAGTCGCCGCCCGCCGCGCCCGCGGAGATCAGCAGCTCCGGCGGTCCGTCCGCCCGTCGGGCGGGCGGCGCCTCCGGCGGCGCGGCGATGGGGATGCCGGTCGCGGCGATGCGGTCGGGCGGCAGCCCGAAGGCGGCGAGCTGCGCCCTGCCCTCCTCCCGCGCGACGGCCATCGCGTGGAACGCGCTGGTGAGCCAGAGGCCCTGGAAGTCGTAGTCGGTGGTGACGATCGCGGTGCGCGCGTCGACGACGCCGCGCAGCAGGAGGGAGGCGACCAGCTGGGCGGGCAGGAAGTGCGTGCAGATGATCGCCGTCGGGCGGAACCGCTTGATGTCGGTGACGACGGGCTGGGCGTTCGCGCGGGTCCATGGGTCGATCGGCCCGCGGCGGCGGAACGGCTGGTCGCTGACGTCGTAGCCCCACTCGACCAGCCACGGCACGCCCTCGACCAGGACGAAGTACCCCTTGCCGAGCAGGTCGCGGTAGAGCGCGCTGCTCACCTGCAGCAGGTCCAGCACCTGCACCTCGGCGATGCCGCCGCGCGCGTCGCACGCCTGCCGCACCGCCGCGGCCGCGCTGTTGTGCCCGGCCCCGACCCCGGCGGAGAGGATCAGCACCCGCTCGCCGCCGGTGGTCGGTCCCCGCCCCGCTGTCCTGCGCACAGCGCGACCGTAGCGAACCGCCGCGTCGCGCGTCCGGGCGCCGATCCGCTCCTCCCCAGGCCCGTCCCCGCATCGCGGGCTGGTCCGGAGGGCCCTGGCCTGCCACGGTGTGTCGCATGTCCTCCTGGCCGGACGCCCCGCAGCGGTTCACCGAGCCGTGGCGCTGCCCGGCCTGCTTCACCCCGCTGACCGGCACCGCCTGCCCGGCGTGCGGGCTCGACACGGCGACCGAGGGCGCCGGCGAGGTCTGGGCGCTGTCGCAGCAGATCGTGCAGGTCGTCGCGGCCCGCGAGGCCGCGATCGCCGGCGTGCGGCGTCGGCAGGCGGCCCGTGCGACGACCCCTCCCCAGGCGGTTCCGGTCGCGGTGCCGCAGTCGGCGTCCGTCGGGGTGCCGGGATCGCGTCTTGTCGCCGTGCCGCAGTCGGCGCCTCCGGAGGCGGTCGCCCCGCCCCCCGCCTCCCCGGTGCGCGAGCCGGCGGCCGGCCGGTCCGGGGTGCAGGTGCTGCTGCTCGTGGCGGGCGTCGTCGCGGTCTCGGTCGCCGCGATCTTCTTCCTGCTGCTGGCGTACCTGCTCGCGTCGCTCCCGGTCCGCTCCGTCATCACCGCCGCGCTGAGCGCCGGCGTGCTGGGCGCCGCGGTACTCGTGCGGCGCCGCGGCCTGCCGGCGACGGCGGAGGGCGTCACCGTCGTCGGCCTGGTGCCGCTGGTGCTGGACCTCTGGATCGTGCGCGCCAACGACCTGTTCGGATCGGCGGGGGTCGATGCGCTGCTGTTCGCCGGTTTCGGCGTCGCGGTCGTGTCCGCGATCGGCATCGCGCTGCACCGCTCGGCCGGCCTGCGGGCGGGCGCGATCGCCGGCGCCGGTGGGCTGCCGATCGCCGCGGCCGCGATCGTGCTCGGCGTCTCGCCGGACGACGGACCCACCGCGTGGTGGGCGGCGGGCCTCGCCGGCGGGGTCGTCGGCTCCCAGGTCGGCCTGCGCTGGAGCGGGGTGCCGTCGATCGTCGCCAGGATCGGCGGGGCGGGCTGGCTGCTCGTCGCCGCCGCGACCGCGGGGTGGGCGCTTCCCGCCCTGCGCGGAGGCGGGCTGATGTCCTTCGGAGCGGTCGCCGTCGTCTGCGCGCTCGCCGCGGCGACCGCCGCGCGGCCCGGCCGGGCGGACCGGACGCCCGACCTGGTCGCGTCGGCCGCCCTCGGTGGCGCGGCGCTCGCGCTCGCGGTATGGACCGGGGCCGCCCGCGGGCCGGCGCCGCTGCTGCCGCACCCCGCCGAGGCCGGCCCGGTGCTGATCCCGGCGGCGGCCGCCCTGGTGCTCCGGCTGCGCCGCCCGGTGCCCGACGTGCGGCGCGATCCCGTCGCCGCGGCCGGCGCCGGCGCGGCCGTGGTCGCGGCGCTGCCGCTGCTCGCCCTCGCCGGGTACGCCGTCGCCGCGGTCGCCGCGCTGCCGCTCGCGGCGGCCGACGGCGGCTTCCAGGGCGGGGTGCCGAGGCTCGGGCTGCCGCCCGCCGCAGCCCTCGCCGGCGCGCTGCTCGGCGTGCTGGCTGTGCTGTGGGCCGTCGCCGCCCTCGGTCGCCGGCGGCTCGCCGGATCGGTCGCGGTCGCGTCGTCCGCGGCGGTGCTGCTGGTCCTCGCGGCCGCGTCGCGGTCGCCGTGGGCCGCCGCGATCGCGGGGGTCGTCGTCGGCGCGGCGGCCATCGCCGTCCGGGCGCGGCGCGCTCCCGGTCGTCTCGACGCCGCGGCGTTTGTGCTGCTGCTGGTCGCGACCGCGCAGGTGTCGGCGGCGGCGCAGCTGGACCCGGTGCTGTGGCCGCCGGCGGCGGCCGTCTCCGTGCTGCTGCTCGCGGGCGGCAGGGCTGCGGCGCTCCGCCGGCCGCCGTCCGCGGCGGGCGCGGTGCTGTCCGGCCTCGTCGCGGCCCGGCTGCTGCTGCTCGCCGCGACGCTGCCGGACTGGCAGGTCGCGGTCGGGGTGCGGCCGACGACGACCGCCGACGCGGTCCTGGTGACCGGCTCGGCTCTGCTGCTGCTGCCCGCCGTCGTCCCGTCGGCGCCACGGTTCC